>CAYSBK010000100.1:5992-8843 GCA_964429265.1 uncultured Pirellulales bacterium | reverse complement strand
CGGCCGGGTCGCGCATTTCAGGTTTCTCGTGGTCATATACGAAGGGGACCGAACGCTGCAGCAGCTCGAGGAGCAGTTCAGCAAGTATGCAGGCGGGCGGGTATCGGGTCCGGCCGCACAAGCTAAGTCTTAATTAAAGGAGATTGGCGTTATGAAAAGGTTGAGCGGTGTTCTCGCGGCGGTAATCGCTTTCGCACCGGTTCCGGCATTGCAGGCAAAGCCGAACGTGGAGCTGGTAAAAAGCAACGACAAGGTTGAAGTGATGATCGGCGGCAGCCTCATCACGCAGTATCTTTTCGGCAGTGAACTGGCCAAGCCTGTTCTGGTTCCGGTTCGTACGCCGTCGGGGATAGAGGTTACGCGGCGGTACCCCCTGACGGAATTGAAGGGAGGCAGCGACGGACATCGGCATCACGTTGGAATTTTCTTCTGCGTTGACGGGGTGAACGGCACCGAGTTCTGGAACAACGTCTCGCCGCCGCCTCAGATAAAGCACATAAAGATAACCAGCATGGAATCGGGCGATACCCGTGGAAAACTTGCCGTTGAAAGCCAGTGGATAGATGACCACGGCAAGGTGCTGCTGAAGGAAGAAAGGACGATGCTTTTTCTGCCGGGCCAGGATAACAGTGAATACGCCATTGACTTCAGCATCGACCTGACGGCCGTTGCCGAGAAGGTGGTATTCGAGGACACCGAGGAAGGTGTATTTGCGATTCGCCTGGCGGATTGTCTGAGAGAGCGCGAGTCGGACGGTGTGCGGCCGGGCCGGCCGCTGCCGAAAGAATCGATCAAGGGTACCGGCAGGTACTTCAGCTCGAACGGCGACGAGACGGCCGACCGCATCTGGGGCAAACGCGCGCGATGGGTCGCCATTCAGGGCGTAAGGGCAGGCAAGGTGGTCGGCGTTGCGATTCTGAACCACCCGGAAAGCCTGAATTATCCCACGTACTGGCACGTGAGAGATTACGGGCTGTTCTCGGCCAATCCCCTCGGCCAGGGGGACTTTCAAAGGCAAAGCAAGTACAAGAATAAGAACCCGATCATACCGCTGCGGCTGACGCTCAAGCGCGGCCAGAGGGCGCATTTCAGGTTCCTGGTGGTCGTCTTCGAAGGCGTCAGGACACAACAGCAGGTTGAAAAGCGGTTCCGAGACTTTGTGAAGTAGGTGCGACACCTGGCATTCGCTGCCGACGGCCCCCGGCCGCTACGGAGGTTGGGGTTTGGGCTAATTTTCGGTGCCGCCTGTGGACACGATGCCGATGCCGGCATAAAATCGGGGGCGTGAGGATGGTGTATCCCACCGCCCGGCGATGCTTTGCATAAAATCGCCGGTCCGAGCCGTCCGGGATGATAGAACGTGTGTGTAGGAATAGGATGTTGCAGGCTTTTTTATGAAAGGGAGATAAGATGAACAGGACAGCAATGTTGATGGTGGTTTGCCTGTTGAGTGCTGTGATGGTTACCGGCGACGCGGCGGAGGCGGAAGCGCTGGCGGACCTGCCCCAGGCCGTGCAGGCAACGGTCAAACACGAGCTGAGTGGGGCCCAGATAGGTGAGATCGACCGCGATACCAAACACGGCCAGGTCGTGTACAAAATCGAAGCGAAAACCAGCGACGGCAAAGACATTGAGCTTCAGGTAGCAGCCAACGGTACGCTGCTTCAGAAGGAAGAAGAAATCAACCTGGACAAGGTCCCCCCGGCAGTACGGGCCACAATCCAGAAAGAGTTGGGCGCTCTCAGTCCGAAAAAAATCGAACAGCAGGTCGAGGTCATCTATGAAGTCAAGGCCGAAACCGCCGACGGAAAGGAAATTGAACTTGAAATCGCCTCCGATGGAAAACTGCTGGATAAGGATATCGAGGGTGGGGAAGAGGAAAGTAAGAGCGCTCCCGTCGTCAGCTTCAAGTACGTGCCGATCGGGCTGGAGATTATGATTGACGGCAAGCCTTTCGCGACGTACTACACGGGCACCAGCAAGATACCGCGGCCCTATTTTGCCAATGTCAAGACTCCCTCCGGGATCCAGGTCACTCGCAATCATCCGCCCATCGAGGGCAAGGACTCGACTGACCACGCTACCTATCATCCGGGCATCTGGCTGACGTTCGCGGGGATAAACGGCAACGACTACTGGCGGCTGAAACAAAAGACCGAGCACGAAATGTTCATCGGCAAGCCCAAGGGCGGGCCCGGCAAGGGCACGTTCACGGTGAGCAACTTCTACCTTGATAAGCAAGGTAATCGGATAGTTCACGAGATTTGCAAGTACACTATCGTGGCACGGGCCAACTATTACCTCTTGATATACGACAGCACGTTTTCGTCGGACGTCTGTGACTTCGTCTTCGGGGACGACCAGGAATACGGCTTGGGTATTCGCGTGGCAACACCCATTGAGGAACGCTACGGGGGACAGATTCTCAACGCCGACGGTCTCAAGGGCGCCGAGAAGGTCTACGGCAAGGCATCCGACTGGTGCGACTACAGCGGGGTCATCGACGATACGCTGATTGGTATGACGGTAATGCCCGACCCGAAGAACTTCCGTCGCAGCTGGTACCACGCCCGCGACTACGGCCTTATCGCCGCCAATCCCTTCGGCCGACAAAAAGTCGCCGGTGGCGAGCCCAGCAAAGTCCTGGTAAAGAAAGGCGAGAAATTCCACCTCGGATTTGGAGTGGCGGTCTATTCTGCGCCGAAGGGCAGTACGGTCGACCGCGGTGCGATGTACGCCGAGTACCTGGAACAGATCGGCCGGGACGACTAAGGCCGCGGCCTGTACAAAGGGGCTTGAGGTTGAGTCACATCACGCGTCGGGATTTTGTCAAAGGCTCGGCGGGGCTGGC
>CAYSBK010000100.1:0-5892 GCA_964429265.1 uncultured Pirellulales bacterium | reverse complement strand
TGAGGTTGAGTCACATCACGCGTCGGGATTTTGTCAAAGGCTCGGCGGGGCTGGCTGGTGTCTTTGCGCTTGGCGGTGCCGGCGCCGCTGAAAGTCGGCGCTACCGGGTGGCGGTCATCGGCAGGACCGGCCGGGGTGATTACGGGCACGGCCTTGACGTGGTATGGAATGACATACCCGAGGCCGAGGTGGTGGCCGTTGCGGACGAGGACGCCCAAGGCAGGGCCGGGGCGGGCAAAAGACTCGGCGCAAAGAGGCTTTACGCCGACTATCACGAGATGCTCGAGAAGGAGCGGCCCGACATTGTGAGCGTCGCTCCGCGGTGGATTGATTGTCATTGCGAAATGGTTCTCGCCTGTGCCCGGGTCGGCGCGCACGTCTTTCTCGAAAAGCCTATGTGTCGGACGCTTCGCGAAGCCGACGAGATGATCGCGGCTCTGGAAAAGAAGAACCTCAAGCTGGCGATTGCACATCAAAGACGCTACAGCCCAACCACCAGGCGCACCGCGGAGCTTCTGGCCGAGGGCAAGCTGGGCGACCTGCTCGAGCTTCGCGGCAGGGGCAAGGAGGACAAACGCGGGGCCGGCTTCGACCTGATGTGCCTCGGTACCCATACCTTCGACCTCATGCGGATATTCGCCGGCGACCCGATGTGGTGCTTTGCGGAGGTCCGCGAAAATCGAAAACGGATAAGCTCGGCGAATGTACGGCAGGGTCGAGAAGGTTACGGCCCTGTCGCCGGGGACGAGATAAATGCGATGTACCGTTTCGGCGGGCTGGCCGTTGGTTTCTTCGGCTCGCACCGGGCCAGCTACGGCGTGGGGAATCGCTGGGGCCTGCAGCTTTACGGCAGCAGAGGCATTGTTACAATAGGCCAGGGCGGCGACAGGCCGCGCACGTCGTGGTTTATCGACGACCCGACCTGGCAGCCAGGCCGAAGCAAGGCCCGCTGGCAGCAGATAACAAGTGCCGGCATAGGCAAGGTTGAACCCATCAAGGACGTCGAATCGCATGAACGCGGCAACCGTCTGATTGCGCGGGATTTGATACGGGCGATTGAGACCGACAGCCAGCCCGCCGGCAGTATGTACGACGGCAGATGGGCGCTGGAAATGATTATGGCGGTTTATGAATCACACCGTGTGAACGGGCCGGTCGAGATGCCGTTGAAGAATCGTGAGCACCCCCTGAACCTGCTTTAACCCGGCCGCGGCAGCAATAACGGGGTTTTGAACCAGTTTTTCCGATAAGCCAGTTTCTTCGGGAGAAGCAGATGAACACGCCGAAAATATCAATCGGCACCTGGGCGTTTTGTTTTGGTCCGTTTGCGCAGGACCCGTGGCCGCTGGACAAAGTGCTCGAATACGCGGCGGAGGTCGGGTTCGACGGGATCGAACTCAACGGCTTCAGGCCGCACCCCAGCGCACAGGAGTACGACACGGCCGACAAATGCCGGCAACTGAGAAAACGCATAGAGGACTTTGGTCTCGGCATCTCGGGCTATGCGCCGGATTTCACGGCGGTCCCGCCGGCGCTCGCGGAGCAAGAACAGTACCTTCAGGTTGTCCGCAAGTGCCTGTTTTTCTGCGAGCAGCTCGGTATCCGCACGCTGCGCGTAGACACGGTCAGCCCTCCGGACGAACTCCAACAGCATCAATACGAGCAGCGTTTTGCCAGGCTGGTGAGCACGTGGCGGGCCGCAGCCAAGGAAGCATCCGTTGCCGGCGTGCTGATAGCGTGGGAGTTTGAGCCGGGCTTCTGGCTGAACAAGCCCAGCGAGGTCAAGCGAACCGTCGAGGCGGTGGGCAGTGACAATTTCAAGCTGCTTTTCGATACCAGCCACGCCTATATGGGCGCGGTGGTCGGCGCGCGACAGACCGGCGAAAAGGAAACGCTGCCCGGCGGTGTGGCCCAGTACGCGCAATTGCTGGACGGCGCGATAGGCCACCTTCATCTGATCGATTCCGACGGCACGCTGCACGACAACGAAACCAGCACGCACGCGCCTTTCGGCGAAGGCAAAATCAACTTTGTAGAGGCCCTTTCACCCATCAAGTCGATAATCAGCGAGTTGCCGTGGTGGTGCGCGGACTACTGTTTCTGCGCCGAGACGGAGACTGCTGCACGGAAGGCCCCCGGTTTTATGAGAGAACTAATCAGGGAGATAACTCGATGACGAAGAAATTGAATGTCGGGATTATCGGCAGGGGCTTTATGGGCCGGGCCCATTCGAATGCGTATCTCAAGGTGAGCCGGTTCTTCGATCTCGAGTATGAGCCGGTGCTGAAATGTGCATCCAGCCGCAACCACGAGAAGCTGAAAGCCTTTGCCGATCGATGGGGCTGGCAGAGCATCGAGACGGACTGGCGGAAGCTGATCGAGCGCGACGACATCGACCTCATCGACATATGCGTGCCGAACCATCTGCACTGCGAGATTGCCGTTGCCGCCGCCCGCGCGGGCAAAATCGTAGCCTGCGAGAAGCCGCTTGCAATGAACGCCGAGGAAGGTCGAAAAATGGTCGAGGCGATCGAGAAAAGCGGCAAACCCAACCTGGTATGGTTTAATTACCGCGGTGTTCCGGCCGTGGCCCTGGCCAAGGCCATCGTCGACGACGGCCGCATCGGCAGGGTCTTTCACTACCGTGCGAAGTATTTGCAGGACTGGACCATCAGCCCGAAGGTTCCGCAGGGCGGAGATGCACTGTGGCGACTGGAACAGCGAACGGCAGGCAGCGGCGTTACGGGAGATTTGCTTGCGCACTCGATAGACCTGGCAATGTGGCTGATAGGGCCTATCGAAAAAGTCTGCGCGATGACCGAGACGTTCGTAAAAGAAAGGCCGATGCAGGACGATCCGGAGAAGATTATGCCGGTGGGGATTGACGATGCGTGTGCCTTTCTTGCGCGATTCGGCAACGGTGCACTGGCGACGTTCGAATCCACCCGCTACGCCCGCGGCAGGAAGAACCAGCATACGTTCGAAATCAACGGCGAAAATGGTTCGGTAGCCTTCGACCTGGAAAGCTCCCACGAGCTGAAATACTTTGAATACGACAGGGAAAGTCGTCTGCGGGGCTGGCGGACGATCCAGGTGTGGGATTCCGACCACCCATATATGAAAAACTGGTGGGTGCCGGGCTGCACTATCGGGTACGAGCACACCTTTGTTCACCTGCTGGCCGATTTCCTCAGGTCACTGGCGACTGGCGAGAAACTGTGTCCAGATTTCAAGGACGGCCTGGCTACACAGGTGGTGTGCGACAAGGTGCTGGCATCGGCCAAGACCCAGCAATGGCAGAGCATCGGCGACTGAGCGATTCTTTATGGAGTACCGCACGTTAGGCAAAACCGGCGCACGGGTTTCGGTAATAGGATTCGGCGCGTCACCGCTGGGGGACGTATTCGGGCGGACCGACGAGGCCGAAGGCATCAGGGCCGTTCACTATGCCATCGACCACGGCATCAATTATTTCGACGTCGCCCCGATGTACGGCGTGACGCTGGCCGAGAGCCGCCTCGGCAAAGCACTTAAAGGCAAACGCCACAACGTCTTTCTGGCAACGAAGTGCTGCCGCTACGATACCGACAAGTTTGATTTCTCCTACAATCGTGTTATCGAAAGCATCGACGAATCGCTGCTGCGGCTGGGGACGGATTACGTCGACCTGTACCAGGTTCACGATATAGAGTTCGGCGACCGCCGCCAGGTACTCGAGGAAGCGATACCGGCCGCCAGGAAAGTCCAGCAAATGGGCAAGGCACGCTTTGTCGGGATAACGGGGCTGCCGGTCAGATACCTGCGTTTCATCGCCGAGCAGGCCGAAGTCGATACGATTCTAAGCTGGGCCCATTACAACCTCGTAGAGGACGAGATGGACACGGTCCTTCGGCCCTTGACCCAGCAGCGGGGTATCGGCTTGATAAACGCGTCACCGCTGCATCAGCGACTCCTGACGGAGATGGGGCCGCCGAGTTGGCACCGCTCGCCGAAAGAGGTGCTGGAAACAGGCCCTAAGATCGCGGCGCTGTGCCGGCAATACGGCGTCAACGTCGCAGACGTGGCGATGCGTTTTGCCCTGGACTATCCTTACGCGGCAACGACCGTGGTCGGAATGTCAAAGCTAAAGCACGTCGAGCGCAATATCAAAACGCTCGATTTCAAAAACGACCCGCAGCTTCTGGCCGGCATAGAAGAACTGGTCGCACCGGTGAAAAACAAGATGTGGTTCGAGGGCCGGCCGGAAAATAATATGTGAATCGGCGGTTTGTTGTGCATCGTTGATGCGTCGCCGGCCGGCAACTGCCAACAAACAGCCAGGTTAAAGCATTGGAGCACATTGCGATGAGGGCATTGTACATTGTCGAGCCGGGCAGGGTGGAACTGCGTGAGATTGAACGACCCTCACCAGGCGCCGAGCAGGTGTTGCTTCGCGTTGGCATCGTCGGCTTCTGCGGCGGCGACCTCAACGCCTTTCGCGGCACGATGCCGATGCAGCGCTACCCGATGATACTCGGCCACGAAATCGGAGCAACCATCGAGCAAGTCGGCAGCGACGTCCCTGCGAATATCCGGCCGGGAATGAAGGTCACCGTTTCACCCTATGAAAGCTGCGGGGTTTGTCCGGCTTGCAGGCGGGGCCGTGTCAATGCCTGCCGGGACAACAGGACGATGGGCGTGCGGCGTGACGGCGCGATGACCGAATACGTAGTGGTATCGTGGCGAGATGTGTATCCCGGCGAGAAACTCTCGCTGAAGGAGCTGGCGCTGGTCGAGCCGCTGACGGTTGGTTTTCACGGGGCACAGCGAGGCGAGGTAACCGCGTCGGACCGGGTCATGGTGTTCGGCTGCGGGCTTGTAGGTCTTGGTGCGATTGCAGACTCGGCCGCTCGCGGCGCCGAGGTTATATCTGTGGACATAGACGATAACAAATTGGAAATTGCCCGAAAAGCCGGTGCCCGGCACACGATTAATCCGTCGAAGGTTGACCTGCACGAGGTTGTCGCACAGCTTACGAACGGCGATGGGCCGGACGTTGTCATCGAAGCCGTGGGCCGTGCGGAGACATTCATAGCGGCCGTCGAAGAAGTCGCCTTTACCGGCAGGGTGGTGTATATCGGCTATGCGAACGAACCCGTGCAATATCAGACGAAGCTGTTCGTCCAGAAGGAACTGGACATCAGGGGTTCGCGGAACTGCCTCGGGGATTTTCCGCGTGTGATAAAACTGCTGGAGGCGGGGCGTTTCCCCGTCGACGACGTGATTACCGAAATCGTCCCGCTCGAAAAGGCCGGCCAAGCACTCCAGCGGTGGAGCAAATCGCGCGCGGGCATAACCAAGATTATGGTGCGGATTGCAGAGTGATAAAATCCTGCGTGACAATTTCACTGGTACCGTCTCTGCCCAGCGGCCCCTGGATTTACCGGGATGAACTCGAAGTAAGTATCGCCAAGGCCGCCGCGGCGGGCTTCGACGCGGTCGAGCTTTTTCCGGCATCCGCCAGCAGCGTGGACGCGAAGAAACTGGCGGCACTGCTGGAGAATAACGCCCTGACACTGGCGGCGGTCGGCACCGGTGCCGGGCAGGTGCTCGATGGATTATCTCTCAGTGATGCCAAGGAAAGCGTTCGCGAAAAGGCCGTTGCGTTTGTCAGCGAGATGATTGCCCTGGCGGGGCGATTCGGCGCGGCGGTTATCATCGGGTCGATCCAAGGCTCGGCCCAACCGCCGGCTACAAGGCAACAGGCTTTGGGCCGGCTGGCCGAGGCCTTGAAGTTGCTTGCAGACACCGCCGCCAAACAAGACGTCGTCATTTTGCTTGAGCCGCTGAACCGCTACGAGACGAATCTGGTCAACACCTTGTCTGAAGGCGTCGAGCTTATTGAATCGCTTG
>CAYSBK010000099.1:0-8846 GCA_964429265.1 uncultured Pirellulales bacterium | reverse complement strand
ACGGTCAAGTTTACACTGGTGCTCGAGCCGCATTCCAAGAAGCAGTTCGGATACACCGTGCGGACCTATCACGGCAGCCGCGAGGATAACTGGCAGCCCGGCCGACAGGATTGACCCTGACCTTTTGGCGCTGTGTGCCGGAAAGTTTTGCAAACCCAGGCCGTAGTCGGCCTGGGTTTTTTGCAACCTCGTTTTGCGAAGAATCTGGTCATAGATATGGACTGCTGCTATATTATCCGCGACAAACGCCAGCGTTTTGAAGGGCACTTTGGTGAAGGACGCATCCCCGAAGCAGACGGCCGCAGGCTCCAGGCAGCGGGAGCAGGCCGGGGTCGCGAACAACAAGATGTACGCGGCAGGCTCGGACCGGCTGCGTTTGGGGATAATCGGCTGCGGCGACAGGGGGACATACGATGCGACAAATTGCGTCAAAGCCGCCGGTGGGGTCGAAATCGTTGCCCTGGCGGATTTGTTTGAGGACCGCATCGAAAGTTGTCTGCGGCATCTCAAGCAAAACCTTGCCGATCTGCCGGAAAGCGTCAAGGTCACACCCGAAAGCTGCTTCACTGGTTTCGATGCGTACCATAAGTTGTTGGCCTGCGACATCGACGTGGTGATGCTGACCGAGACGCCGCACTTTCGTCCGGCACACCTGCAGGCGGCGGTCGAAGCAGGCAAGCACGTTTTTATGGAAAAGCCCGCGGCCGTTGACCCGGTAGGCGTCCGCTCGGTGCTCGAATCAGCACAGCTTGCCGACGAAAAAGCTCTGACGATAGTGGCCGGCACGCAAATGCGCCGAATCGCCCACATCGTTGAGCTTATGAGGCGTATTCATCGCGGCGACATCGGCCGGATAGTCGGCGGTCACTGCGTCCGCACCGAAGGCGGGATGCTCAACTGGGGCCCGCCTCCGCAGCCGGGCTGGTCGGATATGGAACTGCAAGTCCGCAGGTGGCTTTTTTACGTCTGGACCAGCGGCGATTTGATTGTCGAGCAGCAGGTGCACAACCTGGACCTGATGAACTGGGCGGTCGGCGACCATCCTGTAAGCTGTCTGGGAAGGGGAGGCCGGCAGGCACGGACCGCGCCGCAGTTCGGCAACGTCTACGACCACTTCGCCGTCGAATACGAATATCCTGGCGGGTTGCGGATAGAGTACATCGGCGGGCAGATCGACGGCTGGACGTATCGCAACAACCAGGTTTTGTTTGGAACCAGGGGCACGGCCTGTTTTGACTTCGGCAACGCAGTCATAGAGGGTGACAATGCGTTCAAGTACGACCGCCCGATACCAAATCCCTGTGTAATTCAGCATGCCGAGCATATTGCGGCAATCCGCAACGGAAGACACCGGAACGAAGCCCGGCGGCTGGCTGAAAGCACGCTTACCGCGATAATGGGACGTATGAGCGCTTATACTGGCCGGGCGCTTAGCTGGGACTGGGTGATGAATTCTTCTCAGCTAAGACTCGGCCCTGATGAATACAAACTTGGTCCGCTGCCGGCCGAGCCGGTAGCGATACCCGGGCGGACGCAGCTTATATAGCGATGAGAATCGGAATTGTCGGTTTTGGCTTTATGGGCAGGATGCACTGGCGGTGCTGGCAGCAAGTGCGGGAGGCGGATATTATGGCGGTTTGTGATGTCAATCCCGAGCAATTCAGCAACAGCCAGCCGCAGCTCGGCAACATTGCCGGCGCCGCCGCGGACATCGACTCCACCGCCGTCAGGACGTACCGCGACTTTGACAGGATGCTGGCCGAAGAAAAACTCGACGCCGTTTCGATTACCGTCCCGACGCACCTGCACGCCGAGTATTCCATCAAGGCCCTGAAGGCCGGCATAAATGTCCTGTGTGAAAAGCCTATGGCGCTGAACATCGGTGATTGCGACCGGATGATTGAGGCCGCCGAAAAGGCGGGCAGGCTCCTGCAGATAGGGCATTGCATCCGCTTCTGGCCGGAGTACGCCCTGGCCGGAGAAATAGTCGCGGCAGGTCGATACGGCAACATTGTCGCGGCGACGTTCCGCCGGTTGTGTGCCCGACCGGAATGGGCCTGGCGAAACTGGGTGCTCGACGACAGCCAAAGCGGGGGCATGGCACTCGACCTGCACATCCACGACAGTGATTTTATTCAGTACTTGCTTGGTATGCCCGCAGCGGTGCGAAGTATTGGAGCGCACAGCAAAGCCGGTGAACTGGTTCACATTATCACTCATTATCTTTATGACGACGACCGGCTCATAACCGCCGAGGGCAGTTGGGCCGCCACGTCTGGCTTTGGATTCGAGATGAGCTTCAACGTAATGCTCGAAGAGGCGACAATTGCTTACGATTGCACGCGAAAGCCGACTCTGCGGGTCTGCCCGGCACAAGACCAGGAAGCCACCTGCCAACCGCAGCAGGCTGACGGCTACCAGCGAGAGATTGAGCACTTCGCTGCACGGCTCAGGGGCGAAAATCCTCCCGAGGTCATTACGCCCCGGCAGTCAAGGGAATCGCTTAGAATCGTGCAGGCCGAGATTGAATCCGCCGCCACCGGAAGGGTCGTATCACTGAAAGAGGACAATCAGGAGCATAATATATGATTAGATGCGGCACCTGGCCGGTCGGCGTATGCACCTGGTCGCTTCGTATGGAACCGCAACGGGCGGCCGACGCGCTGCACAGCCTTTCAGTCGAACATATCCACTTGGCATTGAGGCCCGCCCTTGAATCCGGCAGCGAGCGTTACCTCAGGCCTTTCCTGGATGCGAGGCACACCATCACGGCTACGATGATAGATTTTCCGCAGGAGGATTATTCAAGCCTCGAAAGCATCCGGGCCACCGGCGGAATCGCCCCGGACCAGCACTGGCAGGACAATCGCCGACTGTTTCTGCAGGCCGTCGAATTAACGTCGCGATTAGCGGCGCCTTATATTTCGATGCATGCCGGTTTTATCGACCTTGAAAACTCCGATGCAGTGCAAAAGTTTTGCGACCGCATCGGGCAGTTGGCCGACGCCGCAGCACAGCGTGACATTGTCCTGCTGCTGGAGACCGGCCAGGAGAATGCCGAGCAGCTCAAGCAGTTTCTGGTCAGGCTCGACCATCCCGCCGTGGCCGTGAACTTCGACCCGGCCAACGTAATCCTTTATGACAAGGGCGACCCGGCTGAAGCGGCAAGGCTGCTGGCACCGTGGATAAAGCACGTGCACATCAAGGACGCAATCCGCACCGACACGCCCGGGACCTGGGGCACCGAAGTACCCTGGGACAAGGGCCAGGTGGGCGGCGAGGCCTTCCTGCTGGTGTTGAAAGAGATCGGCTTCGACGGCGCCATTGCCGTCGAGCGCGAAGCAGGTGACAAAAGATTCGCCGATATCAAGTCCGCCGTCGAGAGTCTTGCCCGATTCTCGCTGGCTGCCGGGTGACAGGGAGATATTAATGAATGTTGCGCTTTACATCCAGCTAAGCGTTATGATGTTCCTGGAGTTCGCCGTATGGGGCGCTTGGGCTCCGGTCCTTGGTTCACACTTGGTAGGCCCGCTCAAGTTCAGCGGCAGGCAGACCGGCTGGATTTACGCGACTTTGTGGCTGGGCTGCATTATCTCGCCTTTCATCGGCGGCCAGATCGCCGACCGCTGGGTGGCCACCGAGTATTTTCTTGCCGCTGTGCACCTGGCCGGAGGTGTCGTGCTGATGCTGGCGGCGCGCCAGTCGAGCTTCACAAAACTGTTCGGTCTGATGGGTATCTACTCCCTGCTTTACGCGCCAACATTGGCCCTGGTTAACTCGGTGATGTTTACGTATGTGACCGACGCCGACAGGCAGGCAGGGCCGATCAGGGCGGCAGGAACCATCGGCTGGATCGTCGCCGGGCTGCTGCTGGCTTTGTGGCGGCGCCTCGGACGACCAAAGGTCTCAGGAAGTGACGCCCTTACCCTGGCAGCGGTACTGTCGTTTGCTATGGGGGTGTTTTGCTTTTTCCTGCCGCACACCGCGCCGCCGGAATCCCCTCGCAATCCCCTTGCCTTCGTCGAAGCGTTGAAAATGTTCGGCGACCGGAATTTTCTCATTTTCGTTGTCATCTCTTTTGTCGTAACGACGGAGCTGCAGTTCTATTACGTTCTGACTGCGCCGTTTCTGCAGGACCTGGGCGTTCAGCGCAAGAATGTCTCGGCCGTTATGACGCTCGCACAGGCCGCCGAGGTAATCACGATGCTGTGGCTGTTGCAGGTTTTTCTGTCAAAGTTCGGCCTGCGATGGACGCTGGTTGTCGGCGTCCTGGCCTGGCCGGCCAGATACATAATCTTCGCCGCGATGCGGCCGCTTTGGCTGGTAATCTCGTCGCTGCCGCTGCACGGATTGGGCTATACCTTTTTCTTCTTCGCCGGCGTTATGTACGTGGACAAGGCTGCGCCGGCCGACATAAAGGCCTCCGCGCAGGCCCTTATCACCGTCGCGACGCTGGGACTGGGCAACTTCATCGGCACACAGATAACCGGTGCGGTTATGGACCTGTTCAAGAAGGATGAGCGTTTTCACTGGAGACCCATCTTTCTTGTGCCCTGTGTGCTGACAATAGCCTGCGCGGCGGCATTCATATTGTTCTTCAATGGCTGAGCGTCCGAGGATATCCTGCTGATATGTATGCACTTTTCTCAATGGCAGTTGCACTGGTGGCGCTTGTAGTACTGCTGCGCTTGCGGATAAAGATCGGCCGCTCGATGCTTGTCTCGGCGCTTGTACTGGCGGCGCTTCTGCGCGTCGGGCCGGTGTCGTTCTGGCAATGCCTGGTCAATGAGTGGCAAACCAAGCCGATCGACCAAACCACCGGTTACCTGTTCGTCACCCTGACCGTATTGCTGACGCTGGTAAACGTTCTGGGCGAGGCGATGCACCAGACGGGCGTTTCGCACCGCCTGGTTCCCGCAATGCAGGGCCTGTTCAGAAGCCGGCGAGTGGGCCTGGCTGCGATACCGTTGATTATGGGGATGCTGCCGACGCCCGGCGGCATTATGCTGTCGGCGCCAATGGTGCGCGACCTCGGCGACCACATCGGCATAAGTCGAACACGCGCAGCGGCAATCAACTATTTCTTCCGGCATCTGTGGGAGTCGGTCTGGCCCCTTTTCCCGGCCGTGCCGCTTATCCAGACAATGTTCGGAATATCAGCATTCAAACTGATTTCACACAATCTCGCAATTACCACCGCAGGAATGCTGGGCGGCGCGATATTCCTGCTCGGCCGGGGAATACCGCCGAAAGCCGACACGCACAAATTCGCGCAACGATTCGCCACAAGTCTGCGAGGCTTCTTCGCAGCCTTCTGGCCTATTGTAATAGTGGCCGGCTTGTATGCAGCTTTTGATATCGTCCCTGCTATCGGAGTTTTGGCTGCGACGGTTTTGTTCCTGGTGGTACACCGCGTGCCGTTTGTGCGATGGCGTCATATTTTCAGGTCCGCCGTGGAGCCGGACTTCGCCTTGCTGGTACTCGGAGCCTTGTTGTTCAAGGTCAACCTCGAGGCAGGGGGGGCGGTTCACGACGTGGTCGATTTCTTCTACGCGGTTCATATACCGTCATATCTGCTCATATTCTTGCTGCCGGCCGTCGTCGCGTTCCTGACGGGCGTGACAATGCCGACCGTAGCCATAACCTTCCCCTTCCTGATGCCCTATATCGGTACCGGAAACGAGGCGAAAATGGGACTGGAGGTTCTCGCATTTGCAGGCACCAGCGTAGGCATATTGGCCACCCCCGTGCACTTGTGTCTGGCCCTGTCGACAAGCTATTTTCAGGCCTCGCTGCCTAAAATCATCCTGAAGCTCCTGGTGCCGCTGGCATTCATAGCCGCCGCCGGCGTCCTTATGGCTTTGCGCCAATGTTGAGCAGAGGTAATTCCAGCGCTGATTTCCGAATTGAGCACACGCCAAGCCCTTGTTGGCACCCGGCAGAGTCAAAGCGGGCGAAGGGATTCGAACCCTCGACGTTCAGCTTGGGAAGCTGACACTCTACCGCTGAGTTACGCCCGCATATATCTACGCGGTAGTTTACAGCGGGTGTCGGTTCCTGTCAAGGTCGCAATTTGGTCGGGGATGGTTTGCTCTACAGCCCACTGCGCGGCTGTTGCCGGTGGCGGCGGGCTGGCCAATGGTCTATAATCAGTGAACGGGCTGCGACAGAGACCAGAATAACCGGTTCTTGGGGCAGGAAAGTGGCCGTGAGTGGTCGGTTGCCGTCATAGCGTCGGCGGATAAGGTATGGACAATCTGTTCAGGCACAAGCTGGAGAAGACCACCGATTTCGTACTGAGCTTCGAGCTGGTCCCCGGCACCAGTTCGCGGGGACGCAGCGTTGACCGGCTGCTGCATTTTGCAAGGCAGGCCAGGGACGAAGGCTTACTCGATTCGCTCAGCATCACGGACAATCCCGGCGGCAACCCTGCGCTAAGTCCCGACGTCCTGGGCCGGGAGATAAAACAGCTTGGAATCGATCCCATTGTGCACTTCGCCTGCAGGGACTGGAACCGCTACGGAGCCTTCAGTAGAGCACTTCAATTGAATAGGTTGTCCATCGAGAACATCCTGGTCGTTACGGGTGACTACCCCGTAGAAGGCCCCGAAGGAACCGCCAAACCGTGCTTCGACCTCGATTCGGTTACGATGATGTGCATGCTTGAAGCTATGAACCGAGGCAGGGGGCTTTTCTGTGGCAAACGACCGGCAGCCATTGTCGATAATACCAATTTCTTCCTCGGTGCCGTCGTATCCTGCTTCAAGTACGCTGAAAGCGAAGTGATGTGCCAGTATTACAAGCTGCGGGCCGCAAAGCTGTTGGCGGTACTTAAAGGCCTCGGCTATCGCGGAGCGCACATAGCCGGCGCGGTAAGCTACGCAGAGCTCAGGACGATTATCGCCGAGTTCAGGCAGATAGAGGATGATTGGCGCCAATTTTTGCCGGAGTTTGATTTTCCTTACGAGGGCGGCTTTTACGTTTTTGAAAAAGAAACTGAATCCGGCCTGAATACGACGAAGCCGGCCGCGAAGTCTCGGGCGTCTCTGTCTGCCGGTCTGAGTATGGGCTTGATGACGGCATTTCACAAGGTGCTATTCGACAAGACGGCCAAGTACTATCCTTTCTTGAATCGCATCGCAGCGCTTGTGGACCGAACCGGTGTTCCCAAGGCCCTGCTCTGCCGGTGGGAAGATATGGTGAAACGACTCGTCTTCGACTGCCGAAAATGCGGCGACTGTACGTTGCCGGACACGGCATATCTGTGCCCGGAGTCACAATGCCCGAAGTTCCTTCGCAATGGCCCTTGCGGCGGCAGTGAAAAGACCCGGTGCGAGGTGAGAAAGGACAGCCGATGCGTCTGGGTCGGGATTTATCAGCGGCTGAAGGCACATCGCCGCCACACCCTGTTGAAAGACCACTGCAACCCGCCGCGAAACTGGGCATTGAACCAGACGTCGTCCTGGCTCAACTTTTATCTGGACCGGGATTACCACGCCACGGCGTTGCCGCCGTGCGAAAGGTTGCCGAAGGAACCCGAAAAATGAGCGAACGCAGCGTCTTTTTTGCCGGCGGCGCAACGGGCGGGCACATCTACCCCGCCCTGGCGGTGGCCGAGCAAATACGCAAACTCCAGCCGAGCACGCGGATTCATTTCTTCTGTAGCAACCGCCGGATCGACGAGCGGATTCTCGGCCGAACGAGCTTCGAATATACGAAGCTTCCGGCCGTTGGTCTGTCGGCCAGGCCCTGGCGACTTATTGGCTTTGCAGATGGCTTTCGGAAAAGTTGCCGCCTGGCGGAACCTGTCCTGGCCGCAAGCAGCCGGCCTATTGTCGTCGGTGTGGGCGGCTATGTGGCGGCGCCGGTGTGCTGGGCGGCACACAAGCTGGCGGTACCCGTTGTGCTGATCAACGTCGATCTGGTCCCCGGCCGGGCAAACAGGTTCGTTGCCAGGTTCGCTGAAAGAATCTTCGTTCAGTTCGAAGAGACCCGGCCGCATTTCGGCAGGCAAGGCAACAAGGTCACCGTGGTTGGCTGTCCGCTGCGGGAAGGTTTTGCAGACCCTCGGCCGCAAGATGCGATTGACCGGCTCAAACTTGACAAAAATAAAAAGGTATTACTTGTTACGGGCGCGTCCAGCGGAGCCGACAGCATAAACAACACAATTTGTTCGCTGCTGCCGAGGCTGGCCGCCTTTGCCGATGACTGGCAGGTGGTTCACCTGACCGGCCGGACTAATCTCGACAAGGTAAAGCGGTTTTACGAAGGCGCTGCAATTACGCACAGGATACTCGACTATTATGACGGAATGCCGCAGTTACTGTCTGCGTCGGACCTGGTGGTCGGCAGAAGCGGGGCGGTCAGCGTGGCCGAATACGCGGCCGCAGGCGTGCCGAGCATCTGCATGCCTTACCCGCATCACCGGGATATGCACCAGTACCGCAACGCAGCTACGCTCGTCGAAGCAGGAGCAGCCGTCATCGTTGAGGACCTTCCGGATGACACTGACCGAGCCGAACGGCTCTGGAAAGAACTGCAGCAGCTTATGAGGGACGACGGCCGGCGCCGTCGGATGGCCGGAAACTGCCGCAGTATCGCCAGGGTAGACGCTGCTCGGCTTGTCGCCGAAGGTTTGCTGGGGCTGTAGGGCGCTGCAGGCCGGACTGCTTACTGTGGCGTAAGTGCTGCTCCAGAAAGAAGTTGCGCCGGCATAGCCGCCGAGACGCCAAAATTCTTTCCGGGGGGCAATTTTTTCTTGACAGGCCCGACATAGGCGATAAAATCCAAACGGACCACTCTGGGCGGTCTGTCAAGCGCGGGCCGGCAGGTGGAAAGTAGGTATT
>CAYSBK010000098.1:0-8879 GCA_964429265.1 uncultured Pirellulales bacterium | reverse complement strand
CTGCTGATTGTGGGTGCGAAGCGCCGGACGGGCTGTGCGGCTTTGCGGCTATGGGCGAAGTGAAAGTGAGGTTTGTGTATTTTTTACATTGATTTTACTTTACGGCCGTGCAGTGTGGGTGGTAAAATGATTCTATCCGCGCGGCAGGCAGGAGCAGCTTTGGGCATTTTTCACAGTAACTGGCTGTCTTTTTGAAGGTGGGGCATTATGGAACACTTAGCGTCGAAGCAGCAGGTAACGCCGGGCCGGGCGACACAGCCCGAATCTACCGAGCACCTTGAGCGGCTCCAGGGTGGTTATGCCCGGCTGAAGAAACAGATTCACGCCGTGATTGTCGGGCAGGATGCGGTGATAGACTCGGTACTGTGCTGTATGCTGTCGGGCGGACACTGTATCGTGCAGGGTGTTCCCGGTCTGGCAAAAACGCTGCTGGTCCACTCGATAGCGGATGCCCTGGACCTGAGCTTCAATCGCATCCAGTTCACGCCGGACCTTATGCCTTCGGATATAACGGGCACCGATATCATCCAGGAACATCCTGAGACGCGTCAGCGAAGCTACGAGTTCGTTCGCGGGCCGATTTTTGCAAATGTGATTCTGGGCGACGAAATCAACCGGACGCCCCCGAAGACTCAGGCGGCGCTGCTGCAGGCCATGCAGGAACGCGAAGTGACGGCATCGGGCAGGACGTACAAGCTCGATGAGCCGTTTTTTGTCCTGGCGACGCAGAACCCGATCGAGCAGGAAGGTACTTACCCTCTGCCGGAGGCGGCCCTGGACCGGTTTATGTTTATGATATACATCGATTATCCCACGGCCCAGCAGGAGCACCTGATAGTCAAGCAGACCATCACCGACACCCGGCGGCGCATCGAGCCTGTTCTGGGCCGCAAGGACATAATTCTTTTCCAGCAGATAGTCCGCAGGGCTCCGGTGAGCGAGGCGGTGATTGGTTATTGCGTGAAACTTGCCAGGGCTACGAGGCCCGGCGACGCCCTGGCCACGGAGATGGTGAAGAAATATATTCGCTGGGGTGCGGGACCGCGTGCGGCGCAATACATGACGCTCGGCGCGAAGGCGACGGCATTGATGACGGGCCGGATATCACCCGGGTTCGGCGATGTGAAGAAGGTGTGCAAGACGGTGCTTCGGCACCGGATAATTCCGAACTTCAACGCGGAAGCCGACGGCGTGGGTATCGAGCAGATACTGGATGACCTGCTTGAGCGGGTTTCGCCGCCGAAATAGGCCGCGTCGGCAAAAGGCTTGTTCCCGCAAAAACACGACGGTGGCGTAAGATGAAGGCATCGGCGCGGAAGTACCTGGACCCGAAGCTCCTGGGCAGGCTCAGGAATATGGACCTCGTTGCCAGGTGCGCGGTGGAGGGTTTCTTCGCGGGGCTGCACCCGAGTCCTTTTCACGGATTCAGCGTCGAGTACAGCGACCATCGCCACTATCGTCCGGGCGATGAGCTTCGCTTTCTTGACTGGAAGATGTTCGGACGCAGCGACAAGCTCTACATCAAGCAATTCCAGCAGGAGACCAACGTGACGGTTTACATCCTGCTTGACAGCAGCAACAGCATGACGTTTGCCGGTCACGGCCCGGTCCGCAAAATTGACTACGGCAGCTTTCTGGCGGCGGCGCTGGCCTATATGATGCTGGGACAGGGTGACAGCGTATCGCTGGTGTTGTTCGGGCAGCGTATCCGCACGAGGATACCGCCGACTTCGCGCCGAACCGGGCTGCACGTTATCCTCACCGCTCTGGAGAACAACAAGGCCCACGGCAGAACAAACCTGCCGGCCGTATTGCACACGATAGCCGACACGACAACCCGCCGGGGGTTGATAATCCTGATATCAGATTTGCTTGACGACGAGACGCCGCTTTACCAGGGGCTCAGTCACCTGAAGTATCTCAACCACGACGTAATCCTTTTCCACAGCCTCGACCGGCAGGAATTGAAGCTCGAATACGAGGGCCTGGTGCACTTTGAAGACCTGGAATCACGGGCGGCGGTGCGGACGTTTCCGGCGTCGCTGCGGCAGGCTTACCAAAGAAGGGTGGCGGCGTTTATTGAGAACGTCGAGAAGACGGCCGGGCAAAGCGGTATCGACTACTGCCTGCTGGATACTTCCGAGCCGCTGGACAAGGCGTTGATAGCGTACCTGGCGAAAAGAAAGAGGATGATGTGAGTTTTGTGCAGTGGTTATTTCTTCTGGGAGCGGCCGGGGTGGCCGGACCACTGGTTGCTCACCTTTTGGCCAAGCCGCGGTACCGGCGCGTGCCTTTTACGATGCTGCGGTTTCTGGAGGCGGGGCGGATAGAAACCCATGCCCGGCGGCGCCTTCGCGACCTGCTTATTCTCGCGCTGCGGTGTCTAATAATCGTGCTTGTGGCGATGCTTTTTGCGCGTCCGCTTCTGGTCAGGCCGCCGCAACAGCAAAAGCAGGGCCCCGTTTACTACCTGGGGCTGGATGATTCGGCGTCGATGGGTTATTCGGACGGTTCGGGCAGTTACTTTCAGAAGATGGTTGAGGCCGCCAGGCGCTACGTTCGTGCGGGTGAGGATGCCGGGGTATTCAATATATGCACGCTGGCATCGGGCAAACGGCTGGGCGACCTGGACAAGGCCTCGGCGCTTGCCGAGCTTGACAGGCTCGGACCATCGGCACTGACTGCGCAACTCGAGGATTTTGCCGGGGTTGTGCGTCAGGCGGCCAGGAACGGTCATTCAAAGCAGCGGATTCGTGTTCTGCTGGTGAGCGATTTTACGCCGGCGTTTCTGGAGACGCTCAACAGGGTGGATTCGCCCGTTACAGTCAACAAGGTTGATTGGCACAGCGTCGTATCGACCTCGCCGATCAACGATGCAGCGGTAACCGACGCACAACTGACCGTAGGCAGCGAGGGGACATTAGCGGTTAGTGCGACGGTCGTCAACTACGGGCAGGTAAAGCAGCGGCGGCGATTGACGGCGAGCCTCGGGCGGGGCAATTCGGTCAGTCGGGATGTGGAAATAGGTCCCGGCCAGAAAAGGACGTTTGCAATTCTGTTTAATCGCACCGTCGAGGAACTTCGGCGGCAGGCTGACGAGCCTGACGGTCGGTGGCTGTTTATTCCGCTTGAATTGAGCTTGTCGGCCGGCGACGGTCTGGCTGTTGACGACAAGTATTACGTGGCGGCGGCGCTGGCGCGCGGAGCCGGCGCCAACGTGCTGTTGGTCGAGTCAAGTCCCGACCAGGCTTTTCTGCTGAAGACGGCGTTTGCGGCGCTATCGCGGACAAACGTGGGCGGCGAGATAAACGTGCGGCAGGTACGTCTCGGGGAAAGTTCGTCGCTTCAGACCAACGGGGCGGACGTTATTATCTTCTCGACCATATCAGGAAAGGTTGGTTCCCTGGCGGGGCGAATCAGGAAGTTTCTGGAGGATGGGGGAAAGGTGGTATTCTTCACGAGCACGGAGCTTTCGGCCGAGGCGGTGGAGCGTTTGTGGTCGCAGGGATTGCTTGCGGCGCTTCCGGGCAAGTGTGTGCGGCGTGTGGCGTACGTAGAGCCGCGAGCCTGCGGCGTCGCTGCCGGCGGTGCGGATGCGGCCGCGGCCGAGTCATTGTCGAATTATCGCATCGACAAGATACCGCTGACGGGCTACCTCGAATGCAGACAGCACGCCGACAGTGTCTGCACGTGGCGGCTGCAGAACGGCTTCGGCTTTATTTACACCAGGAAGCTCGGCAACGGCAGCTCGGTACTGGTGAACACCAGCATCGACGATTCGCTCGGCTCGCTGACCAAGTCGGCGGCGGCGGTCGCGTTCTGTCGTTATCTTCTGGGGCGGACCGAACAACTCAAACGATACTGCTTTTTCTGCGGCCAGGTGGTTGAGCTTCCGGCCAGCGATATGGAGCTCCGCGCCGCCGACAAGCAGCAATTCTGGGTGGATGCCCAGGGCGGTTCGAAGGTGCCCGCCAGGGTCGTCGACTCGCGACTGGTAGTTACGGATACCCACAGGCCGGGCTGGATAAGAACTCTGACGGTGCCGCGGCGGTATGCAGGCGTGAATATCGAGCCGGGCGAAACGAATATGGCAAAGCCGGCGTCGGCGGAAATCGCGGCAGCGGTCGGGCGTGTGTTTGTTACGACCCCGCCGCAGCAGCGCGATACAACCAGCACGGCGTCGGCGGGACGATACAAGCCGCTGTGGCGGTTCTTTGCGTGGGCGATAATAGCGTTACTGGTGGTCGAGCCTGCGATTGCGAACAGGCTGAAACGTTAAGGAGGTTGAATTATGAGCCCCACCGCACAAGAGGCGATTGAGTCGCTGGTGAACCGCGTTCGGCTGGTGAGGCGCTGGCTGGTGGTGCTGTCGGTTCTGAAGGTTGCGGCGGCGTGCCTGGTATTCGTGTCGGTGTATGTCGGTATTTATGCCTGGCTGGACCACCGGGTACACTTTTCCCCGGCCTGGCGGCTGGCGGCTGCGGTGATTCTGGCCGGGGCGGTGGCGGCGTTGCTGGTGCGGCTGGCGAAAGTGCTTCTGGGGCACATATCGTGCAGCCGGGCAGCCAACCACATCGAAAGCAACAGCAGCTTCGACCAGCAGTTGGTCACGGCGATCGAATACTACGAGAACAGGCACAACTACGCGTATTCAAAGGCGCTGGCCGAACGGCTTGTGCTGCAGGTGAATGAGCAATGCGCCGGGTTCGACTTCAGCCGGACGGTTGATAAGCGGGTGGGTTTTGTGCTGCTGGTCTTGATATTGTTCGGGCTGGCGGCGACGAGCTGGTATATTCATCATACCGGGGCGTATTTCTACTCATATTTTTCCCGGCTTGTGCATCCACTGGCGCCGATAGCGCCGCTTCCGCGGACGACGCTGGAGCCGCTCAGCGGTGACATTGTCGGTGAGCCGGGCAGTGACGTAACAGTCTCCGCGGCAATCAGGGGGCTCGTGCCCGAAAGCGGCAGGCTTGTGCTTGCCGACGGCAACAGTGCCGCCGCCGCAGTCGTTGACCGGCCGCGAAGTGCTTTCGAGGTGGAACCGATTCTCGAAGGCCCGGATGCTCCAAAGTTCGAGTTCAGCCGGCGTTTCGACAGGGAGGGGGTTTTCAAGTACCACTTTGAGGCCGGTGGGGTTTCAAGCCCGACGCACACGATAAAGATATGCAGCATCCCGCAAATCAAGAGCATCACGGCATCGGTGAGGCCTGCGGGCAGCAGGTTGCTTCGGCCGTATCGACAGGACGTTCGTGACTACTCGCTGAGCGTGCCGAAGAACTCGCGGGTTATACTGAACGTTGAAACAACCCAGCCGCTGCAACGAGCAGTCGTAACCGGGATAGACGGCGGGGTGAAGAGTTTTACGATAAACAACGCGGCCAACTTCGACTACAAGTTTACGGCGGGCAGGGAGGGATTCATCAGATTTGCAATTACAAGCACGGACGACGTGGAGAACAGCAATACGCCGCCGCTGCAGGTGATGCTGAAGCCGTACTCGCCGCCGACGTTCGAGTTGCTGTCGCCGCAGGGCGACTACCTGGCAACGGACGTGGCCAGTATTCCGATCAGTTTCAAGGTTGAAGATGATTTCGGCCTGGAGTCGGTGTGGCTGAACCTTGAAATCGCAGATGCCGAGCCGATGCGCCTGCCTATGCCCGTGGAAAAAGGCACGGGGCGGACTACTTTCCGCCATGTCCTCGAACTGGAGCGGTATAACCTGTCGGTGGGGGACAGCATCGTGTTCTATGCAGAGGCAACAGACGTGGATATGCAGGCGTCGGTGGACGCCAGGCCGGCCCGCAGCGACGTATATTTTATCGAGGTTCGCCCGTATCGCAGGCGGTGGCACCAGAGTCTGCCGGCGTCCGGCGTCGGCAAGCCCAACTCGCCGCCGGCACCGCCGGTACGCCAGGAACCGTTGCTTTATATCCTCGAGTACACCCGCGCGATACTTAAGAAGACCTGGGCCATTGCGAACCACCAGCAGCTCAACGACCAGGACAAGCAGCGGCTGGCATCGATAAACAAGGACGTGCAATACTGCCGGCAGCAGGTTGCCGGTATTAGAGACCTTAAATATTCATTTGATGCCGCCGCCAAGGCCACTTTGAGTGAAGTCGTCCGGCACTACGCTGCAGCAAGCAAGTTCCTGTCGGCCCACCAGGCGTCCGCCGCACTGGGCGATGAGAAGTCGGCCTATCGGGTGCTGAGGAAGTTCGTTCTGGAAAGGGAAAAGTGTCTGTGTCCGCCGGGTGGAGGCTCGCCGCCGCCGAGGCGGGACTTTATCAGGATGCTGGAGCAACTGCACGTTAAGCGCTTCGAAAAGGACCGTGCCAGGGACCAGATGCAAAGCGCCGCCGGCAAATGCAGCACCCTGGCATCGAAGCAAAGAAAGATCAAGCAGGACTTTGAGAATTTTCTGGTCCAGCGGCAACAGCGGTCCGTCAGGCAGAAAGTGACCGACGTGAATTCGTGGGTGGAGAAAAGCGGCGGCAACGGCAAGCCGTGCCCTGCGTGCGGCTCGCGAAGGCCCGGCGGTTGCCCGGTCTGTTCGCAGGTAAGTGTCGAGGGTGCGTTGCCGCCGCCCAAGATGGGTGGGCGCCAGGCAGGCTCGGCCGGCACCAGGGCCAGTGCGGAGGAGAAACTAAGGATGCTGCAGGCCAGGGAAGCGGCGTTGCGGCAGCAGGCCCTGGAGCTGCAGCAACAACTGGCGCAATTGCAGCAGGTGGTTGACAAATCCGGCGCGAAGGCCTGCGGACGGGCCGGCACGCACCTCGAAAAATCAGCCGGGCGGATGGAAAAGTTCGAAAAGATGCTAACCGAAGCCCGGTTCGACAATGCCTTCGACGATAGAAAGCTCGCCGAGGCCCTGGAACAGCTTGCTTCGGCCAGGCAAGAACTGCAGCTTGCCGAGCAGGCCCTTGAGCAGGGCCTGGACCTCGGCGAGGAAGAAGCTCTTGCCAGGCAGGCTCAGCGAATGGCCGAGGAGATGGCCGAGCTGGCAAAGGCGTTCGAGGGCCCGCTCACAGATGCCCAGCGACAGCAGATGCTGGCTCGTCTTGAGCGGGCCAAGGGACTGCTCAGCCAGATGATGCAGGGCAGCCGCAGCCCGGGCCGGTCCGCGTCGGGCCAGACGACGGCCGCCGGTGCACAGGCCGCAGCGCAAGGCCAGGGCGCCCCGAGCGACCACGCCTTCGGGACTCTGGGCGGTTACGGAGATGCCGGGCCGGTCACGAAGGTACGCACGCCGCCTGCATTGGTGGCGAGGTACCTGGCCGGGCAGTTCTGGTCGCTGGCGGTAAGGGCGATGAAGAAACCCAGCCGATTGACCGAAGAAGGGGCATCCGACGCAAGGTTTTATGAGGCGGAAAATGAGTTCTTTGAAAGCGCCGCTGGTTATGACGGTCCGGCCCGGCAGCACAGGTAAGCACGCCGGGGCAAGCAGCCCTACGCGGTGGTGATATGGTATTTCCTGACTATCCGGGCAGTTTGATTGCGTGGCTGACGTTGGTGGCAGCAGCGGCGGCGATGATCGCCGGGTTCACGTGCAGGCAAACCGCCAAGGTGCGGTACTGGCGATGGCTGCTTGGTGCGATGCAATACGTGGCCGTAGTAATACTGCTGGTGATACTATGGAACCCCTGCCGGGCGGTCCTGTCGGAACAGAGAAAGCGGAATACTGTGCTGGTTTTGTTCGATACCAGCGAGAGTATGTCGGTAAGTGACCGAGGCGGGGTGAGCCGGCTGGATAGGGCGCTGGAGGTATTCAATCGGAGTTTTCAGCCGGAGCGGCCCGACGGCCCGGTGTACAAGGTTTACGGTTTCGATTCGCGGTGCTACTATGCCGGGGCGGAACATCTGTTGAACCGCTGGGGAGGGCGTACTAATCTGCACGCGGCGTTTTCGCTGGTGCAGAAGCAGGCCGCCGACAGCAAGGCAGCGTCGACCGGCGGGGACGGAAACATTACGGGCATCCTCATTTTCACGGACGGCCAGGCGGAGGATAAGAATGTCGGCGCATATGGATTGTCAGCGGGCCGCGACGTACGGCTGCTGCTGGTGGGGGTAGGTTCGAGGCTGGCTCAAACCGACCTTGCAGTGAAACGCATAGAAGCGCCGGCCGAGGCGGTGCTGAACACCGTATTTGACGTGGAGGCGACGGTGGCGGCGACGAATCCCAAAGGCCCGGTCGTAGCCGTTGAACTGGTCAAGGACGGGTACGCTGTGGCTGAACGGGAAATTGCAGCAGGGCGGATTGGTGCAGGCCGGCGGGTGCGATTTGCCGTGGCCGCAGATACTGTGGGCGAGCACGTCATTTCAGTGCGGGTCGGAAGCGACGCCGAAGAAGTGAACAAGGCCAACAACCATCGCAGCGTCATCGTTCGCGTGGTCGATAGTCCGAAGCTCGATGTGTTTTTATACAGCCAGGTCGCCAACTTCAACATCGGC
The DNA here is from genome assembly GCA_964429265.1 of uncultured Pirellulales bacterium. GTDB lineage: Bacteria > Planctomycetota > Phycisphaerae > Sedimentisphaerales > Anaerobacaceae > CAYSBK01. The sequence goes on along the minus strand of CAYSBK010000098.1, from coordinate 425 downwards.
AAGGTTCGCCAGGCCCTTGCGAGGGACGAGAAGATCGACCTGACGGTGGGCCTGGATGCAATTATAAAGCCGGCGGCTTCGCGGCCGGGGCGGTTGCTTGCCGGCCACGTGAAACTTCCTGAGGAACGCACGGGCTTTTACAAGTACGACCTGATAATCCTGGGACCGTGTGCGGCGGACGAGTTTACGCAGGAGCAGATAGAGGGCCTGTACAGCTTTGTGGCGGACAAGGGTGGTGGACTTATTGTTCTTCCGGGCCGGGGCAGGTACAGTCCGTCACGCTGGCAAAACAAGAAGTTGCGTGCCCTGCTGCCCGTGTTCTTTGAATCTGCGGAACGCGCCCCCAGGCTCAAGGGCGAACCGGAACTGACAGCGGAAGCTGCCGCCGGTCAATTCGGTGATTTGCTCAGGCTGGGTGATTTCCG
>CAYSBK010000097.1:0-8889 GCA_964429265.1 uncultured Pirellulales bacterium | reverse complement strand
TCAGCCGAGGCCGGAACAGATGTGGCGTTTTGCGCATCGTAAGAAATGGGCCGTCGTGAAAACAGTCGATTCAGGAAGTTTCGAGGAGTGACACAGATGCAGGAGCGACGTGGTTTTACGCTGATTGAGTTGTTGGTGGTGATAGCAATTATCGCGGTTTTGATGTCGATGCTGATGCCGGCCCTTAACAAGGCCAAGGCGCAGGCGGCCAACGCGGTGTGCCTGAACAATCTGCACCAGTGGGGGCTGATCTGGAAGCTGTACACGGACGACTACGACAACTCCTTCGTGAAGAGCCTGGACTGGATCGAGCCGACCCGGCCGTACTGGGGCAATGAGAAGATGCTACTTTGTCCCGTGGCGAAGTCGCTCAGTAGATCGGTTCAAGTGGGTGATTCGATGCGCGGCGGGAAGTTCAGCGCCTGGCTCAACGATGACCTCAAGGGCAGCTACGGGATAAACCAATGGATAACCTGGGACACCGGGGGTGGGCGGGCATTTGAGAAGCTGTGGAAGGTCGCAGCGGTAAAGGAGGCGATGCGAGCGCCTCTTATGTCGGATGCGGCGACGCCGGGCTACTGTCCGTTGCCAATCGACGAGCCACCGGAGTATGACGGGCAGATTTACTATTCCCAGCCGAGTGACATCCATGAGATGCGTAGCTGCTGTCTGAATCGGCACGCGCGGAAGATAAACGTGCTGTTCATTGATTTCCACGTTGAGCCTGTGGGTTTGAAGAAGCTGTGGGTCTTGTGGTGGCACAGGGATTGGCCGGTTCCGACAAGTGTTCCTCTGCCGACGGCGTGGGACAATCCGAATCACTGGATGTACAGTTTCACCGACCCATATTGATGTGGCCCTGGTCCGGCGGCGGTACGTGAAGTAATGGCTTGGGATCAGTGCAGGCCTGGCTGGGCGGGCAGCACAGCCCGGCCTACGGAGCCAGGTCAATTACGCGGGCATGCGGCAGTTTCTCGGTGATAATCACACCTGCCAGGTTAACCCACTTTCCGCATCGGTCGAGGACGGGGGCATCGGTGCTTACCACGAGCATTTCAGACCTGACCAGTTCGGCGTCGGGGCTGGTGAGAAGCTGGATGTGCCAGTTCCAGTTGTTTTGGCGTGCGATCTGACCCATCAAGGTTTTCAATCGGCCGCTGTTTGAAACGGGGCTGTCGAGCAGCCAGGTTGCGGCCGCGACCGATTTTTCCTGCAGGAATTTGCCGATAAGCTCGACCGCAGGGGCGGTTTCGTTGACGCGGCGGTAGGTGCCGTGGATTCCGGCAAGGTCCCTGAAGCAGCCGTCCCTGGCCTTGAGGATGACGGCGTTGCTCATAGCGGCCTCGATGGTGATCAGAAGGTTGTAGCCGTCGATGAGCAGATCGGCTCCTTCGAGGGCATCTTCGGGAAGCATTCGCCGGATCCTTGATTGAAGCTGGGCGTCGGAGCAGGCGCTTCGCATCACGGCCAGGCGCTGCCTCTTGGTGAGGCCGAACCTGTCGCCGACGAGCTTGAGCGCGCTTTTGTCGGCATAGCCCTTTGTAAGCAACAGCGACAGGTCGGCGGTCGCCTGTCGCAGCAAGGGCAGGGCCTCGACGGCAAAGAGTTTTTCGTCCTGCGGGTGCGGGCCCCTGTGGGTACGCTTATCCGGCATTACTGAGGCCTTTCAAGCAAGGAGTCGCCCATCACCAAGAAATCGGTTGTAGTATGCCGCGCGTGGATGCGGGATGTCAAAAACAAATTGACACCAGTGTCGTGGTGGCGTAAGCTAAAGTTTCCCAGGGTCCCGGGAACTCAAAATGGCCAGTCACGATTTAGCCCGTGTAAAGATAGATGAGCTTGAGATCATCGGCTACTCAGTTGCGGCTGAGGAGACGGTTGTGGCGATACCGCAACTGGACGTATGCTTCGACATCGGCAAGGCGCCGGACCAGGTAATTTCGATCAACAACGTGCTGCTGACCCACGGGCACATGGACCACGCGGCGGGGATTGCGTATTATCTTTCGCACCGGAATTTTTCCGGGCAAAGCGCGGGGACGGTTCTGGCGCCGGCGAACCTGCTGGGGCCGATACGTGAGATTCTGGATGCCTGGTCGCGTCTGGACGGCAACAGGATTCCGGCGAACCTGGTTGGGGTAAAACCGGGCGACGAGTACCAGGTGAAGCCGAACCTGTTTGTGAGGGTGTTTCCGACCAAGCACAGCCGGGGTTCGGTTGGCTACAGCGTGATTGAGAAGCGAAAGAAACTGAAGCCGGAATACTCCAAGCTGACGGGTCCCCAGATCGTGGAGCTGAAGAAACAGGGCATCGAGATAGACTATCCGCTGGAGATTCCGATCGTTACGTACCTGGGCGATACCCAGTATGTTGATTTTTCGCAGTTGGACTACATTGTCAACAGCAGGATTTTGATAGCGGAGTGCACGTTTTACGAGTTGGACCACACAGGAAGGGCACTGGCGGGACGACATATGCACATCAGCGAGTTCGCCAGGCTGGTCGAGGGCCTGCAGAACCGGCACATCGTCGTTACTCACACGACCCAGCGGACGCCGATGCACCAGGTACGTAAGATATTGAAGCAGCACCTTTCCGCGGAGAAGTATGCGCGGGTCATCGTTTTTATGGACGACCGGCGAAGAAGAGGCAGTTCGAAAAGCAGGGGCAGGCCGGCGAAGAGTTGAGCGTCCGGCAGGGGGGGAAGGTTACTTTGGTGCGTCCGGGCAAGCAAGCAGGAACCGCCCGAGCTTGAGCACGTGGGGCTGATGGGCCGGCAAAGTTCGGAAAAGTGGGGCGGGAAGTGAATTTTGCTTGACGGTCGGTTGGTGGGGGCGTAAATGTTCCCGCAAGTACCCGAGGTTTGGGTGCCGACGCAGGGATATATGCGTGTTCGAGGAGATGATTATGAAACTGATAAGCAAGTTTTTCGGATCGGCGCCGTTTCCGGAGCTTTGCGAGCATACGCGCAAGGTGCACGAGTGCGTTGAGCTGCTACGGCCGCTGGCACGAAGTTTCATCGACGAGCAGTACGACAAGATCGAGGAGCTTCACAACCGGATGTCTCTGACGGAACACGAGGCGGACCAGATCAAGAACCGTCTTCGGGACGAGATTTCGGGAATGTACTTTCTGTCGGTAGGGCGGTCGGAGCTGAGTCGGTTTCTGGCGTACCAGGATGACGTTGCGGACGCCGCGGAGGATTTTGCGGTCTTGCTGCTGCTGCGAAGGACGAAGATTCCGGACGAACTGAAAGAGGATTTTATGGCGTTCGTGGAGCAGGTCATAACGGTGAGCGAGCACCTGCTAAGCGTTGCCGAGAAGCTGTCGGCGCTGGCCGAGGCGGCGTTTTCCGGTCCGCTGGCCAAGGAGGTTCTCGATGCAATCGAGAAGATCAGCCACGAGGAGTGGCAGGTTGACCGGCTTGAGAGGAGGTTCGCGCGGCGTTTCTACGATATGGAGCAGAAGATGGACCCAATTACGATTATGTTTCTGGACAAGTACTGCAAGATTCTGGGTCGGGTCTCGAACAACGCCGAGAAGACGGCCAAGTATCTTCGCCTGATTATCCGCAAGCGGTAGGGCGGCGCAGCATCGGAGGAAGGCGATCGGCATGGAAATCCTGGTTATCGCCGCGGTGATCATTGGGCTCTATATGGCGTGGAACGTGGGCGCCAACGACGTGGCGAACTCAATGGCGGATGCGGTCGGCTCGAAGTCGGTCAGCATATTCTGGGCGGTGATACTGGCGGGGGTATGCGAGTTTTGCGGGGCGGTTCTGGTCGGCAGCCACGTAACCGACACGATACGCAAAGGCATAATCGACGCGGAGGTTTTCGCGGGTGAGCCGGCGGTTCTGGCCCAGGGGATGCTCTGTGCGATGCTTGCCGCGGCGGTCTGGCTGAACATTGCCTCTTACGTGGGTATGCCGGTATCTACGACGCACTCGATTGTGGGGGCGATCGTAGGTTTCGGGATTCTTCAGGCAGGGTTCGGGCACACTCACTGGGGCAAGATGGGCCAGATAGTTGCGAGCTGGATTATCTCGCCTGTGGCAGGAGGGCTTGGGGCCTTTGTCATATTCAAGGTTATTTCGCGGCACATTCTGTCGAAGGAAAAGCCCGCGACGGCAGCGCTGAAGGGGGTACCAGTGTGCGTTTTTTTCACGTTCGCAATACTGGCGCTGGCGACGATTTACAAGGGCCTGAAGAACCTGCATTTGCATCTTGGCGGCTGGGAGGCCCTTGGGCTGAGCGTGATGGTGGGGCTGGGGGCGGCGTTGTTATCGAGGCTGTGGATGCGCAGGAACGGGGCCAACAACGGGTCGCTTCCCTTCGAGCAGCAGCTTGCACAGGTGGAACGCACTTTTGCGATCCTGGTGGTCATAACTTCGTGCACGGTGGCATTTGCCCACGGCGCGAATGACGTGGCCAATGCGGTAGGTCCTCTTGCGGCGGTGGTTGACATTGCCCGGCATAATTCGATACCAGGGAAGGTGCCGGTGGCGATGTGGGTGCTCGTGCTGGGGGGTGGGGGAATCGTGCTGGGTCTGGCGACCTTCGGATACCGCGTAATGCGGGTTGTTGGTACGAAGGTAACGGAGATAACGCCGTCGCGCGGCGTGGCGGCGGACCTCAGCGCGATGGCGACGGTGCTGGTGTGCTCGAAGCTCGGGCTGCCAATATCGACGACTCATACGCTGGTGGGCGCCATCATAGGGGTGGGGCTTGCCCGCGGTATCACGGCGGTTGACCGAAAAGTGGTCAGCTCTATTTTTGCGGCGTGGCTGGTGACGGTTCCGGTGGCTGCATTGCTGACGGTTGGATTCTACCTTCTGGGCAGATGGCTGGTCTGGTAGGGATGCAGACCGGGTTCTCGGCAGGCGGAACCGGCGGGATGGGGGCGAAAAAAGACTTGTATTTCTATTGCCAGAGGCGGCGAAGAAAGTTACAATTCAGGGCATGAAAAATACGGTGCGGAGTGTGCTCGTTGTCGTGTGGGCTGTGGTATCGGCGCTGGTGGTCGGTGCAGGTGCGGTGAACCAGTTGCAAGAGGTTCGGCCGGCCGCGACCGCATACGTTATAACGTGCGGTGGTCTCATAGACGACGGGTTGTACAAATCGCTGCAGCGCAGAACCGAAGAGGCGATCGAGGCAGGTGCGGATTACATCATATACCAGATCGAGACGTACGGGGGCTTTCTGAAGTCGGCTGACGACATCCGCAAGTACTTTCAGGAAACGGGGCGAAAGGTCCACACGACGGCATATATCAAGACCGAGGCGATCTCTGCCGGTGCGCTGATAAGCGTTTACTGCAGGGACATCATAATGCGTTCCGGCAGCCTTATCGGGGATTGCGCGCCGGTCCAGATGGGCGGGCAGATCGAAGGCGTGGAACGTGAGAAAGTTGAGAGCGTTGTCCGCAGTATGTTCGAGCACGCCGCCGAGGCCAACCGATACCCCAAGGCCCTGTTGCGGGCTATGGTGACGATGCAAATCGAGGTGTACCGCATAAAAAATAAGACGACAGGGCGGTACGAGTTTTTCGAGGGCGATGAGCTGCCGGCGGACGCGAACGTTTACGACCTGGCGAACAAGGAGCTTATCGACAGCGACAAGGAGCTGCTGACGCTGACCGCCTCGAAGGCCTACGAGTACGGGATAGCCCGTGCAGTGGTGGAGGATATAGACGGCGTGCTGGCGTACCTTGCGGACAGGGACGGGGTGGAGTTTTCAAGGCCTTGCGAGGTTCTGCGGCCGAACTGGTCGGAGAAGATGGTTCGGTGGCTGAACCACCCGGCGGTTATGAGCGTGCTGATAATGCTGGCGCTGCTGGGGGTGTATATGGAGCTGAGCACACCCGGGGTTGGGCTGCCCGGGCTGGTGGCGGTGATATGTTTTGCAATAGTAATCGGCAGCAAGTACCTGGTTGGCATGGCGAACTGGGTGGAGGTGGCGCTGCTGGTGGTGGGGGTGGTGTTGTTGATGATCGAGTTTTTTGTGCTTCCGGGGTTCGGGATTGCGGGAGTGCTGGGGATAGTGTTTTTGCTCGGGGGGATATTCGGGATGCTTGTCCGGAATCCGCCGAACAGGCTGCCGTGGCCCGAGACGGCATTTGACTGGGAGGTATTCGTGTACAATGCGCTGGGGCTTTGCATTGGATTTGTGGGATTCGTTGTGCTTGCGTGGCTGGTGGCAAGGTACCTACCGCACATTGAGTTTCTCAGCGGGCTGATTCTGGCGCCTGCTGCCGCAAAGACGGGGGGGGAACTGGAGGTCAGTGCGAGTGCTCCGGCGCAGCAGGACAACGTGCAGCTTCGGCCGGGTGATAGGGGCCAGGTGCTTACACCGCTTCGGCCGGCCGGACGGGTCAGGTTCGGCCAGGTCGTGGTCGATTGTGTGGCCGAGGGGCAATTCATTGAGAAGGATCGGTCCGTGGAGATAATCCGCATTCGTGGCAATCGGGTGGTGGTTACCGAGTTGAACGCATCCGGCGAAAGGTAAGAATTGTGGACTGGTGGTTGGTTTTTGCGTTTTTTTTGTATTTTGCCTGTGCGGCGTTGATAGTGGCGGAGGTATTCGTGCCGAGCGGCGGCATACTGAGCATATGCGCGTTTGCGTGCGCGGCAGGGGGGGTATTGATATTTTTCAAGCACAGCACAAGTGCGGGAGTTGCGGGGATAGTAGTGGCGGTGGTTATGGTGCCGTCGCTGCTGGTATTGGCGTACAGGGTTTTCCCGAGGACGCGTTTCGGCAGGGTGGTGACGCTTACCCCGCCGCAGCGTGCGCCCGGCGACGCGATTGCCGACAGCGACCATCTGAAAGAGCTTTTGGGGGCCGAGGGGGTGGTGATTACGCCGCTTCGCCCGGTGGGTACGTGCGATTTTTCAGGAAAAAGGGTTGAATGCGTGGCGGAACAGGGGTATGTAGAGAAATCGGAAAGGGTTAAGGTCATACGCGTACAAAGCACGCAGGTTACGGTGCGGGTAGTGAAACGGGAAGACGAAATGAAAGGAACACACGATGTTTGACGGCGAGTACATATTGGTGGCCCAGGCGAACGCTACAAAGATCATTGCGGTGACGCTGCTGGTGGTTGTAATCCTGGCGGCGTTGATATTTTTCCTGCTTTTCCTGAAGTTTTTCAGGCTTTGGCTTCAGGCGAAACTTTCGCGTGCGGACGTGAAGTTTGCGGAACTGATAGGGATGTGGCTTCGGCGGGTGGATACGCGGACGATTGTGCTGAGCAAGATAACGGCCGTGCAGGCGGGTTTGACGCTTACCACCCGCGACCTGGAAAGCCACTACCTGGCGGGGGGGCGTGTGCCGAACGTGGTGCGTGCGCTGATTGCGGCCAACCGCGCCAATATCGACCTGACGCTGAAGACCGCCACGGCGATAGACCTGGCTGGCAGGGACATTCTGGATGCGGTGCAGACCAGTGTGAATCCAAAGGTTATCGATTGTCCGGACCCGCACAAGGGCAAGGAGACGGTTGACGCGGTTGCGCAGGACGGGATTCAGCTAAGGGCCAAGGCACGCGTGACAGTCCGGGCGAATATCGAACGGCTCATCGGCGGAGCGACCGAAGAAACGGTCATTGCGCGTGTTGGCGAGGGTATTGTTACGACCATCGGAAGCGCAATTACGTACAAGGCGGTGCTGGAGAATCCGGACAGTATTTCGAAGGCGGTCCTTGACAAGGGTCTCGATGCCGGGACGGCTTTTGAAATCCTGTCGATCGACATCGCCGATGTTGACGTGGGAGAGAACGTCGGTGCACAGTTGCAGGCCGCCCAGGCCGAGGCGGATATGCGTCGCGCGAAGGCCGAGGCGGAGAAGCGTCGTGCGATGGCAGTAGCACGTGAGCAGGAGATGCGTGCGCTGGTGGTCGAAAACGAGGCGAAGGTGCCGCTTGCGATGGCCGACGCGCTGAAGAAAGGCAACCTCGGGGTTATGGATTATTACCGGCTGAAGAATATCCAGGCGGATACGGAAATGCGTGATTCAATCGCCAAGCCCAGAAAGAAAAAGGAATAGTCGGGCTTGAACGACGGAGCCGGCCGCGTTGTCTGCCCGAGGTTTTGCGATGGCTGGAAGTTGTGTACAACTGGTTCTGCTGGCGCGTAGCTCGGACATAGAGAACTGGATGCAAATCCTCGTGTTCGTGGTGCTTGCGGTGCTGTACGCGCTGGGCTCGATCGTGAAGAACAGGGCAGCCAGGAGCACAGGCACACCGGGCCGGCCGCGGAAGCGACCCGTGCGGCCGCCCCAGCAGGGCACCGCCGCGCCGATGGCCGAGCGTATCAGCCGTGCCGCCGAACAACGTGCCAACCAGAGGGTAGCGGGGGTCGTCCCGCCGGCCGCGAAGGCAAAGGCAGCCGTTCCCGGACCGAAGCCCGCCGTCCCGCCGGCTGCGTCCGTCAGGCCCGTCCCGGTCGAGAAACACGGTGCTGCCGACCATCTTGAGGAGGTTCTGGAGCAGCAGCAAACCCAGCAGCAGTTGATGCCGGCCTCATACCTGGCCGAGCTGGCTGAGCGGCAGGAGAACCTCGATGAACTGCGCAAGGCGGTCCTGTATCGTGAAATCCTCGGCAGGCCAGTCGGCCTGCGTCCGCCGGGCGAGGAGATTATCGGACTTTAGCTCGCCAGCGGGGTTGCTCGCCCTGGAGCTTTTCTATGATCCTTGCGATGTGCCGTTGCAATTCGTCATCGGTCAACTGACCTGTGCTGCCGGCACCTCGCCGTGGTAAAAGTCCTGCTGCTGGCCGGGGTCAAGTTGCAGCCACCATTCAACGAATCACATCAGTACTTGGTTGAGTTTGAAGCCGCAGTGGCGGCAGCTTCTGCTGAACTGGCGGACAAGCTTGGCGGTCAGCTCGGCCCC
>CAYSBK010000096.1:0-8902 GCA_964429265.1 uncultured Pirellulales bacterium | reverse complement strand
GGGACACACGTGGCGGCACTTGCCGCGGTCGTGAACGAGTTCGTCACTCCGGGTGTACCTATCACGCCGGAGCAGATGGACCTGATTGCCGCGGCGGTGACCAATCCCGACCCCGGCACGCAGTATGCGGCTGCAGCCGAGTGGCTCGACGCGTTGGCACAGTACGTAAGCCTGCTCAATACGGGCCTGGGATTCTCGGCGGCCGACGCCGCAGGATTTGCAGGCAAGTACACCACGCCGGTTATCGAATCTGGCAATACAACCCTGGCGGTGTTCGTCCAGGCCAGGCTCTCTTCTATGGCTCAATAACCGACCGCAAAGGATGCGGGAAACTAAGGATGGTACAACCGGTTGCCGCTGGGTACTGCTGCTCAGCGGCAACTTCCTGCGCGGGCTACCTGACGGCCGCAAACATATCCGACAACGCCCGCAGGCCCGAAAACACCTGCTCAAGCACATCCTGCGATTTCGCCACCGTCAGCGTTGCAGCCTCCCTCTCCAGCACCTCCGCCTGCGTGGCCAGCACGGCTTGGACCGCAGGATGCTCCGGCCCGAACGTCTGCTCCAGCGTCGCAATCGCTTGCCGGCAAAGCTCACCTGCCTGGGCGTACCTGCCCTGGTACATATATACCCTGGCAAGTTCGTGTAAGGCTTCCGCGGTGAGGCAGTGGTCCGGCCCGAGTCGCTGCTGCAGTTCATCCACAGCCCGGCGGCAGTAGGCCTGCGCCTGCTCGTACCGGCCCCTGGCAAGGTACACTTCTCCAAGTGCCGCGAGGACTTTCGCCAGCATAACAGGCTGCTGGGCTGAGTCCGACTCGAGAACGCCGACGGCCTGTTGAAGCAATTCTTCCGCTCCGTCGTACCAGCCCCGCGTGCAGAAGACCTTCGCCAGTATCAGCCAGCCGGATACCAGCCGGCTGTGCCGCCGGCCGTAGTGCCGCTGCTCGATGGCCAGGGCCTGCTCGGCCAGTGCCTCGGCATCGTCGTAGTGACCCTCAAGTAGTCGCAGCCTCGCCACCTTCGTCAAAACGGCGGCGGTATAAAGGTGCTCCGGGCCGTAACTATTGTTGATCGAACGCAGAGCACGCTCGTAAAGCGCATTCGCATCCGAAAACTTGCCCTGCTCAGCCAGTATGGCGGCCATCTCAACCTGGAACGGCGCAATGCCCTGATCGTCCGTCGGATGATATTGCCTGATTATCTCCAGGGCCTCCTGCATAACCGCCTGCGCCTGCCGGTATCGGCCCTGCGACTGGTAAATGGATGCCAGTGTTCGCAACGTGTATGCGATATATGGATGCCGGGGATAGTACAGTTTCCTCTGAAGCGCAAGGCCCTGCTTGCAAAATCTCTCGGCATCAAGGAGACTGCCCTGCTTTTCGTAAACGTACGCAAGGTCTACGAAACACAGGTAAAGCTCCTCCGCCGACACAGCCCTCGTCTGCGCCATGCCAAGGGCCTGCTCGGCGAACAGCCGTGCCTTGTCATACTTGCCGAACGCTATGTACACCCGCGCCATCGAACGCAGCGACCGGCATAAACGCCTGGGCTTTGTGATGTCGAGCCCGCCGCCCGAGACCTGCCCCGCAAGAAGAAACAGCAGGCACACCGACAACACGAGGCAGCCTCGGCTACCCATCCCACGCAACAATGTTGCTTTCTCTGTCGTCACCTCGACCACTCCTGACCAAAACCGTTGCTCCAGGGCCTCAGAACCTTCTGCAACTGTCTCGGAAAGTTTGGCCGGTGACTTCATCGGCCTTCGCCCGGCCCCGACGACGTCGGGGCCCGTGCGGCGGCAAGGGCATTGAGCTGCGATATTCCAAGGCCGAAAAATCCGACCCTATCCGGCGGGAAAACTTATCGGTCTTTTCTGGCCGACCTCGAAACCCCGCTGAAGATGGTTCGCACACTCGTCCAGAAGCCGTGCGTATTCCCCTTACTTCCGGCACACCCGTTGCGCGCTTTTTTCATCCCAGGGGCCACTTCCCTCGTGATCCCTTCGCTTCGCTCGGGGCAGGCTCTGAACAGGGCTTGGTTTTTGTCATCCCGAGGGTCGTTGCTCTGCAATGCCGAGCCCTCTTGTGATCCTGCGGCGAGGCAAGCGGCCGGTGCATCTGCGGGTTCGAAGGCGAGAAGACCCGGCGTGGCCGAGACTATTTGGACGGTCCGGGTTATTTACCTGGAAAAGCGATAAAACGAGGCGTAAAAAGTGTGACAAGCAGCAGCGTAAGGGTTTCTGGAAGTTGCGCCGCTGCGGCAGGGGGGCTTTGAACGTTATGAGGCAATCACGAAGCCGACACTGTGCCGGCACCTCTGAAGCTGGGGCTGCGCACAGTCCGGGGGCAATAGTGCCGGCTTCGACCTGACCGCCCAGGCGGCGGTTATCCGAAGTTGTAATGTTTCTTGACCGGCTCGGTGACCTGCCAGGTGCATTCGAGGTCCTGGGGGAAAACCACCAGGTCGCCCGGTCCGAAACTCACCGAGTCCTTGCCGTCGGTGACGGTGACCCTGCCTTCGAGGATGAGGCAGGTCTCCTTCTCGGTGTACGTCCAGTCGAAGGTGCTCGGCTGACAGGTCCAAATCGGCCAGTTCCTGCAGGTCTCGATTTCCTGCTCCGAAGGCTTGCGGACAGTTACATCCTTGACGGTCGGCATATTCGCTTTCCTCACTTGAAACAGCGGCGAATCCTTGTTTACGGTCTCTGCACCGGTTATTGTACCGCAAAAGTCGGCCGTGTCGAAGATGCAAATTGAATTTCTCCGCGCCCGTAAAGTAAAATACGCCCGAACTGCTGCAAGCTCTGCGAGGTGCTATGAACAAGGGCCAGATTGACAAACTCAAGACCTGGTTCGACCGGTACGTCGCCGGTTTCTACGGCGACGATGGGTACGTCAACGCGAACCTGAAGCTCAAGGAGGTTCACAGCCGGCGGGTCTGCCAGGAGATGCAATACCTGGCCGGCGAGTTGGCCCTGGAGCCGGACCGCGCCCGACTGGCCGAGGCGATCGCCCTGCTGCACGATGTCGGACGGTTCGAGCAGTTCGTAAAGTACCGCACCTACAACGACCCTCGAAGCGTTGACCACAGCCGGCTGGCCCTTGAGGTGCTGAGAGGCCACAACGTTCTTGAACAATTGGAACAACGCGAGATGATCCTCGTCGAAAAGGCGATCGAGTATCACGGGCTGAAGGCTCTGCCGGATGGGCTGGACGGCGAGCTTGCGCTGTTCTGCAGGCTGATAAGAGATGCGGACAAGCTTGATATCTACCGCGTGGTGGCCGACAATTATCAGAGCTTTCACCGGGACCCGGCCGGCTTTGTACTGGAGGTGGAGCTGCCGGATGAGCCGGGATACTCCCGCGAGGTCGTCGAAGACATTCTGCACGAACGTCCCACCGATTACAGCCGACTGCGGACCCTGAACGATATGAAGCTGCTGCAGCTCGGCTGGGTATTCGATATCAATTTCGACGCAACGTTGCGGCGGATAAGGCAGCGAGGATTCCTTGAAATGATTTGCGGCTTTCTGCCGCAGACAGACGATACCAACGCGGTCAGGCGGAAGGTTTTCAGCTATGTCGATGCACGTATAGGCACCAACCACGCTGAACGTAAGGGGAAATAGCATTGTCGGTTGGAAGTGCGCCGGCGTACAAATCAATGCAATGAAGGGGCACGCTATGGACGACGTAGTTCTTCAAACACGAATTGCAGGGATCGAACCGCATCGCGGGAAGGTGCGTGACATCTACGACCTCGGCGATAAACTGCTGATAGTCGCAACCGACCGGATAAGCGCCTTCGACGTGGTGATGGCCAGCGGCATCCCCAACAAGGGCAAGGTTCTGACGCAATTGTCGCTGTTCTGGTTCGATTTTCTCAGCGGCGAAATCGCCCACCATCTTATCAGTGCCGACGTGGCGGATTTCCCGCAGCCTTTCTGCGACTATGGGGAACAACTGGCCGGCCGCAGTATGATGGTTAAGAAGGTCGATGTTCTGCCGGTAGAGTGCGTGGTTCGAGGTTATCTGGCCGGTTCCGGCTGGCGGGAGTACCAGCAAAGCGGCTGCGTCTGCGGCGTGAAGCTGCCCGCCGGCCTGAGACAGTGTGACAAACTGCCGCAGCCGATCTTTACCCCTGCCACCAAGGCCGAACGCGGCGCCCACGACGAGAACATAAGCTTCGACCGCTGCATTGAGATCCTGGGCGCCGACCGTGCAGGGTACGTCCGTGATAAAAGCCTTGCTGTTTTCGAAACCGCCCGGGACTATGCCGCCGGCAAAGGCATCATTCTCGCCGACACCAAGTTCGAGTGGGGCCTGGCCAACGGCGACATCATCCTCATCGACGAGGTCCTCACGCCCGATTCGTCCCGCTTCTGGCCGGCCGACAGGTACCAGCCGGGCAGGGACCAGGAAAGCTTCGACAAGCAATTCGTCCGCGACTATCTCGAGAGTATCAACTTCGACAAATCGGGCCCGGGCGTCGAACTGCCGGACGACATCAGGCAGAAAACCAGCGAGAAATACATCGAGGCCTACGAGCGGCTGACAGGCAAAGAGTTCGAACCCTAAGCCCCGTGGAGCACACGGCCCTTGGCTGATGAGCTTATCAGTTTGGATACGCTGGACCGGCCGACGAGCCGCCGGGCCGTAAGGTTCGTACTGCTGGCGGTGCTTGTCGCCGGGACAATCGTTGCTGTTTACCAGCCCGTGTTGCCGGCCAGGGCCCTTTTGTTCGATGACGACCAGTACCTCATCGAGAACAGGCTTGTGCAGCGGCCGAGTTGGCAGTCCGCCAGGCGATTCTTCACCGAGGTACTGGCGCCTTCGACGGTAAGGGGTTATTACCAGCCTCTGGCGATGATTTCACTGATGCTGGATTGCGCCGCCGGCGGCACGGTCGATAACCTCGTGCCTTTTCGCCTGACAAGCCTTTTGTTGCATGCCGCCAACAGCATCCTTGTTATGGTATTTCTGTATCTGTTATTCAGGCAGGTTGCTCCGGCGGCGATGGCCGGACTTCTGTATGGACTCAGCCCGACGACCATCGAGGCCGTCGCCTGGATATCCGAACGCAAGACGGTCCTGGCGACCCTCTTCGGGCTGTGGTGCCTGGTCTTCTACCTTCTTTACATCCGGCGACGCAACTGGTGGTGGTACGTTCCTTGTGCAGCGGCGTTTGTGCTGTCTCTTCTTTCGAAGCCGGCGCTAATTGGAATGCCGATACTGCTTTTGCTGCTGGATTTCTGGCCCCTGCGGCGCCTCGGCGGCAAGGCAGTATTGGAGAAGCTGCCCTTGTTTTTCCTTGCGGCCGTATCCGCGGTCGTCACCTACCTCTCGCAGAGCACCACCGCAGCGGTCAGATTGCCCCACCAGGCCGGACCTCTCCGCATCATTCTGATGTTCTGTCATAACATAATTTTCTATCCTCGCAATTTCTTCCGGCCCACAGGACTGACCTGGTACTACCCTTTTCCGCAGCCCTTCGATCTGTCCAATCACTGGGTGCTGTTCACGGTGGTCGGTACCGCCGTATTGTTGGCGGTGCTTGCAATATCGCTGCGCTGGACAAGGGCGCTGGCTGCCTCGTGGCTGTTTTTCTTCGTGGCGGTGTTGCCGACGCTCGGCGTTATCGGCTTTCACCCCGTCATAGCCGCTGACCGGCACATCTACTTTCCGGCGCTGGGTTTTCTGATGGCCCCGGCGTATTTCGCGGGGAAACTATGGAGCGGAAAACTACGTCCACCGCGCGCAATTGCAGCACGGGTGGCAATGACCGCAGCGGTCGTGGTCGCCGCAACACTGCAGTCGGTCCTCGTGCGCAAATACCTCCAGTATTGGCAGGACAGCGAGAAGCTCTACAAATATATGCTCCGCCGCGCACCGGACGTGGTGGTGCTGCACAACAACCTGGCGAACTTCCTCGGCGACAAGGGCAAGCTCGAAGAGGCGGTGTGGCACTTCCAGCGGTCGCTTCAGCTAAAGCCCGGCTCACCCGAGGTGCATAACAACCTCGGCAACGTGCTGCGGGACCTTGGCCGGATTGACCAGGCCATCGAGCACTACCACAAGGCATTGCGGCTAAGACCCAATTTCGCGGTGGCCCATTACAACCTGGCCGGCGTCCTGGCCCAGCAGGGCCACACCGAACAGGCAATCGAACACTACCGCCGGGCCCTGGCAATCAACGACGAGTACGTCCGGGCGTGGGCGGAATTGGGGCTTGTACTGGCCGGGCAGGGCCGGCTCGCAGAGGCGGTCGAATGCTACCGGCGGGCCATCGAACTGCAGCCGGATTTCATAGTGGCCCACGGCCGGCTCGGCCTGGCCCTTGCAAGACTCGGCAAGACCGACGACGCCATCGAACAGTTCCGCATCGTCCTCAAGGCCAGGCCGAACGACCACGAGATGCATTTCAACATCGGCTACCTCTTGGAACAGCAGGGCCGACTTGACCAGGCATTGCAGCACTACCGACGGGCCCTCGAGATAAAACCCGACTATGCCCGCGCAAGGCGGCGTTACCAACTGCTGCAGTCCGGCGGGCAGAACCGCTGAGGTCGGCTTTTGCGCCGTGGTCGGCCGCCCGCACGCGCGACCAGCTAAAATCCTTGCCTCTCTGTGGCCGGGCCTTATAATACCGGCTCCGTAAACCTGAAGATGTAGTGGTCTTGTAAGGAGCAGTTACGCAAATGCCGGATGCACCAAGGGCAAACGCAGTTGTAGGACAGTCGGGCGGTCCGACCGCCGTGATAAACGAATCGCTGGTCGGCGTCATCGAGCAGGCGGTTCAGTGCCCACAAATCGAAAACCTCTACGGTGCCGTCCACGCCGTTGAGGGTATGGCGTCGGACCGGTTTATCGACCTGACCAGATTGTCACGCCAACAGCTCGATGCGGTGGCTGCGTCGCCTTGCTCGGCCCTTGGCTCCAGCAGGGACAAGCCCGATGCCGACTACTGTGCGAGAATTTTCGAGGTCTTCAGGAAACGCAACATCCGCTATTTCTTCTACATCGGCGGCAACGACTCCGCGAACACGGCCAATATCATCAACAAGATGGCCGCCGACGTAGGCTACGAGCTGCGCGCCTTCCACATCCCCAAGACCATCGACAATGACCTGCTTGTTACCGACCACTGCCCCGGCTACGGCACGGCCGCAAGATTCGTCGCCTGCGCGTTGATGGGCGACGACCTGGACAACCGCGCCCTGCCTGGAATCAAGATAAACGTGTTGATGGGCAGGCACGCCGGCTTTCTCACCGCAGCGGCGGTTCTCGGAAAGCAACGGCCCGACGACGGCCCCCACCTTGTGTACGTGCCGGAAAAAGGCGTATCGCTCGAAAAAATCCTTTCCGACGTCGAAAACGTCTACACCAGACTCGGCCGGTGCGTCATCGCCAAGAGCGAAGGCATAACCGACGTGGATGGCGTAACCTGGGCCGAGAAAATTGCCGCCGGCCGCACCGAAACCGATGCCCACGGCAACGTGCAGCTTTCCGGTATGGGTACGCTTGCTGATTTCCTCGCGGGCCAGATTAAATCAAAGCTCGGCGTAAAGCGTGTCCGGGCCGATACCTTCGGTTACCTGCAGCGAAGTTTCGTCGGCGTCCGCTCGGAGGTCGATGCCCGCGAGGCAAGGGCCTGCGGCAGAGAAGCCGTCAGGCTGGCGGCCGAGCATATCAGCGGTTCCGTGGCGATAAGACGCCTGGCGAACGGGCCGGACTACCGCGTCGAGCTGTTCCGCACGGACCTTACCAGTGTCGCCGAAAAGACCAGGTCGATGCCGGACGAGTTCATCAACGACCAGGGCAACGGCGTAACCGAGAAGTTCGTCGAGTACGCTATGCCCCTTGTAGGCCCGCTGCCGAAAACGGCCTATCTCGCCGGCAACCAGCCGGTTTAGAACCGTCGGCGGCGATCGGTCACCGGCTCGTCGAGCTATCGGGCTGCGTAAACCTTACCGAATTGCTTAATACCACGTCCCCGCCCCAGTAGCTGTAGCCATAGTAGTGGTTGTTGTAAAGCACCGGGTCGTTGCGGATGTGGCTTAGATACACGTAGAACGGCGGCATCTGCTCGAACGCCGTCTTTCGGATTATCTCGTTCTCCGAATCCCCCCAGCTCGCATCGAACGGAACCCACCCGTACCGTTTCAGGTACACCTCCACCCAGTGGTGCTTCGGCGAGACCTTGTCGAATCGCTCGGTAAAACCCGTAACGACCCTGGCCGCAATGCCCCTGGCCCTGCATAGCGCCGCGAACAGGTCCGAGTACTCCGTGCAGTCGCCTTTGCCTTTCTCAAGGGCCGCCGCCGCACCGGCATCTTCTCTGCCCAGAACGCTGTATTCGAGCTTTTCGATGACATAATTGTAGATGTTACGCACCGTCTCGACCTCGGTGGCACCCGTGGCGATGGCTTTCGCCGCAGATTGTATCGCGTCGTTGTCTTTCTCGATGTACCGTTCGTTCGCCAGGAACTGTTGTAAGCCGCCGGTGGCGATACTTCGTCTTGCCGCTTCCTGTCGCGCGACAGCAAGGTCATAGCGGTACAGCTCCGCCTCGATGTCTATCGTCAGCTCGGCGTTTGCTTCGAGCTTTTCGAATACGAACTCCGCGTAGCGATTGCCGCTGGCGTAAAAAATTTTCTCCGGCTCGGTCGAGTACTCGACGTTCAAAATCCGCTGCCTGTTGGGTATTGTCCTCGGCAGTACCACCACCAGCCTCAGGCTGGGGTTCTGGCCGGCCGTTGAGATGGCGTAATATATTCGCAGCTTCACGCGATGCGGCTGGATGGACACCACCGAGCCGCCTGGATACTCAAAATCCTTCTGCGGCCGCCGGTATCGCGCCGCCGCATCCGTCGCTGCAAAGGCAGCCCACGTCGCCGCGACCA
>CAYSBK010000095.1:0-8937 GCA_964429265.1 uncultured Pirellulales bacterium | reverse complement strand
AGGCCGCAATGGAAAGGCTGGAGGGCACCTTCGGCAGAGCCCTGGATATTGATACCGGCGCCTTTAACACCACCCAGACCCGGATGCTTTGCCGCCGGGTCGCAGAACAAATCCGCCGCCAGGGCTTCGCAGCAACCTCCGCTCAGGCCGGCACAGCCGGCGAGACAGCTCGCGTGCTGTTGTCGTACAGGCCCACAGCCCTCGGGGAAGCCTGAACACCGCGGCATTCGGCGATTATCTTTCGATCAGCGTTTCATCGACCTTAATGCCGAAATGCCTGCCGGCCTTTTCGATGTGGGCCAGGACCTTGTCGCCGGGTTTCAAAGTCGTGACGGAGACTGCTTTGCCGTCCGGTGCTACCAGGCGGATGGTTTCGGCGTTCTGCATAACCAGACTGACGGGCGTTGACTCGGCTTCGGCTTCAATGAGCATCATCGGCCGTTTCTCGATCTTGTTTCTGCCAAGGTATGCAATCTGGCTCTTGCCTTCGGCGTCGACCAGCAGCACCTCGTCGCCGGCCTTGAGGTCGGCCAGGTATTTCGTTTTGCCGCCGGCCACCAGCGTGTAGGCGTGCACGGCACCGGCATTTACCCGGAACGGCCGGGCGGCGACGTAAGGATTCTCAATCGTCTCCGAGTGCACGAGGAAGAACCCGGAGGCCGTGTTGCCCACCAGCATCCCCTGGCCCGGTGACATCTGCGTACAGGTATCAAGACACGCGCGGTCGCCCATCCCGAGCTGCCTGATCGTTTTCACTGTGGCGGCCACGAGTTCAACCCTCTCAGTGATACCCTGGATTATCTCGGCGGTCCTTTTTATCTCGTTGAGGTCCGCGGTATTGAGCAGTACGCCGTCGACGCCTTTTTCGAGGATTTCGACCATAAGCTTCGCCTGGTTGCTGTTTTCGACCTGCACGATAATGTTCTTGCCTCGCCTGGCAAGCAGATTTTCAATGGGGATGATCGTCCAGTCGAGCATTCGCAGCACCACGATTTTGCCGGGCGCCACGGCGGCAGCGGTATCCTCGTCGGCCTTGCCTTTGATGTCGATAAACTCCACGTCCACGCCGGGCTTGATGTCGCCGGCCTTTTCGATGGTCTTTATCCTGCCGAACTGCCGAACCGTCTCGGTCTTGCCATCGGGCACAACTACCGCGTCGGCACCGCTTTCCAGCGCCGCTATCACGACGTCCTTGTTGTATGGGTCCGCGTTCACCCAGAGCTTTTTCATTGTTCTACCTGGCGGTCCATCCGTTTTTATTGCTGTAAAACGGCCTCGGCCTGCTCGACGGTGGCGTTTTCGTGGACCATCTTCGCAAGCGCCGCGACCATCCTGTCGGGCTTTTCGTGCTGAAAAGCATTTCGCCCTATAGAAACACCGGCAGCACCGGCCTTCAGGGCGCCCTCGACCATCCTGAATATCTCCTCGTTGCTGCTCATCTTCGGCCCGCCCGCTATGACTACCGGCACGGGGCAACCCCTGACCACTTCCCTGAATGACTCCACGCTGCCGGTGTAAACGCACTTTACTATGTCGGCGCCGAGCTCGGCCCCGACACGTGCGGCGTGCTTTACGTTTTCAAGGTCGAATTCATCCTTAATCTTCGGCCCGCGGGTGTACATCATCGCCACAAGCGGCATCTGCCACTGAAGGCATCGCTCGCTTATGAAGCCCAGTTGCCGCAGCATCTCCTTGTCGGTTTCAGCGCCCAAGTTGATGTGGACCGAGACGGCGTCGGCACCGAGCCTTATGGCTTCCTCAACCGTGCAGACCAGTTCCTTGGCGTTCGGGTCGGGGCTCATAGAAGTGCTGCCGGAAAGGTGTATGATAAGACCGACGTCTTTTCCGGTTCCGCGGTGGCCCGCACGCACGATTCCCTTATGCATAAGGATGGCGTTTGCCCCGCCCGCCACGACCTTGCTGATGGTCTGTCGCATATCCTCCAGGCCGGGGATGGGTCCGACCGTCACGCCGTGGTCCATCGGGATGATAACGGTCCTGCCGGAGTTGCGGTCTATTATTCTTTCAAGTCTTATCCTCTTACCTATCATTTTTCGTCTCCTGTCGTCAGAGCCTTATTCCACAAATCTACTCCAGCGGTCCCAAAAAGCAAGCAAAAACTCGCAGGCCGCAGGGACCTCGACGGATTGGCCCCCGCCGGGGGCACGGGTCGTTTTGAGCTTGCCTGATTGGCGGGGGACGGTTAGCATTTCTTCATTATGAAGACCTATCTGGCGGTGCCGATATCGGCCAAAACCATAGAAACAGCCGCTCAACAGATGGAAACCGCAGCCACGGCGGGGGCGGAGATGCTTGAAGTTCGGCTGGACTACCTGCAGCGGCTCAACGAGCTTGCCGGGCGGCAGATGGTAGCCGCGGCCAGGCAGACGGGCCTGCCGGTGATTGCCACCTGCCGGGATGAGCGGCAAGGCGGTGCGAACCCCTACCCGAATCAACTGCGGCTGGAAGTGCTTGCGGCGGCCCTTGAGGCGGGGGCCGATTTTATCGACTATGAGTACGATAACTTCTGCCAGCCGGCAAGCCGCCAATGCATCCTCGAAGCCCTGAGCCGGCGGCCCAGTGCCAGGTTGATCCTATCGGCACACAACTTCGAAGGACGATTCACCGACGCCGCCACGCTGATGAGCGACATCCACGCAGCACATCCGACGGCGGTGGCGAAGCTGGCGTACCAGGCCGGTCACATTAACGACTGTTTCGAGGCGTTCGACTTACTGCACAAAACCGGCGGAGAAAGAATCGTCCTGGCTATGGGACAGGCCGGCACGATAACCAGAATCCTCGCAAAGAAACTCGGTGGTTTTGTCGCCTACGCCAGCCTGGCCGCCGAGTCGGCAACGGCACCCGGGCAGTTGACGATTGAAGAACTCAAAGGTCTCTACCGGTACGATGTTGTTGACGGCGATACCGAGCTTTTCGGCGTTATCGGCTGGCCGGTGGCACATTCACTAAGCCCGGCGATTCACAACGCCGCCTTCGAGCAGTTGCGATTGAACAACCTGTACCTTCCCCTGGGCGTGCAGCCCGACGACGGTGCGTTCAGCCGATTCCTGGACAATGCGTTAAGCAGGAATTGGCTCGACTTTCGGGGTTTCAGCATAACGATACCGCACAAGCAAAGCGCCCTTGAGTATGTTGCGAGCCGGGGCGGTTACGTTGAGCCGTTGGCCGGGCGAATCGGGGCGGTTAATACCATCGTGGTCGGCGCGGACGGCGTTCTGAAGGCCTACAACACCGACTACGCCGGCGCGCTGAACGCAATAACTGGTGCCTTGGGCGTTGAAAGAACGGCACTGAAGGGTTTATCCACCGCCGTGGTCGGTGCAGGCGGCGCGGCACGGGCTGTTGTGGCGGGGCTGACCGATGCCGGCGCCAGAGTCAAGATCTACAACCGCACGGTAGAAAGGGCCCATCGCCTGGCCGAGGAGTTCGGCTGCGAGTTCGCGCCGCTGGCGGAGCTGAAAAATATTCGGGCGCGCCTTTTGATAAATTGCACCAGCGTGGGGATGCATCCGCAAACGCAGGCAACACCGGTGCCGCCGGAGGCACTCAACAAAGATATGGTAGTCTTCGACACCGTTTACAACCCCGTGGAGACGCTGCTTATCAAGAACGCCCGCCGCCGTGGTGGGCGCACCATAGACGGTCTGGCGATGTTCGTCAACCAGGCGGCCGCGCAGTTCCACCTGTTCACCGGCAAACAGCCTGATACGGAAGCTATGATGTCCACGGCTCGTGGCCTTTTGCAGGCGAATATGTAGCACCTTTCCTCCGGGCAGGCGGAACTCCGGGGCACGGAGGTTGCCGGGTCAGAGCGTGCCGGGCGTACTGGCCTCGGCTTTGACCCGCCCGGTGCGGAGATTGTATTCGAGGCCGTCCACCAGCGCGCCGTTGAGCAGACAGGGACGCGCTGCGTCGCCTCGGACCGAAACGGTGGCGGTGTCGGCGTCGTACGTCAGTACCGCACCGGCAAACTGGTTGTCCGCATCTTCATAGGTAACCCCGCCGGCAGCGGTCAGGTGAGAAAGGCAGGTCCTCTTTCGGTCCGTCTTGCCGAGCACCGCCGAAATGTGCGCCGCCGAAGCCCTGGCAACACGGCCGTACCTGCCGTCTATGATGGGTATATATGTTATCGCCAGAACCTCACCGGCCGGTGCGGCGGCGACAATTTTGCTGTCGGCGACCAGGAATTTCAAGGTCTCAAAGTTCTCAACGGTGGCCCAGTACGGCCTGTCGAGCCCCAGCGGCGAGGCCGGCGCGTTGGCCTCGGCTACATCGGCGCTGTGTGCCTTTATCAGGCCGGGACCGACCGCAACACAAACCTGCTCGGCAGGGTCGTAATCGAACGTGCGACACTTGAGCTCGAAACCGTCAAGCAGCTTTTCGCCCGCGCGGGACACCGCGGAAAGCCTTACCGTTCCTCCCGAAGCGGTCAAATGCTTCAAAGCCGCCCCCGAACCGTTCGGCTCCGCCGAACCGGCGCCCACAAGCTCCAGGTCCAGGCGCTGCGAAGAAAGCGTGTACTGACGCAGGACGTCGGCGTCCTGTCGGAGCATCGAACAGTTGACGTTGCCCTGGAGGACAACCTTCTGTGAATCGGGCAGGAAGCTGGCTTGCTCTTCGGCGGTGACAGTAACGGGGGCGTTCCTGTCGCGGCCGTGGGCGGGCCGGGCCACGTCGTTGGGGTGAAAAACCAGTTCGATCGGCCCGGCCGCGACAGTTCGACCGTCGGCCAGGGAGTAATCTATCGCCTGCGCTATAAGGGTGGTAGCCTTGCCGGGCGGCTTCGCAACCGGCCCGGATGCAACTCCAAGCCCGCCGCCTCGGCGTTCAAAATCATCGATCGTCAGCTTCGAGTCCATAGGCGCGAACAACAGCCCACCCCTGCAGGTTACATTCACATCGTACACCGGCCGGCCGGTCCATTGTTCATTGGGGTCCCACCGGTCCGGCTGGGTCTGCTCGACCGGCTCATTTACTGCGGACGTGCCGTTGGTGGTCGGCGCGGCCGGCTGCGGCGCCTCTGCCGGAGCTTTCACCCACAGTATGTCATTTATCGCCAGGCTTTCGCGAGCAAGGACCCACTGCCGGCGGCCGTCAGCAACCACATCCCGGCCGAATGTCAACCGGTAACGTTCACCCCCAGTGGAAGGTTTATCGACCGGCGGAGAACCGACGCCTGTGGTCTCCTGGCCGGCCGGCTCCGCCGGGCGTGGCCCGGTCGGCAATAACCTCGTGTCTTTCGCGCTCAGCCGCAGCAGATCAAGATTGCCTATGTACAGATATTCCACCCGCCCGGCCTGTTCGTTGTAAACCAGTTCGAGTCCCCGGCC
Organism: uncultured Pirellulales bacterium; assembly: GCA_964429265.1. Lineage (GTDB taxonomy): Bacteria > Planctomycetota > Phycisphaerae > Sedimentisphaerales > Anaerobacaceae > CAYSBK01. Next base: position 3,583 of record CAYSBK010000095.1, on the reverse strand, counting down.
GGTAAGCTCAGCGGTCTGCGAGATGAATCGCACCGGCCCGCCGCTGGAAAAACGCGACTGCTCGCTGAAAAAAGCAACGTCGTCAAGCAAGACCACGAAACCCTGCGACCGGCCGGCACCGGTGGGCAGAATTCGGATTCGCACGTCGCCGGCCAGGCGGGCGTCCCTGGGCGTTACGTTGCGGCCGACCTGTTCAACGGTCACGCTGCCGGTGGCCGCGGTGACCACGCAGTTAAAGTCGTCGCGAAATAATTTCAGATACGGCTTCCGGACGTCCCATTGCCGGGCCTGCTTATGCAACAGCTTGCTGAAGCCGAAGATGTATGCAATCCGGCCCGTTTTGGGGTCTCGCACCTCAAATCTTGCGTCGGTCACCTTGCCGACGCCGACGCCGGAGACCTGCCCGGACTGACAGTTCGAATCGGCCTGGACCGCCGGCAGTTGCGGCAACCGGCCCCGCCCCAGCCGAGGGGTGCTGTCCCAGCGATTGTAGAGCAGGTATGCTCCCAGAATCACTGCAAAACAGAGCAGCCAGACAACAAACTTACGCAGCATAACGTTCGCCCGAACGATGGGTCGGCTTACTGACGATACCTCTCCATAAGGCCGTCCCACCTACCTGTCCGCCTGAGAATGTATTCTATCACTTCCCTTACGGCACCTTTTCCGCCCGGCCGGTTGGTGACGTAATCCGCACTCTGCTTGACCTCATCGACCGCATTGGCCACGGCCACGGCGAATCCCGCATACTTCAGCACGGGCAAGTCCGGCACATCATCGCCCACGTAGGCAAGCTGAGCAGGGGTAAGCCCCAGCGTCTCCAGGAGGTTCTTAATGACCGGCAGCTTGTCATAGCAATCCTGGAATACGTGCTGGATGCCGAGTTCTTTTGCCCGCCAGCTTACCGGCTCCGATGCCCTGCCCGTAACCAAAGCGACCTCCATCCCCGCTCGCCGCCACAGCCTGATGCCGTGTCCGTCGAGCGAATTGAAGCACTTGTAATCGGTCCCGCCGCCGCCGACGAGGATCGTGCCGTCGGTCAGGACTCCGTCCACGTCCAGCGCCAGTATCGAGATTTGTTGCAGTTGTGAATCGGTTATCATTACTTTCGCCGGCCGACTAACAAAACGGCGTGCTGTTTTTCGCCTCGCTGCCTAAAGTTTGACCACGTTCCGGCGCTGGTTGTAACAGATCAATTCGTGTTTTTCGCCGGGGTAATTCGGTGAGGCATGAATGATGACCCTTTTGTCGTTGAGCTGCTCGATTTGTGATATCGTGGTGCGTTTCTGGTTTTGAAGGTAATCGGCCACGTCGGGAGAGACGAACAGTTCCACCTCCTTGACCTGCTCGTTGGCGGCGGCAAGATTCAACAGCCGGACTATCTCGATGGCCAGGGACTCGTGGCTTTTTACTACGCCGGTGCCGCCGCAGTTCGGACACGCCAGGTAGGTCGTCGACTGCAGCGAGGGCCGCATCCGCTGCCTGGTCATCTCCACCACGCCGAACCGGCTCATACCAAGTATCCGGCAGCGGGCACGGTCGGCCTTCATCGCCTGTCGAAACACCTTCTCCACGGATTTCCTGTGCTTCTGGTTCCTCATATCGATAAAATCGCAGATTATCAACCCGCCGAGGTCGCGAAGCCGCAACTGCCTGGCGATCTCCACGGCAGCCTCGCAATTGATCTGGTAAGCGGTCTGTTCGGCCGAGTCATGTTTGCGATACTTGCCGCTGTTTACGTCAACAGATACCAGCGCCTCGGTTTGCTCGATGACGATCGAGCCGCCGTCCTTCAGCGCGACCGAGCGCGATTGAACCTTCGCTATTTCCTCCTCGATCTTGTACTTATGGAACAGCGGCACCTTGTCGTCGTAGAAAACGACGTTTTGCTTGAGCCGGGGCGTTGCAATGGACAGGAAGTCCCTGATTTTGCGGACCACGGGTTCAGAGTCACATATTATCCGCCGGATTTCACTGTTGAATACATCGCGCAAAGTCCTGATAACCAGGTCCGACTCCTGGTAAAGCTCGGCGGGCGCCCTTTCCGTCTCAAGCCGCTTTTTTATGGCCCCCCACAACCGCCTGAGGTATCGAAGGTCGTTCTGTATATCCTTCTTCGAGCAGCCCTGTCCGGCGGTTCTTATGATGTAGCCGTGCCCCTTCGGCGGATTGCATTGGCTCAACAGGTCCCTGAGCCGTTCCCGTTCCTGGTCGTCTTCGATCTTGTGAGACACACCCAGCCGCCTCATCCACGGCATCATAACAAGGAACTTGCCCGGCAGCGAAAGGTACGTGCTGAGCGTGGGGCCCTTGGTCTTGAGCCCTTCCTTTGTCACCTGTACGACTATCTCGTCGCCCTTGTGAAGGCAGTCCTGGATGGCGGGCCTGTCCTTCAGAGCCTTTCGGTGACCGATGTTCTCGGCCTGCGCGGAACTGCCCTTGGGAAAATAACGGGGGTGAAGGTCGCTGATGTGGAGAAACCCGTTTCTGCCCGTGCCGAAATCTACGAAGGCAGCCTGTATGGCCGGCTCAACATTCACAACCCTGCCCTTGTAGATGTTCCCAACGTGGCTGCCCAGGCCGGCTCTTTCGATGTAAAGCTCCTGCAAAACCCCTTTATCGACCACGGCCACGCGGCATTCTTCGCTCTCGGCGACATTTATGAGCATTTCCTTTGCCATCGTTGAAAAAACCCCCGAGCTAAAAGCTCACCGCAGCTATTGTTTCCGCCATTCGATATCCGTCCGTCTTATCGGCCCGGCCAGGTCACCCGCCTCAAGCCCGAGCAATGCGAGGATTTCGCCGGGCCGGATCGTACCACACGGTTCCACCAGGCACCGGACCAGGACCCGTCGGGCGCGTATCTCCACCGACTCTATGAATCTCCTTACATCAACGGTGCGGGCGCCGTGCCCCGGCCGTGCCGGCCGGGACACCGGCAATGCGTCACTGCGCATCAACCGCGTGACCCGTTGCTTCAGCCCCGACGGCGGACCTGCAGGCTGCAGAACGTAAGTGACCCGCCGCGGCACAGGCAGGGCACCATCCTTTTCCAGATTCACCCGCCGCAGCCGCACATCCTGCGGCAACTGGGCGTTGATGTCGGCCTTCAATGGTTCAGCCTCACTCTTGGCCCCGGCACAGGCCGTCTGCTCGGCCAGTTCCACGCACAGCAGGTCGGCATCCGCCTCGACGCCGACGCTTCTGGGCAAAGGCAGCGACAGCCTCGGATGCGGGTTGAAACCCTGCGAAAATCGCATCTTCAGCCCTGCGCGTCTAAGCGCCCTGCAAAAAAGGCGCAGCGTCTCGGCGTGTGAAAGAAACCTTGCAAGACCCTTTATCTCAAACTCTGCCACCACCAGCATAGTTCATCCTCAAGTTACGTTCCGGCAGATGCCGGCCCGCAGGTGCGGCCGGTATTGATTCTGCCGCATCAGCCGGCACTCAGGTACCGCACATTATCCCCCCGCGCCGGCGGCGACACAAGCATTTTCCAATCCCACAACCGCATCGCAGGCATCAGAAGCACCCAAAAACAACGGGGCCCATCCCTCGATGGGATGGGCCCCGAATCGGAGCATAT
>CAYSBK010000094.1:0-9063 GCA_964429265.1 uncultured Pirellulales bacterium | reverse complement strand
GTTCGTGGTTGGTTGTTGGTCGGGGGCCAGATGCTTCGCTGGACGTGACGAGATACCAGGGCAGGTCGAAGCGGTCGTGGGGTCTGACTTATTGAGGCCTGTATTTCTAATAACCCGAAGGGCAGAGTTCCACGGGCTTGCCCGTGGGTATCTACAAATAACGGAGAGGGCGGGATTCGAACCCGCGCGGCGGGTTTATACCCACCGGACGGTTTAGCAAACCGTTGCCTTCAGCCACTCGGCCACCTCTCCGAGCCTTATTAACAAGGACCTACAAATTCCAGCTAACTTTACACCCGGCGGGTCGACATTGCAAGAAGATTAAGGAGCAAACCCTGGCCAGCTCGGGCCAGTCGGGCAATCGGCTCGTAGGAGTACCTCGACCAGCCAGTTTATCCAAACCCTGCAAAAGCCCGCGGCCCGTCAAATGCCGAGCTCTTGCAGTCTTCGCAGGACCGCTGCAGCGTCGGCGGTTCACTCAGTCTTGCCGCAGCCTCCTGCGCACAAGCCCGCCACTTTTGTGCAAGACAGGTGATCAAGCCCGATTCATCCGACGAAATCTCCGCAAGACCGCCCTGGCCCAGTTGCCCGAAGATCTTCGGCCTCCGGGGCCAACCCCCGGGAATACTCCCGCAATCTCCGGGACACGTCTCAGCAGCCGGACACGCTTGACAACAGCCCCTGTGTTGATTAGCCTTCGGTTTTGCTCGTTTTCTTGGACGGCTGGAATCAAGCGCTATGGCCGACATCGTAGTAACGCGTTTTGCACCTTCGCCGACGGGCTATCTGCACATCGGTGGCGCCCGAACGGCGCTATTCAACTGGCTGTTTGCCCGCAAGACGGCCGGCAAGTTCATTTTGCGGATCGAGGACACCGACACAAAGCGCAACACCCCCACGGCCACCCGGCAGGTAATAGAGGACCTGAAGTGGCTGGGCATCGACTGGGACGAGGGTCCGGAGGTGGGTGGGCCGAACGGGCCGTACTTTCAGTCGCAGCGAAAGGACATCTACGACCGTTTCGTAAAGCAACTGCTGGATGAGCAGAAAGCGTACTACTGCTTCGACACGCCCGAAGAGCTTCAGCAGATGCGTGCCAAGGCGCAAGCTGAGAGACGTGGGTTTGTTTACCGCCGCCCGGATGTATTCCCGACGGAGGATGATGCAGCGAAGGCCCGTGCGCAGGGTCGTCCGGTGACGGTGCGGTTTGCGGTCCCACAGGATAGAACGTTCGTCGTCGAGGACGTGGTGCGTGGAACGGTGAGTTTCAACGCCGGCGAGTTCGGGGATTTCATCATACAAAAGAGCGGCGGTATGCCGACCTACAATTTTGCGTGCGTAATCGACGATGAACTGATGGGCGTAACCCACGTGATTCGCGGCCAGGAGCACTTGATGAACACGCCTGCTCAGCAGGCTCTTCAGGAGGCGCTTGGTTTTCGCACGCCGGTTTATGCTCATATGTCGGTGACGGTCAGCGAAACGGGCGGCAAGCTGTCCAAGAGAGAGCGTTCAAAGGCGCTTCGAAAGGCGATCAAGGAACGCCAAGACGTTGATTTGAAGAAGCTGGCCGACGTAGGCGGCCTGAGCGAGCAACAGTTGCGGGAGTTTATTTCAGGGAAATTATGGCCGGATATGACCAGCGTTGATGCAATGGCCGAGTACCTCGGCGTGAAGTTGCCGGAAATCAACGTGGTGGACTTCTTCAAGAGCGGGTATTTGCCCGAGGCGCTGGTTAATTTTATCTCGCTGCTCGGTTTCAGTCCAGGGCAAGACCGCCAGGTGATGTCCGTGGAGGAGCTGATCGACTGCTTCGACCTTTCAAGGCTGACCAAGTCGAACAGTCTCTTCGACAGGGGTAAACTGCTTGCTTTCAACACGGAGCACATCCGGATGGTCGGCCAGGACAAGCTGCTGGAACACTTCAAGAATTACCTTCGGGCGGTGCGGTCGCCGCTTTCGCGTGCCGACGACGGGACACTTCGTCGGATTCTGCAGGTTGCGCCCGGTGCAAGGACGCTTGCGCAGGTTGAGCAGAAAAGCCGGTTCCTTTTCCTGCGGGACGACGAAATCGAGTACGACGGCAAGGCTGTTGCAAAGCACCTGCTGAAGGGCGACGGCCTGGCGGTCCTGCGGACGGTTCGCGAAAGGCTCGCTGCGCTGGAGCGATTGACGCCGGAAGCAATCGAGAGTATGCTTCGGTCGCTGGCCGACGAAATGCACGTTGGCCTGGGAAAGGTCGCCCAGCCTTTGCGGATTGCCCTGTGCGGAAGCACGGTAAGCCTGCCTATTTTTGATGCCGTCGAGATGCTGGGCAAAGAAAGAACTGTGACACGGATAGATAATAGTCTGAAGAAATATGGCACCGACAGCGGAGCAGACGGCGGTTAAGCGACCGGTGCTGGTTACCGGCTCGATCGGGATCGACACGGTCAGGACGCCTCACGGGGTCAGGCGGGAGTGTCTGGGCGGGTCGTCGGTTTATTTCAGCATGGCGGCCAGCTTTTTCAGCCCCGTTCGCCTGGTGGGTGTCGTCGGTGACGATTGTCCGTTTGACCTGCAGCAGGTCTTTGCCGGCAGGGACGTTGACCTGGCCGGGCTGGAGGTAAGAAAGCAAAGCAAGACGTTTCGCTGGGAAGGCTCGTACGGCGATAATATGAACGACCGAACAACGGACGTTCTGGAGCTGAACGTCCTTGCGGAGGACCCCCCGGTGGTACCACCAGGGTTCAGAGACAGCGAGTTCGTTTTTCTGGCCAACACCGCGCCTGCGTTGCAGTTAAAGCTGTTGAGCCAGGTTGAACGGCCCCTCTTTGTCGCGGCCGACACGATGGACTGCTGGATACAAAATGAGACAGCGGACCTGAAAAAACTGCTTGAGAGAATCGACTGTCTGGTCGTCAACGATGCGGAGGCGCGACTTCTGGCCGGTCAATCGAACCTTCTTGCGGCCGCCGAGAAAATTCTGGCTATTGGTCCGGGTGTGGTGGTTGTCAAAAGAGGTGAATCCGGTTCCATAACGGTTGCATCGGACGGGTCCAAGTTTGTGTTGCCGGCCTATCCTATGAAGAAGGTTACGGACCCCACCGGCGCCGGCGACAGCTTTGCCGGCGGTATGATGGGTTTTCTGGCATCAAGGCGGGCGGCCGAACCGGATTTTGCGGACCTCAAAGCGGCCGTCGCGTATGGTACGGTCGTGGCCTCGTTTGCGGTGGCAGATTTTTCATTAGCCGGGCTTACTGCTGTTACGAATGCGGATATAGAAAAAAGGCTGGGTGAGCTGAGAAAACTGGTACAATTTTAGCAGGTTGACAAACGCGTGCGGGTTTTTGTTGCCACGGACATAGATGATAACACCAGAGCGGCCGTCGGTGAGCTGCAGCGACGTCTGGCAGCCGAGGCGAACCTGGGCAAGGGCGATGTAAAATGGGTCCGGCCGGAAGCGATGCATCTGACCTTGAAGTTTCTCGGGGAGGTACAACAGCGGCGGTTGCCGGCGGTGTGCGAGGCGGTCGAACGGGCGGTGCAGGCCCATACCAGCTTCGAGCTTGACATTGAATCGGTTGGCTGCTTTGGTGGGAGAAATGCCAGAGTGCTGTGGGTGGGTACCGGCAACGGCAGCGACCGGCTGGCAGCACTGCAACGCGATGTTGAGCAGCAGCTGGCGGCGGCGGGCTGGCCCGAGGAAAACAGGAAGTTCACGGGGCATCTTACCCTATGCAGGGTAAGAAGCAAGAAGGCCGCCGTCGAGCTGGCACGACTGGCCGAGGCATACAAGGAATTCAGGGCAGGCCAGATCGAGGTGGCCGAGGTCAGCGTTTACGAGAGTCAACTGACGCCCAAGGGACCGATTTATACCAGACTGGGCAGGTACAGCCTGGAGTAGAAAAACCCGATTGGGAGGCAGGCAGATGGGCAAATCCAAAAGGACCCAAAAACCGCCGGCGGCGACCAGCAGGGAAGACGCCTTGCAGCGTGTCATCGCCCAGATAGAAAAGCAGTACGGGCAGGGGGCGATTATGCAGATGGACGCGCATCAGTACGCCCGGGTCGAGGGCATACCGACCGGGGCGCTGTCGCTGGACATAGCGCTTGGCGGTGCAGGTATTCCGCGGGGCAGGGTGACCGAGTTGTTCGGGCCGGAGTCGTCGGGCAAGACGACGCTGGCGCTGCACGTGGTCGCCAACGCTCAACGGGCCGGCGGTGTGGCGGCATTTATTGACGCCGAGCATGCCTTGGACACCACCTGGGCCAAGCGACTCGGTGTCGATGTCAGCAGTCTGCTGGTAAGCCAGCCGGATACCGGCGAGCAGGCACTGGATATCGCCGAGATGCTGATAAGGTCGAACTCCATCGACGTGATAGTGGTGGACTCGGTGGCGGCACTTACGCCGGCGGCGGAGATTCAGGGCGAGATGGGTGATACCCACGTCGGTCTGCAGGCAAGACTTATGAGTCAGGCGATGAGGAAACTGGCAGGTGTCATCAACAAGAGCAAAACGGCCCTGATATTCATAAACCAGATACGGATGAAGATCGGCGTGATGTTCGGCAACCCTGAGACCACGCCGGGCGGACGGGCGCTGAAGTTCTACAGTTCGGTTCGCATCGACGTGCGCCGGATGACCACCATCAAGGACAACACCGGCGCGATCGGCACGAGGGTCAGGGCGCGGGTGGTGAAGAACAAGATCGCCCCGCCGTTCCGCGACGCCGAGTTCGACATAATGTTCGACAGCGGCATCAGCTACGAGGGCGACGTGCTCGATTTGGCGGTCGCCTGCGACATCGTGCAGAAATCGGGCGCCTGGCTGAACTACGGCGACGTGAGGATAGGCCAGGGCAGGGAGAACGCCAAGAAATACCTGAGGGACAACCCGGCTCTTTGCGAGGAGTTGAAGGGCAGGATTCTCGCAGCCAGGGGTCTTTCCGGCTCGGAGTAAGTCGGCGCTGAAGGCCGGCATTGCTGGGGACGCAAGCAGTGCTTAGTTCGGACCAGATACGGGCAGGTTTCATAGAGTTTTTCAAATCCAAGGGGCACCAGTTCGTGCCCAGCTCACCGATTATCCCGCAGGACGACCAGACACTGCTGTTTACCAACGCGGGTATGAACCAGTTCAAGGATATTTTCGTGGGCCTTCGGGTCCCCGAGTTCCGCCGGGCGGTAAACAGTCAGAAATGTCTGCGTGTAAGCGGCAAGCACAACGACCTCGAACAGGTGGGCAAAGACACCTACCACCACACGTTTTTCGAGATGCTGGGCAACTGGTCGTTCGGCGATTACTTCAAGGCTGAGGCAATCGCCTGGGCGTGGGAGCTGCTGACCGAGGTCTGGGGGATAGACCCGCAGCGCCTGTGGGCGACGGTATTTGCCGGCGACCCCGAGGAAGGACTGCCGAAAGACAGCGAGGCGGCGGAGCTGTGGCCAAAGGTTACACCCATAAGGCCCGAACAAGTCCTTGCCTTCGGTAAGAAAGACAACTTCTGGGAAATGGGCCCGACAGGTCCCTGCGGGCCGTGCAGCGAGATACACATCGATCTGGGCCCGGACCGCTGCGACAGGCAGCACGACAGTAACCATCGCTGCGGGGTGAACGCGGGGTGCTCGCGGTTTATCGAGTTATGGAACCTGGTGTTTATTCAGTACAACCGCGACGAACACGGCAGGCTGCAGGCCCTGGGTGCAAAGTACGTCGATACGGGTGCCGGCCTGGAGAGAGTCGCTGCGACGTTGCAGGGCAAGTACAGCAACTACGACACGGATCTTTTCGCGCCGATAATCGAGGCCATAAGTCGGATAACGGGGCGTAAGTATACCGGCGCCTTGAACAACGCAACGGACAATGCGTTTCGGGTTATTGCCGATCATATAAGGGCTTTGACCTTTGCGGTAACGGACGGAGGCATTCCTTCGAACGACGGCAGGGGCTATGTGATTCGGCGGATACTTCGGCGGGCGGCGAGGTTCGGTCGCGAACTGGCAATGCATCAGCCGTTTATCTACAAGCTGGTGCCGGTGGTGGTCGAATGCCTCGGCGGGGCATTTCCGGAGATAAAAGACAGGGCCGAATACGTTTCGACCGTAATCAAGTCAGAGGAAGAAAGTTTCGGGCGAACACTCGACCGGGGCATCGAAATCTTTTCCCAGGCCGCCGAGCGTGCCCGGTCGGCCGCGAACAAGACCATCAGCGGAGAGGATGCTTTTCGGCTTTATGACACTTACGGATTTCCGCTGGACCTTACCGAGCTTATGGCACGTGAGCAGGGGCTGAAGGTTGATAGCGCCGGCTTCGAGCAGTTGATGCAGCGGCAAAGAGAACGCGCAAGGGCCGCCCAGAAAACCGACGCAGTTGCCGCGAACGTGGTTGACGGCGAATTGCCGCGAACGGACGACGGCCCCAAGTATCACGGGCGGCGGTGCGAGGCGAAGGTGGTCGGGTTTCTCGACCAGACCGGCTTCAGGGACACGGGTTCCATCGAAAGCGGAGTCGACTCGGCGGTGGTGCTCGACAGGACGTGCTTTTATGCCGAGTCGGGCGGGCAGGTGGGCGACAGCGGCGAGATACGCTCCGCCACCGGACGTTTCGCGGTGGAGACTACCGTGAAGCTCGGCGATTGCGTGGTACACAAAGGCAAGGTTGTCGAAGGTGCCTTGAGTGTCGGCCAGCAAGCAGAGGCCATCGTCAGCAAAGACAGGGATGCTACAAGGAAGAACCATACGGCCACGCACCTTCTTCAGTGGGCGCTGCGACAGGTGCTGGGCGGGTCGGTGACACAACAGGGCAGCCTGGTGTGTCCGCAGTACCTGCGGTTCGACTTTACCTGTCCGGGAGCACCTACCCGGCAGCAGCTTGAGCAGGTCGAGCGACTGGTGAGAGAGAAAATCAGCGCCGATGAGCCGGTCACCTGCGCGGTTATGCCGAGAGCTCAAGCCGAGAAGGTCGGCGCGATGGCGCTGTTCGGAGAAAAATACGGCAGCGAAGTCCGCGTAGTGGCGGTCGGTGCCGAGGGGCAAGACCGCGTCGAGCAGGCCTTCAGCAAGGAATTTTGCGGCGGTACGCACGTCGAGAGAACGGGCGTCATCGGCGGGTTCAAGATAATAAAGCAGGAAAGCATCGCCGCCGGTGTGCGCAGGATCACGGCACTGACGGGCCAGGCGTTGGCGGAGTATCTCGACCGGCAAAGCAGCATCGTGGAGGAGCTTTCGCACAGGCTGAAGGTGCCGCCCGAGTCGCTGCCGCAGAGAGTTGAACAATTGCTGGAGGAAAACAAGAAGCTCGCCAGGCAACTCAAGTCGGCTTCAAAGGGCCGCGGCGATGAGGTCATCGCCCAGGCACGGGCCCTGCTGGATAAGTTGCAACGAGTGGGTTCGGCGGCGATAATTACGGGCCGGCTGACGGGTGGCTCCGTCGAGCAGGCGCGTGCAGCAATCGATATGCTCAAGAAAAAGGCCGGCTCGGCGGCCGTAGTGTTGGGTTTTGAGCAGGACGCGAAGGCGGTTCTGTTGGCCGGTGTTACCGAGGACCTGATAAGAAAGGGCGTGAAAGCCGGTGACATCGTCAGAACGATAGCGGCGATAGTCGAAGGCGGCGGTGGTGGCCAGGCCCATATGGCCCAGGCGGGCGGCAAGAGGCCCGAAAAGCTCGACGAAGCCCTGGCCGCCGCGGGCCAATTGCTGCGGCAGAAGATAGGCGAAATTTCATAGCCCGGCCGCGACGCCGCCGATAAAAGGGTGGAACCGACGGCTGGGCGGCCTGTCTAATGAGAAAGCATCTGCCCGTCTGCGTAGCAGGTGGTCCGCAAGAACGGCTCCAGGTGCTAGTGTACGTCCCGGACCAACTGCCGCAGGTAACTTGTGGACGATTCTGATTTGCACTTTTTTCAAGGAGAGCAATATGGTTTCAACAGATTACAGGGCTGTTCTGGCAGCGTTCGGCTTGGCTGTTGCGGTGGTTCTGGCCGGCTGCAAGAAGGAATCGCCGCCTGAACCCCAGCCAGAACCGCCCGCTGCCGCGGAGACAACTGCCGCACCGGCGCCAAGTGCACCGGAGACGGCTGCACCGGCCGAACCACCGGTCATCAGATCGGTCGAGCCGGGTACGCAGCCATCGCCTGAACCGTCGGCGCCTGTTGTGGAATCGGCGGAGATTGTGCCGCTTGTGGGTGCGAAGCCTGTCAAGTTCGGTATGACGAAAGACCAGGTCATCGAGGTTATGGGTGAGCCTGAAAAGATGGAAGGCGGGGGTATAGCGATGTTTTACCCGGCTTCGCACGGGCTTACTGTAGTGGTCGACCCGATAAGCGGCGTCAAGCAGATTCAGTGCTGGTCGCAGCAGTATCCGCTCAAGCCGCCCGACTCGACCATAAAGACCTTCGCTGGGCGAACGGACAAGGGGATCGGGATGGGCTCGGCCCGCCAGGACGTAATCGCCGCATACGGGCAGCCCGACCAGACAGGTTCCAGGGGACCCTGCGAAACGCTCAGGTACAACGGCATCAAGACGACTTTCGAAATCTTCCAGGATAAAGTCGTTGCGATAACACTTGGTGCACCATAATTCCGCGGCTGACAGAGCGAGAATTGCAGCGTCGGAGCCTGCAGGTGGGATTTACTTGCGCAGCCTTATCTCGACACTCCTGGCGTGGGCGTCGAGCCCCTCGGCTTGCGCGATGCGAATGATGTCGGCGGCATCGGCTGCAAGTGCGTCCTTATCGTACTCGATAATGCTCGTGGACTTGAGAAAGTCGTTGGCGGTCAAGGCACTGAAGAATCTGGCCGTGGTGCCGGTGGGCAGGGTGTGGCTGGGGCCCGCCCAGTAATCGCCGACCGCCACGGGGCTGTAGTCGCCGATGAATATCGCGCCGGCGTTGTTGATTCGTGAGGCAATCTTGCGACTGTCAGGGCCGCAGTGTATTTCGAGATGCTCGGTGGCAAAAGCGTCGGCCTGGGCAATCAGCTCGTCGAGACTATCAAAGACCACTATTGCACCGTAGTTGATGAGGCACCGGGCTGTCTGTTCCCGGCGGGTGATGCCGGCAAGCTGCACCTTCAATTCGGCAAGG
>CAYSBK010000093.1:0-9126 GCA_964429265.1 uncultured Pirellulales bacterium | reverse complement strand
CACCTCGTACTTGTATGGCGGACCGTCGGGGAAGGAAATCCAGCCGCTGTCGAAGCCGCTGTTGCCGCCGCACTCGAAGTAGAACTCAAAGCCTGTTTCGTCGGCGGTATTCGGGTCTGCCCGCATCACCGCCCAGTAGCACGTGCCCATACCACAGGGCCGGGGCACCTCGTGTGGCGTACCGTCGAGGCCGTTGGCGTCTATCGAGCGGTCCCACTGCATAGGGTCGGGCGTGGGGGCTGTGGTGTCTTCCTGGAGCCAGCACAGAACCGCCATGACCCGCAGGTCCCTGAAGCCGACATAGCTGTCCTGGTTGATGTCGGCACCGTCGCACCAGTCGTTCAGCACCCAGCAGTCGTCCGCTCCCCAGTATGCTGCAAGCACCGCCAGGTCGTAAAGGTCGATGATTCCGTCGCGAACCAGGTCGCACCCGCAAAAGCCGACGCCGGCGGCGCCGATAGCTTCGTCGGGGTAGTTGGCTTCTGCCGGGGACGGTTCGGCTGCAGCGGCCCCCGGCCGGCCGGCCAGGGCGGCGATGCCACAAATCAATACCGTCAGAATTGACCTTTGCAGCATTTCAGAACCTCCCTAAGTCTGCTCAAAAACGGCCGTGACACTGCCACGATGCGGACCTCCGGTTCGACTCGACAATTATAAATTATAACAGATACCCGCCTGCCCGTCCAGTGGTCTTGCGTCGCCGAGGCCCTTAACTGCTGCAAAAGCAGGACCTACGGCCCGTGCCAGGTGGTCTGCAGGGCCCAGTGGTCGGCCAGAACGGCGAAATCCGCCATATTTATTATGCCGTTTCTGTCCAGGTCCGCCGGGAGGTTCCAGCCGCTGTGGAGCATCAGCCCGCTGAGGCAAGCCAGGTCCAGCCAATCGACCCGCCCGTTGTTATCGAGATCGGCCTGAATGCTCCATCCGTACGGGCCGATAGCCGCCGTCTCCGTCCCTCCATAGGCCCCGATGTTTATCCGCCGGTTTACGCCGGCCCGGTTCAACGGGTCAACCTGGAGGGTGACAGGTTCTGCCTGCAGAGGTACAGCGGGGTTGCCTGCATCTATACATCTGCTGGTAACGTCGTCCCACGTCCAGAGCTTCAAGTCGGTGCTCCATCGCCACCCGCTGCTTTTGAGATGGTAGTCGCCCTGGACCCAGAAATCATCATTCGGGTCCTCGGCTGTACCATTTGGATCCCACCAGCCGGGGTGGACGAAACAGGGGTCTGCGGTGATATTGCCCAGTCCATCGCAGCCGCCCTGGATACAACAGTAAGTCGGCGGGGTGGAGGTCACCAGTTGCTCGAACACCTCGGCGCGGTTGTCCCACAGTATGGTGTTGGTGATGAGGGCGTCGCCGCGCTCAACGATTCCGCCTCCGCGTTGGGCCCTGTTGCCGACAATTGTACAGTTGATGATGTTCGCGGCGCCGAACCGACAGGCCACCCCTGCGCCCGTTTCGGCGGAGTTGCCGGCGATGATGCAGTTCGCCACGGTGGGGGCGGCCCTGACCGAATATATGCCTGCTCCGTAAAGGGCGGTGTTGCCCGCCAGGGTGCATCCTTTGATTAGTGGTGAGCTGGTGGTGCCCTCGCATCTTATGGCCCCGCCGTAGGGGGCGGTGTTGCCGACCAGCACGCAGTCCACGATGGAAGGGCTGCTGGAGATACAGGTAACGGCGCCGGCGGCCGAGGTGTCGGTGACGTAGCCGCCGGTGATGGTGATGCCCTGCAGCACGGAATTTGCGTCCTCGCCCCGGGTGAAATGGAAACCGCTGCGTGGGTTGTTTGGTTCGCCGTTGCAGTCTATGATGCAGTTTTCAGGCCCGTTGCGACTTCTGAGCATTACGGCCCTGCCGAGGAAGTCTATGTCGCAATTGCCCGGGCCGGTGTAGATTCCGTCGGCCAGCCAGATGGTGCTCGTATCCCAGGCGCGGTAGATGGCCTGCTGGACGTCGGGGTATTGCTCCGGGACGTAGATATCCGCCGGGCCGGTGGTGGTAAACTCATAGCACAGGCCGTTATTGTCTTCGATTGTCTGGTTTTCGGCGGCGTCGAAGGCCTGCACCACGAAAAAGTAGCGTGTATAGGGCTGGATGCCCAACAGTTTCACGGTATGGTGCGTGGCAAGGGTTGAGCCGATCCACTGCAGGCTGTACGGACCGCCGCAGGCGGGCCCGGCCAGCACGAAAGCGGTGGTCGGCTCGTTCGTATCGAATGTTACCGTAGGCTCCGGGCCGGGTGCGTCTATCTGAACGTTGGTTATCACGGGCGCGCGGCAGTCGGCGACGGCGGTGTCGCGGGCGACGGCGGGGGTGCCTGTGCCGTCGTCCTGGTCGTAGTAGGTTACCGTTATTTTTTCTCCGTGCGACAACTGGATCAGCCCGTCAGCAGGCGTGGGCGGGCCGGGCTGGGTCCATATTTTTCCCTCGTAAACGCCGGGCAGGTTGCTTTCGGCAAGCGTTACAATTTCCAGGTCGCCGCCCTCGGTGGTGACGTTGACGTCCTGCGTGCCGCAACCGATGAGATTGAGGTCGTTGAGGATAATCTGGATTTGTGCGTCGCAGGAGTAAACGTCCCTGCGAAAGACGACCTTGCCGGCGTAGTAATCCGCGACGGCCGCCAGCGCGCGGTAGAGGTTGAGTCGGCCGTGCCTGCAAATCTCCGGCGGCAGCCAGTTCGTGTTGTTGAAGATTATTTCTGTTACGTCGCCGACATAAACATCGGGGTAATAGGCCAGCACCAGCGCCACGGCGCCGGCCACGTGCGGACAGGCCATCGACGTTCCGGAGTCGATGGTGGTGTAGTCGTTGTAAGGTGTCGCCCGGGAGGTACCGGCGGCCCTGAGAGACAGCACGTCGACGCCGGGCGCTGCTATGTCAACGTACTCTCCATAGTTGCTGAAGATTGCGAGGTCGTCGTTGGAGTCGGTGGCCGCAACCGATATCACGTTGTCGAAGATGGCGGGGAAATTGACATTCGTCGAACCCTGGTTGCCCGCAGAGGCCACGGAGATGACACCCTGGCTGTGGGCGTAGTCAAAGGCGTCGATCAGGACCTTGGGGAAGCCGCCGAACCCGAGGATCGCGCCCCAGCTATTCGATATGACCTCGGCGCCGTTTTCGACTGCGTAGTAGACGGCCTCGGCCGCATCGTCGATGTTGCCCCTGCCGTCGGAGCCCAGACACTTTAGGCCCATTATTTTGCCTCGCCAGCACAGGCCGGTGATGTCAAGGCCGTTATCGCCCTCGGCGGCAATGACCCCGGCGCAGTGCGTGCCGTGACCGTTGTCATCGCGGGGGTCGGGATCGTCGTTGATGAAATCATAGCCGTACACGTCGTCCACGTAGCCGTTACCGTCGTCGTCGACGCCGGCGCGACCATAGCGCTCGGCGAGGTTGACCCAGACGTTGTGTGCAAGGTCCCTGTGGGTGTAATCGATGCCGGTGTCGATGACCGCAACGACGACGTCGTCGGCGGAAGTGATGAAGTTCCATCCGCCTGGCGCGTCGATATCCGCGTCGGGGGTGCCTGGGGGCGGGCGGAACTTTCCGCTGGACGGATACATCTGGCCGGTATTGTCCAGCGGCCACTGCACGGGGAAAAGCGGGTCGTTGGGCCGGCGGTTTATCTCGACGGTGTAGTTCAGCTCGGCGTATTCCACGGCGGGGTCACGGTTGTAGGCCTCGAGCAGTTCCTGGAGCGACTGGCCGGGACGCAGGTCGAATTGCAGCTTGTAAATGCGGTGCAGTTGCGGGACCCCGGCACCGGCCGGTGCCCTGCGAAGCCTTCGCAGGATCCGTTTTTGCCTCTGATCAAGAAGTTTTTCCGGGCGGGCCTGAAGCTGCTGCAGCCTCTTGCGGTTCTGCCTGAACCGCGGGAACACGGGCTTGGCTGTTACCAGCCCATACTTGCGGTTCAGCGTGTCAAGTCGGGCCGACAGGCTCAGTCGGCCGGTGGCGGCCGGGTCGGGGCGTTCACCGAGCTTATCCGCAACGGCGGGGCGGAACTTTACGAGGATCTCGCCGGGCACATAGTCCAGCGACCGCCGCGGGGCTGCCGCGGCGGTATTCAGGCACACCAGGCTGATTAGAACCACTAATCTGTTCGTCTTGTTCACCCTCCCGTCGAATACTGTCCGGTTTTGGCCTGGAACACGGCACGTTATCATTATACCATATTTGGGCTGCATCGGGCGACGATGCCCGACGGACCGTGAACTTATGACCGCCTGGAGAGCCTGTCCGCGGGACGCGGGCGTGATGAGGCTGAGGAAATTATGGACGCAAGAATGCTGCTGTTGCCGGCGGTGGCCGGGATTTTGTCGGCAGGCTGCGGCCTGGTGGGCGGCGGGTACGAACGCGAAATCCAGTTGACCTTCGAGCCGCGCAATCACTACCTGGACAACAACGACAATTTTTCGCCCGATGACAGGTGGCTGGTTTATGACACGCGCCACGAAGTGGCCGGGCCGCCGGTCGCGGAAGTGGGCGCCAACTCTAACATAGAGAAGGTGAACGTCGAGACGGGCGAAATCAGGGTCGTTTACGAAACCGAGAACCAGACGCCGTACGGCCCGGGCGTCGGTGCGGCCGGCTATCATCCCAGCGAAAACAAGATCGTCTGCATGCACGGGCTTTTGAATTGCGATGCGAATCGGCCGTACTGGTTCTGGCGGCGGACGGGTGTGCTGATAGACGAAAGCCGGCCGGGCGAGCGCATTTTCCTCGACGCCAGGGACGTGACGCCGCCCTTTACGCCCGGGGCGCTGCGCGGCGGGACGCATCGCCACGAGTGGAGCGGCGACGGGAAATGGATCGGCTTTACGTACAACGACGCGATAATGGCTGAACTCGAAAAGCGGACCGGCAAAAAGCTGAACCTTCGCACGATAGGCGTTGCCACCGGCATCAGGGCGGTGGACGTGGACGACGACGCGGAAGGCGAGAACGTTGACGGGATATGGTTCTCGGCGTTGGTGGTAAAGGTGGTGCCGAATCCCACCCCGGGCACGGACGAAATCAGCCGGGCCTTCAGCGATGCGTGGGTCGGCACAAGAGGTTATCGCAGGCCTGACGGCACGTGGCAGCGGGCCAGGGCGTTTCTGGGCAACATCGTTACGGCGGACGGCAGGAAGGTTACCGAGGTCTTTATCGTGGACATCCCCGACCGGATCGACATACCGGGCGACGCCGGTCCGCTGGAAGGGACCGCCACGACGATGCCGGCCCCGCCGAGAGGTGCGCGGCAGCGCAGGCTCACCTACACCGAAGACCGCAAGTATCCCGGCGTGGTCACCGAGCCGCGACACTGGGTTCGGTCGTCGCCGGACGGCAGCCGAATAAGCTACCTGGCCAAGGATGACAACGGGATAGTGCAGGTGTTTTTCATCTCGCCGCTGGGCGGAGAGCCGGTGCAGGTTACGCATCATAAGTCCGGCGTCCAGAGCACGGTTCGATGGAATCCGAACGGCCGAGAGATATGCTACGTCTGCGACAACAGCATCTTCGTCTGTGACGTGAAGCCGGGTTCCGGTTTCGGCCGGGCCAGGCGACTTACCGCCAGAACCGCGGATACGCCGATGTGCCCGGTTTATTCCCACGACGGCAAGATGATCGCCTACAATCGCGTGGTGCCGAACGGCAGGAGGTCCTACAAGCAGATATTCCTGCTGAAGCTGCGGTGATTGTGGTGGCGCCGGCGGCACTGCGGGGTGAACAGGCCGCGACGGTGGGCTTTTTATGCATAAAAGGGGGCCTTTGGTTCGTCGAAACTATGATGTGAGTCCTATGGCCGTACGCACGGGACCAGAGTGTCAATAAATGCGAGCACTGCGACGCCAGTTGGAACAGATATACGACACGTACGGTCGGCAGTTGTACGTTTGTGCCGTGGCGGTGACGGGCAACCCGGCTATGGCCGAGGATGCCATTCACGAGGCCTTTTGCAGGGGCCTGGAGCTGCAGCAGATGCCGCGAAACCTGAAGGCATATATGTTCGCCAGCGTTCGCAACGCGGCGGTGGATGAGCTTCGCCGCAGGGGTCGGACGGGGCGGCTGCAGACCGAGTGCATATTCGACCCGTCGCCCGGTCCGGTCGAGTCGGCCCAGCAGAACCAGTTCCGCGAGGCGGTTGCCGCGGGCCTGGCGAAGCTTTCCGACGACGAGCGTGAAACGATAGTGCAACATTTGTATGGACGCCTGACTTTTCAAGAGATAGCAGATATACGCCAGCGTCCCCTGGGGACGGTTGCTTCGTGGTACCGGCGGGGCCTGGCGAAACTAAAGGAATACCTGGAGTAACAGACGATGGAAATGGAAGACCTCGAACGCAAGTTACAATCGCTGTCGCCGGCAGGTCCGTCGGCTGAACTGAGAGGCAGGATATTCGGTACGGCCGTGCACGGAGGCACGCTGGGCGTTTTCCTGCGAAAGCGCATCCCGCTGGGCTGGGCGGCGGTACTGGCGGTGGGGATGGGCGTCATCGGAATGACCGCGTCACAACTGCTGTGGCGGGGCGAGCAACGCCAGCCAAGGGCTACGACCGTGCAAGTGAACATTGTGGAACCTCCCTCCGGGCGGAACGCCTTCGACTTCAGCGAACCGGCCGCGCAGTTCCTGCCCGGCAAGCTGAGCGTCAGCGTCGAGCCTGTTAAGGAGATATGATAATGAAACGGGCAGTTATCCTGCTGGTGCTGCTGCTGGTGGCAGGGGTGTCGCGCGCCGCCGATGACAATAAAATCCTCGTGCAGTTCCAGATATTCCGATTCGCGTCCGACCTGCAACACAAGGCTTTCATCGACGAATCCATATGGACGACCGAGGAGACGCCTGAACGGCTCAAGGGCAAGGTCATCGTGTTCAGCAAGGGCTGGTTCAAGGTGGGCAAAGACAAGCTCGAGTTCAAGGACGGCCGATGCTTCTGGCAGGACAAGCCGATGCCGATAGACGGCCTGAGCGGGGTGAAGCTGCCGGCGGACGAGATTACGCCGGTGTATTCGCCTTCCCTGGTGATGAAAGAACATGATTCCGGCTCCGTCAAGATCAAGGCCAGGCAACCGATTCAGTACTTGGTGCGGCGCGAGGACGGACTGTTCGAGCTGAAAGAAGTAGTGCTGCCGACGGGTCTCGACATCGACATCGAACAGGCCGTCGAGGAAGAGGATAAAGGCTTCATTCGCCTGACGGATATCATTATGACGCTGCGGCTGGTCGAGAAACGCGAGCGTATCCCAGGTGTGGAGCTGCCTGTGGGCCGACCAATCCTGGGCCAGCAGAAGTACGTCTTCTATTTTCGCCTGAGACCCGGCAAGGATTATGGTATACTTCTGAAGCCGCAGCACGGACGCGGCGGGCTGCTGATAAGGTTGCGTGCCTGTTCCACGCATTCCGGGACGATGCCCAAGCCGACACGCCACGGCAAGGAGGAATCGCAGCAGAAGGATTAGCCGTTCGCCGGCGGCCTGGTAAGCCGGTACCGGCAGGCCCGACGCGGCGATATGATATAGCAGACAGTCAAAACGCCCGGATAAAGATGATTTTTTGTGGATGATGAAAGGAGAAGTTATGAAGGCCGACAAGGAGATTTCTCGAAGGAAATTCCTCAGAAGTACTGCCGGTTTTGCAGCTTCGTCGGTGCTGCTGGCCGGGTACAGCCGGGGACTTGCCGCTCCGAGCGAGCGTGTGCGAATCGCCGTTATCGGCGTGGGCGGCCAGGGCAGCAACCACGCCGAGTGGTGGGCGGACATGGACGATTGCGAGCTGGTGGCGGTCTGCGACGTTGACCCGAAGCGCCGCAACAAGGTCGCAAAAGAGACCAAGAGCAAACCCGTCGATGATTTTCGCCGAATCCTCGACGACCCCACCATCGATGCCGTCAGCATCGCCACGCCGGACCACTGGCACACGCCGGTGGCGCTGGCGGCGCTGGTGGCGGGCAAGCACGTCTACGTCGAAAAACCCTGCTGTCACAACATCAGGGAGGGCCAGTTGCTTGTCAAGGCCGCCAAGCAGTTCGGCAAGTGCGTCCAGCACGGCACGCAGTACCGCGGCGACAGCGACGCGATCGAAGGCATCAGGCGTATGCGGGAAGGTATCATCGGCGAGGTGTTTATGGCCAAGGCGATCAATCACCAGAGACGTGGTAAGATCGGCCGGGCGCCTGTCACCGACCCGCCGCCGGGAGTCAACTACGATTTGTGGCTGGGACCGGCCCCGAAGCATCCCTTCACGAAGAACCGCTGGCATTACAAGTGGCACTGGTTCTGGGACTACGGAACGGGCGATATGGGCAACGACGGCATCCACCAGGTGGACGTGGCGCGATGGGGCCTGGGCGTGGGCTTTCCGAAGGCGGCATCGGTATCCGGCGGCCAGCTCTGGTACGATGACGACCACGAAACCCCCGACACCCAGACCGTTGTCTTCGAGTATGACAAGTGTCACCTGATTTACGAGATGCGGCTGTGGACGCCGTACAAGCTCGAAGGCCACGACAACGGCAACGTTTTCTACGGCACCAAGGGAAGGATGGAAATCGGGCGTGACGGCTGCCACGTTATCGTGGGCGGCGATCGCAAGCGCATCAAGGGCGAACGCAGCCCCGGCATCCGGCGGAACTTCATCGACTGCGTCAAGGCCAACGACCCGTCGAAGCTGCTGGCACCGATCGAGGAAGGCTTTGCCTCGGCGGCATTGTGCCATATCGGCAACATCGGGGTACGGCTCGGCGGCGCCAGGCTCGAGTACGACAGCCAAAACCATCGGTTCATCAACAATCCCGAGGCCAACAAGTACCTGACGCGCAAGTACCGCAAGGGTTACGAGCTGGCATACACCGGGTAAGTTTTAACGGAACACCGAGATGCATCGGCCCGGTTGCTCGCCAATCGGGCCGATGTCTTATTGACGGAAGGGTATTTATGATGAGTGGGTTGCATTACTCATATCGTGTTTGTTTGTCCGTGCTGGTTTTGCTGCTTGGGGTGGTTGCTTGCGCGGATGGTGCGTCGCAGGGGCCGAGCGAGTATTCAAACTCGCTCGGGATGAAGATGATCCGCATCGAGCCGGGCTCGTTTATGATGGGCAGCAACCTTGGCAGGGACTACTGGGACGAAAGCCCGGTGC
>CAYSBK010000092.1:0-9183 GCA_964429265.1 uncultured Pirellulales bacterium | reverse complement strand
GCAAACTCCACCGTCTCAGGTCGGTCATACCCCAGCCCTAACTGAACCAGCATATCCGCGAAGCCCATCACACCCAGGCCTATCTTGCGATTTGCGGTGCTTATACGCTCAATCTGTTCAAGCGGGTACCTGTTGACGTCGATAACGTCGTCGAGAAAACGCACAGCCCAGCAAATGCTTTCGCCGAGCCGCTTCCAGTCCACCTTGCCGTCGACGACCATCCTGGCCAGGTTGATTGAACCCAGGTTGCAGCTTTCAAACCCCAGCAGCGGCAGCTCGCCGCACGGATTTGTCGCTTCTATCGGGCCCAAAGCAGGCGTGGGATTGTGCCTGTTCACTTCGTCGATAAACACTACACCCGGCTCACCGGTCCGCCAGGCCGCGTTCACTATCAGGTCAAAAAGAAACCTCGCCTTGACCTTGCGCACGGGCTTGCCCGTATCCGGCCGCCGCAGGGCGAAATCACCGTCCGACGCAACCGCCGCCATAAACCGGTCCGTCACGGCCACTGAAAGGTTGAAGTTTTCCAGTACACCAAAACGGCTTTTGGCTTCTATAAAATCCACAATATCCGGATGGTCGCACCGAAGTATTCCCATATTGGCGCCGCGCCGCCGGCCGCCCTGGACGATTACGTCAGTGGCGCTGTCGAAGATACTCATAAACGACACCGGCCCCGACGCCCTGCCCGTTGTCGAACGCACCGGCGAACCCTTCGGCCGAAGCCGCGAGAAGCTGAATCCCGTCCCGCCGCCGGTCTGGTGTATCTTGGCCATATTCTTCAGTGCGTCGAATATCCCCTCAATCGAATCCTCCACCGGCAGCACAAAGCACGCCGAAAGCTGCCCACAACCCGTGCCCGCGTTCATCAGCGTCGGTGAGTTCGGCAGAAACTCCAGGTTCCGCATCATCCGGTAGAACTGCTGTTCCACCTGTTGCCGCGGGACCTCGGGCTTGTAATTGTCCTCCGCACCGGCAACGTGACGCGCCACGCGTCGGAACATCTCGCTGGGGGTCTCGATTATCCGACCGCTGTCATCCTTGAGAAGGTAGCGCTGCCTGAGAACCTCCATCGTATTGACCGGCAGCTTCAGGTCGTCCTTCAATTCCAGTACCGACTTGGCAAGGCGAATGTCGCTGCGCCTTTGCCGGTACAATATGTAGCTGCGCGCAATGTGGCTGTAGCCTTCTTCCATCAATGAAGACTCTACAATGTCCTGAATATCCTCTATCCGCACGGTCCGCCGGCCGAACCGCTTCGCAAGCTTCTCCAGGACAACCCGCGTAACGCTCTCGGCCACATCCTTTGCGGCCGCGCCGTCCGCCAGCACCTCCTTCGCAGCCTTGTTGATCGCCCGCTCTATCCGGCCGCGGTCGAAACCCACCAGCGAACCGTCGCGCTTCTCAACCCGCCGCGGCAGGCTCGTTCTGCCCATCGTCGCCTCCCATACCGTCAAGCGGCGCTACAGCCTGCTATCCCTTTACGCAAATCATCGGCTCCAGCTTTGCCACTTTCCTTGCAAGGCCCGCTTTCTCCGTCGCATCCACCACCACCGTCACATCCTTGTATGCACCGGGTGCCTCCTCCGCCACCCCCCGAAGAGACGCACCGCGGATAATGATATCCCTCTGCGCCAACTGGTTCACCACGTCCCGACCATGCCACGTCTTCATCGCCTGCTTTCGGCTCATAGCCCTGCCCGCACCGTGACAGCACGAACCAAACGACAGCTCCATATTCTGCGTGGTCCCGACCAGTATGTATGAAGCCGTGCCCATTGTCCCCCCCACCAGCACCGGCTGACCGGACTGCCTCAACTCGGCGGGCAGACATTCGTGCCCCGGCCCGAACGCCCGCGTAGCCCCCTTGCGGTGAACGTAAACCTTCACCTGCCTGCCGTCAACGGTGTGAGTCTCCGCCTTGCACGTATTATGCGAAACATCGTACAGAACCTTCAACTCAGCCCTGGGAAGGATATCGCTGAAGGCCCGGCGCACAAGATGCGTAAGAACCTGCCGGTTCGCCACCGCCGCGTTGATGCCACAGTTCATCGCACCGAAGTATTCCCTTCCCAATTGCGAGTTTATCGGTGCACAAGCAAGTTCCCGCTCCGCAAGCTCGATACCTCCGGCCTGCGCGGCCTTGACCATCCTGGGCAGGAAATCCGTCGCTATCTGGTGTCCCAGTCCCCGCGAGCCGCAATGAATGCTTACCACCACGTCGCCGACAGCCAGGCCGAACGTCCCGGCCACCCCTGCGTCGTAAACCTCGGTGACCTTCTGAATCTCAAGATAGTGATTGCCCGAACCCAGCGTCCCGATCTGGTTCACTTGCCGCTGCTTGGCCCGGTCCGAAACGTACTTCGGCTCAGCACCCGGCATCCGGCCGCCCTGTTCGGTGCGGGAGAGGTCTTCGTTGCTGCCGTAGCCCTTCTCCACCGCCCAGGCTGCTCCACCGCGGAGCATCTCGTCCATTTCCTTCGCGGACAGCTTCACCTTGCCGGTACTGCCGACGCCCGCCGGAATCTTCTTTGCAAGTAAATCGGCAAGTTGCTTCCTGACCGGCTCCACGTCGTCAACCGACAGGCCCGTCAGCAGCGAACGCACCCCACAGGATATGTCGAAGCCCACCCCGCCGGCCGAGATTACGCCACCCTGGTCCGGGTCGAACGCTGCCACCCCGCCGATCGGAAAGCCGTATCCCCAGTGGGCGTCGGGCATCACCAAAGATGCCTTCACTATCCCCGGCAAAGCCGCAACATTCGCCGCCTGCCGGTAGACGCTTTCATCCATTTCCTTTATGGACTGCTCGTCTGCATAGATTATCACCGGCACACGCATCGACCCGAACGGCTCTATGCACCACTGTGCATCGCCACACTGTCTCAATTTTTCTGCGTACATTTCTTTCCTTCCACGCTAAACGTCCACAATGCACTGTGCCATCCACAAGCCGTCCCTGCCGCGGCGAACAGCCAGATCGCAGTAGGTGGCCGCCTTGACCTCCACCGTCGGCCGGTGTCGCTCGACGTCCAGCAACTCGCCCCAGGCCTGCCCTCTGAGGCCGCCGTCCTCAAACCTGACCCTGAACCGCCCGAACAACATCCGCCTTGTCGCCATCTCGTACACTATTGAGTTCAACCACTCAACCAGCAGCAGTTCGTCGTTATCCTGTTGCTGACAGTCAATATCAATCCGCTGGGTCGGTATCACGCTGCCGGGGTCCGCCACAACCGCCGCCAGCGCCAGCGCCGCCTGCTCGAAAGCCTCCTCTTTTGTCCTCCCGAAACCCCGGATGCCCATATCCGCGGGATGCGGGTAATGCTCCCAGTACGGCTGGCACATATAACAAACCTTCCCGGCCTACCACAAAGGCCGAACGTTTCCCACCCAAACGCTGAACTGACACGGTATCTACGACGCCCCAAGCCTTTTTGTGCAGCCATCATACGCTTCCGGCAGCGCACTTGCAAGCCGCAATGCAACTCGCCTGAGCACCCCACGAGTAACCCCGCGACACAATCTCGGCCCGCTGGGCTGCGGAAAACTGAGAAAATCCGAAAAAGTCTTTGACATCATCACAACCGGCTGTTTAGAATCCTGCGGTTTTTTGGCCAGGAACGTCTGAACAATGATTGATGGAGGTGCTTTGCGCAAATGTCTGAGCCTCAACAAGTTCTGCAGAGAAAACTGGCTGGCACTGCCCGCCAGAAACTGATGGCCCTGGAAAATCACAAACTGCACAAGTTCATCGCCGACGCCATCGAGCTGTGCAACCCCGACTCGGTCTTCGTTTTCACCGGCAGCGACGCCGACGCCGATTACATCCGCCGCAGGGCCATAGAGCTGGGCGAGGAAAGAACGCTGAACCTGCCGGGCCACACCTGTCATTTCGACGGCTACTACGACCAGGCCCGCGACAAGGCCCGTACAAAGTACCTGTTGCCGCCCGGCTCAGAACTCGGCGAAAGCCTCAATTCCATCGACAAGGCCACCGGCGTGGAAGAGGTCCGCTCGTTCCTGAAGGACTCTATGGTCGGCCGCGAAATGCTCGTCTGCTTTTTTTGCCTCGGACCGACCGATTCACCGTTCTCCATTCCGTGCGTCCAGATCACAGACTCGCCGTATGTCGCACACAGCGAACTCATCCTCTATCGCCCAGGCTACGAATACTTCCGCAAGATCGGTGATTCGCCCGATTTCTTTCGGTTCCTCCATTCCGAAGGCGAGCTTGAAAATGCCGTAAGCAAGAACATCGACAAGCGGCGGGTTTACATCGACCTCGAAGAGGACCTGGTTTACAGTGTCAACACGCAGTACGGCGGCAACACCATAGGGCTGAAAAAACTGTCGCTGCGGCTGGCCATACAAAGGGCGTCCCGACAAGGCTGGCTCGCCGAGCATATGTTTATTATGGGCATACACGGGCCTGCCGGCAGGGTAACGTACTTCGCCGGGGCATTTCCCTCGGCCTGCGGCAAAACCTCCACCGCTATGCTACCCGGCCAGACCATCATCGGCGACGACATCGCCTACCTGCGAAAGGAAGCCGGCCTGGTCCGCTGCGCCAACGTCGAAAAGGGCATCTTCGGCATCATCCGCGATGTCAACCCCAAGGACGACCCTATTATCTATGACGCCCTGACCCGCCCGTGCGAGGTCATCTTCTCGAACGTCCTTATCGGCAACGACAACAAACCCTACTGGCTCGGTATGGGTATTGAACTGCCGCAGCAAGGCATCAACCATTCGGGCCGCTGGCACAAGGGCAAGACCGACGCCGACGGCAACGAAATCACCCCGTCACACAAGAATGCACGCTACTGCCTCAACATCGCAGACCTTTCAAACCGCGACCCCAACCTTGACGACCCGCAGGGCGTGCCGCTTGGAGCCATCATCTACGGCGGACGCGACAGTGACACCTGGGTCCCTGTTGAACAGGCCTACAACTGGCAGGAAGGAATATTGATAAAAGGCGCAGCGCTGGAATCCGAGACCACCGCCGCGACCCTGGGCAAAGAGGGCGTCCGCACCTTCAACCTGATGTCAAATCTTGATTTTCTTTCGATACCCCTGGGCAGGTACGTCCAGGTCAATCTCGATTTCGCCGAAGGTCTCGAAAAACCACCGGTGATATTCTCGGTGAATTACTTCCTGAAAGACGAAAAAGGCAAATACCTCAACGGCATGGCCGACAAGCTCGTCTGGCTGCTCTGGGCGGAGCTTCGCGTCAACGGCGACGCCGAAGCACTTAAGACACCGACGGGCTTGATACCAAAATACGACGACCTCGCCAGGCTGTTCAAACAGCACCTCAACAAGGATTACACCAGGGATGATTACCGGCGGCAGTTCACCGTACGCATATCCGAGAACCTCGCAAAACTCGACCGCGTCGAGAAAATCTACAGGGAAAAGGTTGCCGACACGCCGCAACTACTTTACGAGACGTTCGACCGCGTCAGGGAAAGGCTCAATGCAGCACGCGCCGACCACGGCGATTACATCTCGCCTTTTGATTTGACCGCTGATTAGCAAGACTCCGCCGGCAGGCTGGCGCTGGATACGACCGAGGCTTTGAACCCGTGCCTCTGGCAATACCACTGCTAAGTGGCGGTCGGTGCACCCTGAAAGTCCTGTTGCTTCACGGCCGATCGGCCCATCTGGTAGTACCGCTCCACCACGCCCACCAGCCGGGACAAGACCTCGCGCCCTTCGGGGCTGGCTTCCAGGCCGACGATCTGCATACCGAGGCACAGGCTCCTGCCGTCGGCGGTCGGCAGGATGTTCCTGATTTGAGCATTGAACATCAGCGGCGTCTCGTAAGGCATCGGCGTAAAACGCAGCCCTACAAATTGACCGACCCTGAAATCTCTCCCATCGGTCGAATCAATCGCCACCTGCGCTCCGCCTGCGGAAATATCCACCAGTCGGCCATTCCAGTACCGCCCGGGTGGAACCTGCGATTGCTGCGGGTCCCCGACGCCCGCGCCGTCCTGCTGCCTGCGACGCCACAACAACACGTTCACCTTCAGCGATTGAGGCACCTCCACGCGGAAGAAGGCCCGGCGCTGCACCATTTCAATCCTGTCGGGCAGCTCCAGTATTATCGTCCCGCCCCGGGTCGCATCGGCCGACGGCTCCAGCGACAGCACCCTGCTGTCGAAGATAAACTTGCCGTAGCCAAACTTCAGCGAAACACCAACAGGTTGGTCGGGCTTTATGTTCATCGGATGAGGCTTCGAACCCGCCAGCAAACGCACCGTTACCGTGCCCGCCCCAAGTCCCGCAAGCTCAACCTTCGCCACGTGCCACTTGCCGCTGGACAGATAGCTCATTATGGCGGGAATACGCCTGTCCATCAGCTCTTCGAGGATGGTCCGCGGTTCGGCACCCTCGAGCATCGCTACTTCGCTCATATCAACCCCCCCTGTGCGCACCGGCAGCCACCCCGCCTTGCCGGCGGAGCCGCTCAGCCGATAAAAACACTTCTTGATTAGATTGCAAAACCAGCTACCCATAATCCAACGGGGACCAACCGTGAGAATCTTTTCCAAATGTCCCGGTGGCATCCTGCCCGTCCACTTCCTAACTAAATACTAATAATTGTTCGGCCATAACCAAAAGCAGTCTTAGGTCAAATTTCCCCTTTGCCTCGCTCTGGCAGCGCAGTGCGTGGAGTTATTGCAAACCGAACCCCCAGCGATTATCATCGCCGACGTTATGAGACGCCCCGATCTGCTCGCAAAATATCAGACCGATAAGCTCGTTCTGTTGGGCCTGCTGGTGCTGGGTGTGCTTATCGCAAGGTTCATAGTCTACTCCAGGCAAACCCGGCCCCGCAGGGCGGCCGCCGCCCTGGTTCGCCGGATAAAAGAAGACGGCCTCGGCGCGTCGATGCGTGACCAGCCTGCCGGCAGGTTCTTTCTCATAACCAACATCGCGGGAACGCAGGTCGGCTTCAACGCCGACACATTCGACCATAGCACCGCAGGCACCGTACGGCTGAATAGCTACCTCTACATCAAGGGCCGGTTCGGAAAGGAGCAACTGGCACGGTTTGAAGCCAACGACAGGCTCGACTACTTTGCCTGGACCATCAAGACCCTCAGGCCCCTACCGCAAGCTGGCACCCGCACCATCATCGGAAAGAACAATACCGCCATTTTTACCGGGGCCGACCGTCCCAGCAGCCCCAGAAAACTGAACCTCAAGCCCAACTGTCTCCCGGAGGCACTGGTTGACCTTTTCCTTGTCCGGATGGCAAGGTCTGGTACGCCCGAGGTCCTGCTGGACGTGCTGCAGGACGATGGCACCATTATACCGCTTCGAATCACTGCGCTTCCAGGCAACGAACCCAACCAGGGTACCCGTCAACTTGGTATAGCCGTTCTGGATGGCTCGGGTATGTCGAGGCGGGTGCTACTCGACCGCCAGGGAAGGCTCTGGAAGGTTATCCTTCGCAAACGGAAGAAATTGTTGTACATCCTCGAATCGACCACCGCACAGACCATAGCAGCACTGTTTCCCGAACGCGCCGATTATGTCCTCGGCCGCGGCGAGGAATTGGAGCTTGATGTCTTCTAACGCCATTAAACGAAAGGACCCGCACTATGACTGACAAATACGATTGCATCATTGTGGGAGCCGGCCCTGCAGGGCTGGCGGCAGCCCTCTACGCCGCAAGAGACAGGCTCAAGACGCTCGTACTTGAAAAGTTTATGCCCGGCGGACAGATCATCAATACCGACAGAATCGAAAACTACCCCGGCATAGTCAAAATCGACGGACCTGGCCTGATAGAGCAGATGCTCCAGCAGGCAAAGGCCTTCGGCGCGGAGATAAAGACCGGTTCCGAAGTTACCTCCCTCGAAAAGCTCACAAACGGCGATATAGTTGTGCGCTGCGACCGGTCCGAATACCTCACCCGCGCCGTCATCCTCGCACCGGGAAGCGATTACCGCAAACTTGGAATCCCCGGCGAAGACAGGTTCAGGCAGGCCGGCGCCGGCGTTAGTTATTGCGGAACGTGTGACGCCCCGTTTTTCAAAGGCAAACGTGTCCTGGCCGTCGGCGGCGGCAACACCGCCTTGGAGGAAACCCTCCACCTGGCGAAATATGCCGCCGAGGTAACGCTGATTCACCGAAGAGATGAGTTTAGAGCCACAAAGGTCCTGGTCGAAGAGCTTGAGCAATATGCCCGCCGCCCGGGTTCGAACCTGACCATCAGGTACAGCACTGTCGCCACAAGCATCCAGGGCCGCGACCGGGTCGAATCGGTCAGGCTCAAAAACCTCAAAACCGCCCAGGAAGAGGACTTCCCCTGCGACGGCGTATTTATCTTCGTCGGAATGGTCCCGAATACACGCTTCTTGAAAGGCTTTGTGGAACTCACCGACAAGGGATTCATAAAGTGCGACTGTGCATACCTTCGCACCAGCACGGCTGGCGTCTTCGTCGCCGGCGACTGCAGGGTGGCCGCCGCGATGCAGCTCGCCACCGCCGTGGGCGACGGCGTCACCGCTGCGATGATGCTCAAAAACTATTTCCGCAATCCCGACTGGTGGAACGAACCCGTAGGGGACCTGCTTCAGGAAGGTGGGTGGTAACTGGAGCACCGAGTGGCAGGGAACCGGTATGAAGTTCGAGGCAAGGGTCAGGGTGCTTGCACGCGGCGGAAAGGTGACCGCCGCCTCGGACCGCCTTGTCGTTCGCAATGCGGACCAGGCGACGATCCTGCTGGCAGCCGCCACGAGTTTCAAGAACTTCCGAGATATTACGGGCGACCCGTCCGCCATTACCGCCGAGCAAATCGCCGACGCCGGCAAGAAAGATTATGACCGGCTCCGCCGCCGCCACGTCACCGACTACCAGGAGCTTTTCAAACGGGTGCAAATCAACCTGGGCCAATCGCAAGAACCGCCGATGCCGACCGACGTTCGATTAAAACAGCTCGCTGCCGGACGGGATCCATAGCTTGTGGCGCTCTATTTCCAATTCGCCCGATACCTGCTTATTTCGTCGTCAAGGCCCGGCACGCAGCCGGCCAGATTTCGCCGCTGACCACGCCCGACCTAGCACGCGCGGCCAGGAAATCCCTGCTGATGCGAGGCCAGCAAGGCGGCTTGAGGTATAACCGAAAGTTGTGGATGAAAGGATGATGAAAGCGGCGTATCCTAA
>CAYSBK010000091.1:0-9519 GCA_964429265.1 uncultured Pirellulales bacterium | reverse complement strand
CATAATAGAGCCGTTCCGGCGATCTTACACCCTCGGCCGCACTCCCAACCCCTGTGCCGACTGCAACAGCCTTGTAAAGTTCTCGCTGGTGTGGGATTTTCTGCGGGATACGTTCGGCATCCAGTATCTTGCAACAGGGCATTATGCCGTGGTTGCAAGAGACGGTGATTTGTTTCGTTTAGGACGGGCCGTGGACCGAACCAGGGACCAGAGCTATTTTCTTTACGGCATCGCCGCAGAAAGGCTGCCGTTTTTCCTGGCGCCGATAGGCAAGCTGACAAAGGCTGAGGTCCGGCGGCTTGCAGCGGGGTTGGGACTTAGCACTGCGGACAAACCGCAGAGTGTGGAATTGTGTTTTGCCGACCAGCAGGATTACCGCGCAGCCCTGCCGGAGGTTGAAAGAAACCGCCCGGGCGAGGTTTACGATATGGACGGCAACAAGCTGGGTATGCACGGCGGGATATCGAACTTCACGCTGGGCCAGAGGCGTGGGCTGGGCATCGCGTGCGGAAAGCCGGTCTACGTGGGCAGGATAGACCCGAAAACCAATACGGTCGCCTTGGGCACAAGAGAACAAGTCAGCCGCCGGATTGTAAGCGCCGACGGGCTTAACGTCCTGGATGAACGGCAGCTTGCGGCCGGCTCGCGGTTGGCGGGAAAGATCCGCTCTTACGGTCCGCCGAAACCGTGCCGCGTGGTGCAGGTAAGTTCAGCGGCCGTTACGGTGGAGTTCGACCAGGCGCAGTTCGCTCCGTGTCCGGGCCAGAAGCTGGTGCTTTACGACGCGAGGGATTGGGTGGTAGCGGGCGGCACAATCACCACCGAGGATTGACAACTCCGGCGGTGAGCGGCTGCCGGGAAGGCGGTTGCGTGCGGGGCGGTTCGCCTCGACCAGCAGCTAAGGTCTTCGCTTTTTCCTGGACGTCGGTTTCAGGCCGGCTGCTCTTCGCAGCCTATCGACCATATCGGTTTTTTCCCAGGTAAAATTGGGTCCGGTCCTGCCGAAATGACCGCCGTGCGAGGTGGCCGCGTAAATCGGGCGCGCAAGCTTGAGATGGTTTATCATCCCCTTGGGCGTCAGCGGAAACAAATCGCGCACGATGCCCGCCAGATCACCGTTGCCGACGGCGGCGGTGCCCTCGGTATCCACCAGCACGGAGATGGGTTCGGCCACACCTATCGCATATGAAAGTTGTATTTCGCAAGCGTCGGCCAGGCCGGCGGCGACGATATTCTTGGCAATGTACCTGGCCATGTAGCTGGCGGTTCTGTCAACCTTGGTGGGGTCCTTGCCGCTGAAACAACCTCCGCCGTGGCTGCCCCGCCCGCCGTACGTATCCACGATTATCTTCCGTCCGGTCACCCCGCAATCACCCTTCGGGCCGCCGGTAACGAACTTGCCCGTTGGGTTCACGTGGAAAATCGTATCCTTGTCGACCAAGCGCTTCGGCAGCGCCGGCAAGGCGACTTTTTCTATGACCTCCTTCCGCAGTTGCCGGTAGCGCACGGACGGCGAGTGCTGCGTGGATACGACAACGGTGTGGATTCGCTTGGGCTTGCCTCGCTCGTACTCCACCGTCACCTGGCTTTTGCCGTCGGGCCTGAGCCAGGGAAGTATCTTCTTCTGTCGCACCGCCGCCAGCCGCCGCGTTATCGCGTGAGCCAGTTGAATCGGCATCGGCATCAGCGCCGGCGTCTCCCGGCAGGCGTACCCGAACATAAGGCCCTGGTCACCCGCTCCCTGCTCCTTGTGAAGGCCCGTACCTTCGGTAACACCCTGCGCGATATCGGGGCTTTGCTTGTCGATACTAACCAAGATCGCGCAGTTGTCGCAATCGAAGCCCATCTGGGCATCCGTATAGCCTATTCGCCTGATGGTTGTGCGAACGACCGTGGGAATATCCACGACGGCCTTGCTGGTAATCTCTCCGGCCACGATCACCAGGCCGGTCGTCACGAGCGTTTCGCACGCCACCCGACTTTGCGGGTCCTGGGCAAGCATCGCATCCAGTATCGCATCCGATATGTGGTCCGCCACCTTGTCGGGATGGCCCATTGTAACCGATTCGCTGGTGAACAAATAGCTCTCGGCCTCACCGCAGTGGTTCAGCAGTTTTCCTGTCATCGTCGCTGGTTCCTTTCAAATATGCGTAACCCGGCAGCTAAAATCAAAACCCGCATCGTAAGCGCCGCCACCAACCTGTCAAGCCAAAATCACGCTGCCTGGGCGGCACAAAATCACCTATAGATGTCGGCTTCTGATAATGGACAGCACCAGCCATATCCCGATGATCGCCGCCACCAGGTACCCCAGCACGCCCAGGGTCTGAAGGTCCACAACACCCAGGACCGTGCCCTGCTGCGGCACAAGGATGCTCGATGCCACCAGAAGCGCCGCTATTATCAGCGCAAAACTTATCCGGTTGGAGCTTTTATCCAGCGTTTTTGTGAGGGTTTCCAGGTGCTCGTGGTGAACGCGCAACTGAAACTTGCCCTGGCGGAACTTGCTGATTATGGCGTTCAGGTCGGCCGGCAGCCGCCCGGCCATTTCCTGGGCCGTCTGCATCGCCCGTCGCATGCTGCGCAGGAAACGCCTCGGGTCCGCGTACTGCATCGTCAATTGCCTCGCGAACGGCCGCAGGGTCCGAACTATATCGAATTCCGGGTCGAGTTTCTTGGCAAAGGCCTCGATCGTCATCACGCTCTTGAGCATAAGCGCAAACTGTGCAGGCGGCCTGACACGGTGTGCCCTCATAAGCTCGAACGCCTGGCTGATGACCTCTCCGACCGGTATGTCCTTCAAGGGCAGGTCTCTGTATGCGCCGAGCAACTGGTCCATGTCGGAAGCAAGTTCATTCACGTCCGTCCTCTCATCCAGCATTTCTGCGTCCTGAACGGCCTGGACGATTCGCGCGGGCTCGTTCTCTACGACGCTGAGGACTATCTCGGTAAGCAGACGCCGGTCACGCCACGACAGAAATGCCACCTGCCCGAAATCTATAGGTACCAGAACATTGTTCTCCAGCAAGAAGAAGTTCCCGGGGTGCGGGTCTGTGTGAAAGAACCCGCAGTCGAAGACCTGCCGGAAAACGAAATTGGCCGCCCGCCGCGCCACAAGTTTCGGGTCCAGTCCCGCCTGCCTGAGCACCTGCGGGTCACGGGGCTTGATGCCGTCGATGTACTCGGTCGTGAGCACGGCTTCGGTGCAGTACTTCTCGTAGACACGCGGTATGTGTACGCCGGCGTCGCCCGCGAAACTCCTGATAAAGCGCAACTGGTTGCGCCGCTCGTTGGCCAGGTCCGCCTCCCTGCAGATTGCCTCGGTAAGCTCCCGCGCCATCTGCTGCGGGTCAACCGTATCGTGCTCGAACAACGTCGCCTTCAACAGCGCCGCGATGTCCTGCAGAATCTGGCATTCGGCACGGATGGTGCGTTCTATGTGCGGCCTGCGGATTTTCACTACGACCTCGTCACCCTCGATGGTGGTGGCACGGTGTACCTGGGCGATGCTGCCGGCCGCAATGGCGGTGTGCTCAAACCGCCTGAATACCTGCTCGACCTTGCCGCCCAACTGCCGTTCCAGCTCGGCGCAGATTACCTCTGGGTCTTCGGGGCCGACACGGTCCTGGAGCTTCTCCAGTTCTGCTATGTACGGCTGCGGTACCAGGTCCGGACGTGTGCTGAGCAACTGGCCCAGCTTCACAAACGTCGGGCCCAGTTCCTCCAGCGCAAGCCGCACACGGGCCGGTCGCGTCTTGGCTGCAACGGTCGGCTCGACCTGCTGTGCGGCTCGCCTGCGCAGATGCACGGGAACCTTGCTGCGCAACACCTCCGCCACTTCCTTGAAGCCGTACTTTACAAGCACCGAGATTATGTGTCGGTATCGCCGCAGTTGCTCGAGACTGTAGCGAAAATGAAACCCGTGCGCCGGCAAGATTTTACTCCCTGGCCTGGGCCTTCTCGAGTTTCTCCTCGAGTCTGCGGATATCATCCTTTGTCGCGAGGTTCAGCTTATCAACCGTTTTGCTGACCTGCTCGGCGACTATGTTGGCCAGCTCCGCTCGCGTCTTCTCGGCGGTGTCCATCATTTCCTTGACGAAACCGGCCTTGCTTTCTTTTTGGGCCCGACCGCGACTGACGTATTCGTCGAAGAGCTTCTCGGCCTTCTCACGCGTCATCGAAATCGCCCCCAGACCCGCCAACATCAGTTTGTCCAGCGTTTCAAACATTTTCCTGCTCCCAAAATACTTACGAACGAACGTTTCTGCAAAAAAGCCTATTGTCGGATTGCCTTTCCCCATATAATAGCACATTGAACCGGATCTACAAGTAGTCTGTGCTTTCGGCCGGAAGGGGCGCATCTTACCGGGGCGGCGTCATCCGCCCGGCCGAAACGCCGCAACCCCAAGAAAGGCACACCGGGCGACGCAGAGATGTTCGGAAAAAAGTTCCACTTGTTCTCGCTGTTAGGCTTCAGGGTCGGTATCGACCTGTCCTGGATCATCGTCGCTGTACTTGTCAGCTTTTCGCTTGCCGAAAGCGTCTTCCCACACTATTTGCCCGGTTATTCGCGCCCGGTGTACTGGTTGATGGGCATAGCCGGAGTAGCCGGGCTGTTTATCTCCATCGTATTTCACGAGTTCTGTCACTCGATGGTCGCCCGGTATTTCGGGCTTCCCATACGCGGGATAACGCTCTTTATTTTCGGAGGCGTGGCCGAGATGGCGGCCGAGCCACCCAATGCAAAGTCCGAGTTTGCCATGGCGCTGGCTGGACCCGTGTCGAGCGTCCTGCTGGGGTCGGGGTTTTACGCCCTTTACCTTGCCGGTGCGAAACTGCATCTGCCCGGACCGGTTGGTGGCGTCCTGCGGTATCTGGTATGGATAAACCTTGTCCTGGCTGTGTTCAATATGGTGCCGGCTTATCCACTCGATGGAGGCAGGATTTTCCGGTCGGTTTTGTGGGCGGTCAAGGGGGACCTGCGGTGGGCCACGAAGATCGCATCCAGCCTCGGGTCGGCTTTCGGGTTGTTGCTGATGGGCCTTGGCGTGGTGACCCTGGTAAAAGGCGGCCTGGTTGGTGGATTGTGGTACCTGCTGATCGGGATGTTCATTCGCGGTGCCTCGCGGATGTCTTACCGGGGGTTTATGATGCGAACCGGCCTGGCCGGCGTGCAGGTGGGTCGGCTTATGCAGACGAACCCCAAGGTTATTCCGGCCGCCGAGCGCCTGGAAAACGTCGTCGCCGAGTATTTTCACCCGCACGGCCAGGAGATATTTCCGGTTGCGGACGTCGGCAGGCTCATCGGGTGCATAAGTCTTGCGGACATCGGGCACATACCGCGGGATCGCGTGGGCGAATACCGCGTAGGTGAGATGGTCAGACCCTGCGACGGGACCAATACCATTTCGCCTTCTGCCGATGCCGCGGAAGCTGTTTCGCTTATGAACCGCACCGGCAGCAACACGCTTCTGGTGGTCGATGCCGGGCGCCTTGTGGGTGTGATTAGGCTCAATGACCTGCTGAATTTTCTTGCGGCACAGGGCGGCAGCGGGCGGCACGAACCCGGCGGACCGCCATAGCAACACCGGTTTCAACGGCGCCCGCGCAGCCGGGCGATAGTCGCGGTGCTACATTCCAGCCTGGCCGTTCCACAACAACACCTGCAGTCGCTGACAGAACGCAAAGCCGCTGCGTAAACAAAGCTGCGCGACCATACCTGAGGCGTCGGCTAATTCGGCCGTCGTTCCGGCCTGTGGCATCAGCATCACTCTGTCCCGGTCGACCTCTTCAAGTTCGTGCAGTAATTCGAGAACCTCGTCGAGATCGCCGGGCTGGTCGATGACAAACTTCAGCTGATAGTTGTAATTCTCTATGAGCGTTTTCAGCACGGCCGTGTCCAGGCGAATCTTTTCGTGGGTTGCCGAAAGTTCAGGCTCTTGCGGTGTGGAGTTGGACAGCTTCGGGCTGATGCTCATAAGGTCGCACGCCAGACCCGGCACATACGCAATGCCCGAGGTCTCTATCGTTACGTGCTTGCCGAGTTTCTTGAACCGTTCGAGCAGATCCGGCAGCTCGAACCTGGCCGACATATCCGGGTTTATCATCGGCTCGCCGCCGGTGACGACAACGTGGGAACAGTTCCACCGGCTGGTTTGTCGGAGGATTGTTTCTATGCTGTAGTTGGTTGCGGCTTCAGCGGTCCAGGCGTACTTTGTGTCGCACCATCGGCAGCGCAGCGGACAGCCGGCAAGCCGCACAAAGATGCTCGGCACGCCCGCCAGGAAGCCCTCGCCCTGCAGCGAGTAAAAGATTTCACTTACTCTCATATTGATCTTGATCCACGGTATGGTTCAGGGATTTGCAGGTAACTGACGGGGTCTTTCAGGCCGGCCTCGGCAAAACCTTTCAGTCTGAGGCGGCACGAGTCGCAGCGACCACAACTTCTGCCCTGGGCATCGGGGTCGTAGCAGCTATGGGTCAGCGAGAAGTCCACGCCCAGCCTGCTGCCGGCCAGGATAATCTGACCCTTCGTCATATTCATAAGCGGCGCGTGAATTGTGAATCTGCCCCTGCCCTGAACCGCCGCAGCCGTGGCAAGGTTCGCCATGTTCTCGAAGGCCTCGATGAACTCGGCCCGGCAGTCAGGATAGCCGCTGTAGTCGGTCGAGTTGGCGCCGATGAAAATGTCGAATGCGCCGAGTACCTCCGCCCAGGCCAGCGCGTAACTTAAGAATATCGTGTTGCGAGCCGGCACGTACGTCGGTGGAATCTGGCCGACCTGTGGGGGTACAGGTCTGTCTTTCGGCACGGCTGCGCTAGAATCGGTAAGTACGGAACCGCCGAAACAGGCAGGCTCAAGCTCCACCAGCCTGTGGTCGACGACGTTCAAGGACGACGCCACCTTCCTTGCGGCCTCTATCTCGCAACTGTGGCGTTGTCCGTATGCGAACGTCAGGGCGTAACATTCGAAGCCTTTGCCGGCCGCTATCGCCAGCGTGGTAGCCGAGTCCACGCCGCCGCTTAGAAGTACAACAGCTTTTCTTGATGCCTTCGCAGCCATCTTGCGTCCTGTCCAACCTGGTGATGACCAACAGTATAACAGGGGCGCCAGCCGCAAAACAGGGCAAAGTGGACAAAATGGGCGAACGTCGCATAATAGGCGGGTTCTTGCTTGCCGCCTGCACAGCGTTTCCGGGGCGGGGTAAGTGGGCAGCCTTGCGTTGATTTTTTTTGGCAAAGCAGCGATTTTTATTTTTACTTCGGTGTCGCTACCTGTTATCGTAAAGCAGACCTGACTGAAAGCCGTGTTCACGGAGGAACCCACAAGCAGGTAGTGGAGTCGAACCTTTGCATTTACGGACACTGGCGGGAATATGCGTATTCACACCGGAGCTTTTACGTGGGAAACTTCAAGGGGGTAACGTGCGATTCAGCAAAACATTCAGGGGCTATCGTTAAGGAGAATTAAGGATGGATTTTGGAAAGAAACTCTTGGGGTCTTTCATCATCCTGCTGGTTGCGGCGGTGTGCTGGGCGGCGGATTCCGAGCCGTTTGAAAAGGCGCCCGAGGCCGAACGAATCCGGCAGATGCGTGAAGAGGCCGAACGCGCGAAACGTGAAGCTGCTCGGCAGGCATTCGAAGAGGCTATGGTCGAGCTGGAGGCGGTGATCGACCAGGTAGACCTGCCGGCCGACACAACCACGAAGATGACGGTAAAGGAGATTCGACTAAGCGGCAACACGCTTATCTCAACCGACGAGATATTCGACGCGATGCCGCTGGTATACAACGAATCCGACAAGCCGCTGACGGAGGCCGAAAGCAAGTATTTGTACGATTTTAGGACTGTAAAGGATGTTATTCTGAATCCGGGAACGCCCAGACAAATCTCGGCAAGGACCATACAGGGCCTTACCCGGTACATACTGTCGGTTTACCGCAGGAAACATTACGGCGGCATATACGTGTACGTGCCGGCCGAAGCCGTCATCGAAGGGGTCAGGCTTCGTGACGACATCCTGCCCATCGAAGTTCTCGAGGCTGTGGTGGCGGCGGTGACCATCAAGACTTATGACCCCAACCAGGTCGAAACCGAGAAGGGTTACTTGAGGCGCTCGGCCGTCGAGGCCTGGTCGCCGGTCAAGGTCGGCAAGGTGGCCAATCAAAAAAAGCTCGACGAGTTCGTGAACCTGTTGAACCTGAATCCCGACAGGTACGTCTCGGCAACCGTAAGCCAGGGCCCCCAGCCCAAGTCGCTCGCCGTCAGGTACGACATTTACGAGGCGAATCCCTGGCACTGGTTCATCCAGGTGGATAACTCCGGCACCAAGGAAAGGCAATGGAACCCGAGGGTCGGAGTCATAAACACCAACCTGTTCGGCTTCGACGATGCGTTTTCCGCAATTTACCAGGCACCCTGGGACTCCACCATCGATGAAAACTACTCGATTTACGGCAGTTATGACATCCCGGTGTGGGGGCCGGGCCTGCGGCTGAGCACCTACGGGGGGCACAACGAGTTCGACATCACCCCCGAGACCGGACCGACCGGTTTTCTCGGGCGAGGTTCCTTCTTCGGGTCGATGCTGCGATACAACTTTTTGCAGACGGGCGGCTGGTTCTTCGATGCCAAGGGCGGCTTCGAATACACCCGCAGCAAGGTTACGCCGTCGCTGTTCCCGAGTTTCCTCGGGACAGACATCAAGTTCTGGCTGGCACGCTGGGGACTCGACATACACCGCCGGACCGACATCGATGAAACCAGGATACAACTGGACTGGTACGAAAGCCTGGGCGGAAAATCGGATGCCGACGAGTTCAACCTGGCCCGGACGAACTCCGATTCCGATTTCGCGATCTACACGGCTTCGGCGACGCACAGCCGGTACCTCGACCCCAACAAGGTCAACCGCGTAAGCGGCAACTTCCGCTGGATAGGCTCGGACGAAAGGCTGGTGCCGGCCAAGATGACCGCCTTCGGCGGTATGTACAGCATACGCGGCTACGACGAGTACGAGTTCGTGGCCGATGGCGGAATACTGGCGTCGGTCCAGTATGAGTTCGACATCGTCAAGTACCAGAAGACTCTCGAGCCTGCCGGGGCCGAGGAATCCGAGCAGTCGGCCAAGCCGTTCGTTAGAAAACTGGCGCCGCTGGCATTCTTCGACTACGGCAGAGCCAAGATCAAGGATCACCTGGCGACTGAAAAAAGCTACGAAGAACTGATGTCGGTCGGCGGCGGGCTGATTGTGGAACTCGGCGACAACTTCAGCGGCGCGGTGTACTACGGATACCCGCTGAACGCCACCGACAGCACAAGAGAAGGCAAGGGTCACGTAAACGCGGGCTTTATGTGGAGATGGTAGAAACGCAAAAACAAGTAATCGGCAGATGTTATTATGGATAAAGAGGGTGGGATGGACCCGGAAAAATAAAACTTTTTTTGTAGAAGGGGAAAAACGATGAAACGGCTAAGAAGGATTTCGAAAAACTATTTTTTGAGGCAGGTTGTGGCC
>CAYSBK010000090.1:0-9554 GCA_964429265.1 uncultured Pirellulales bacterium | reverse complement strand
GGATATGGGCGGTTCGGATGCATACATCATGTGGACGTACTACACGGATACGGCCGCTCATGAGATTGGTCATATTCTTGGTAACCTGGCCGACATCGAGGATAAATATCAGGATGCCGAGAATCTGATGTCGTACCATCGTTGGGGGAAAGGACCCGGCGGACAAAACGGGACCCGCCTGCGAAAATGCCAGTGGGATGCCTGCAATCCGTAAAGACGGGCAGTACGAAATAAATCGAGCTTTTTTGAAGCTTGAAAGGAGGTACGATCATGGGCACTTGCAAAAGAGATTGGTGGAAGCATTTCTTGGTGATAGGTGCATATCTGCATATTTCGCTTGTGGGTTGGGCGGGTATCGGCGCCGCTGCGGAAGCAGGGGGGTCGCAAATAGAGGTCGATCTAAGGCATTTTATGGATATAGTCCGCAGCGGCCGGGTCTATCTCGATCCAAATGAACGTTTCTTGGGCGCGGATCAGATGGTAGAACTGTATGGAGCTGATTTGATCCCGGTTCTTGCGGAATATACTAGTGACCCATGCGATTCTGTGCGTGGGCGAGCAAACATGATCCTATTTAAAATCGGAATCAGCACTGACGACGTGGAGGTTCGTCAAGAGGTAGTTCATAAACTCTTGGTCCGCACGCAGGTAGACTCCTCGTTAGCTGGATGGGCGGATAGATTGCTTTTGCGTTTTACCAGTGGTGATTTTTCTGAAGAGTCCAAGCAGGTTCTTCGCAGGTTGCTAAGGGAGTCGATGGAGAAGGGAAACGTATCGAAAACCGTTGTGCTGCTGGTCGGCGTGGCTGATTTGAAGTCGGAGCTGCCTCGGCTGAATACGTTGATAAACGAACTGGAGGGGCCACTGAGGGAACGGCACGAGAAATATCTCGAGGAATGTCGTGAAGCGCTCAACTCGCTGCCTAAGCGGCCGGAGGGCGTGCCTCCGTCACACTTGAAAAAGGTGTACGAAAAAAACCTGAAGAAGCAGTACTGGCAACACAGCGTGCTGTGGGCGGCGCTGCGGGCGAGGGCACGGATGGGTGTTGAGGAAGATATTTACCGGTGCATTGAGATGGTGGAATCACATCCTGACGAGGCATACCGAGCCGCGTGGCTGTTCAAGGAACTGTCATACGTTCGCCAGCCGCAGGTTGTAAGATATCTCGCAGGGTATCTTGAGAACGAGACATTGTATCCGTACCTGGGCCCTGATGTGGTGCGGTTTACCTACGGGCAGTGTGCCGCGCAAGCACTGGCCAGGATGCTGCGAGGCTTTCCCGTAAAGGAAAGGGGCACCCCTGATAAAGAAACGATTGCCGGCTGCGTCCAGTGGTTGGCTGAGCGGGAGCAGTGGGACATAATCCGCTGACGCGGACAGGCGGAGATCCGGCGAGTTGTTATGCCTATGGCGGAGGCGGAATCCGGGGGCGATAGCCCCTGAGGTGGAATCGCGGCGGGTGCAAGAGCTGAGGAAGTATGTTGTTACGCCGCTGCCTTACATGGTCGAGGTTCAGCTTTCGGTTAGGGGTGTTGCCGGTACGGGCGGGAAGGTGCGGCTGGCCCTTCGGTCGCCCTACGGGCCGGTGCCGTGCGAGGGTGCGGAACGTACGGCGACAGGTCTATCTTAAAACAACCGGTTTTCTGCCTCGACGGTGGGTAAGGGTATAGCTCTGAAGACCACCCGTGTGTAGGGTCTGCTGTTACGCATAGAGACAGCAAAGACATCAATGTTGTTAGGCATATTTTCCCCTGCGACATCCAGGTATTCGATGGTCCTGCCGTTGAGCTTGATCGAAAGGAGAATGCTATCGGCGGAGATTCGTTCCAGCCTTACCCTGAAGAAGGAAAATTTGCCCGGCTCCAGTTCGAAGCCGGGAATTACCCCCATCAGGCCTGAATTCGAGCTCATACCGCGGTTGCCGAACATACCTGTTTTATGCACTTCCCCTTTATGGTCGACCCAACGGGTAGGTCCGGCCATCATGTTCGGACCAAACCGGAAGTTGTAGCCTCGTAAATCCATATCACCGGGGTCTTCGGGGTCGGGATACTGCTCAAAAAGCCCGACTCGAATGTCACTGGTCCCTGCGATGCAGGTAATATCATTCTCGTAGCAATCGTCGTCATCACTCGTCAGGCATTTCTTATTCCTGCCATGTCCGCACTCGTGTGGGCCATCGCTCATAAACATATAACACACTTCGGCAATGTCACCGACCTTGCTGAGGCGCTGCTTGGGGATGCTGGTCTTAAAGGAGTCGCCGCCTTTGGGCGTCGACCACTCAAGATCGCCGTCGGAATTGACGAATAATCGTTTCGGATCCGAGTCGATATACCAGACCGACCCATTCCACTTTACTCCGGGATTCTCGCTGTCGGTAAAAAGATCGACCGCCGGGCCGATTATGGTTATATTTCCATCCTTCCTAACATACTTTAGGGGCTGCTCGTCGCCGGCAATAATATCAATAGCCGGCTTGATAGTAATCGCACCCTGATTTTCCCTGCGGGTTGTTTGAGCGCACCCAAGGGCAAAACCAACAATAAGGATCATAACCACATTCGGGATAATCAAACTTCGCGTTGTCATTGCTACCGTCTCCAAAAATTCATACCAAAAATACGTTCGTTCAGGTCTTCATCTCAAGGCATAACCAGTTCAGTGCAAGTACCCTACGTTAATTGA
Source organism: uncultured Pirellulales bacterium (assembly GCA_964429265.1). Classification (GTDB taxonomy): domain Bacteria; phylum Planctomycetota; class Phycisphaerae; order Sedimentisphaerales; family Anaerobacaceae; genus CAYSBK01. The sequence goes on along the minus strand of CAYSBK010000090.1, from coordinate 6,866 downwards.
CAATGGGACTGCTCAATCTTCACTCTTTCTTATCAGTTTCCCAACGGGGGCCAGTACCCACCGCGTATAATTTCTGGCATTGGGATAACAAATTGCAAATACGTCAATATTTTGCGGCTGATCCGCCGGGTCGTCGTCGATCGCGGTATAGGTAACGCCGTTAAGCGTTATGGATACCTCAATCGAATTATTATCAAGCCTTTCGAGCCTGAGCTTTAATACCGAGAATGTATTGAGCGGCAGGTCGTAGCCTCCGGTGATCTTCAATCGTTTGTAATTGAAGTTCCCGCTAAGAAGCACCGAGTCTGCCGAGGGGTGTTTTCGCTTGCAGATGCCGCCCGGGATATGAGTTTTGCCGTTTTGGTCGAGAATTCTGCCGGCGTCCTTGCTTACATGCGGGCTGACACAGAACTTGTAGCCTCTGTATCCTCGGAAGACCTCATTGTCAACTCCGCCCCCATCCGCAGTAACGTAACCGCCGCCGCTCGAATCAAACAGCCCCATATAGAAATCACCAGTTCCGGCGGTGCACGTGACGTCGTCATCGATACATCCGCTGAAAGGCATGCAGTCGCAGCCCGTCGTCGGGCCGTCGCTGAGCCACTTGTACGTGAATTCGGCGACATCTCCCGGTTCGCTGAGTCGCTGGGCTTGCAATTTGGTAACGATTTGCCGACCGGGAACCGGTTCCCATTCGAGTTGCCACCGGCCGTTGATGACATAATTTGCGGGGACATCCGAGTAGTACCATATCTTTCCATCCCACTCCAGGCCGTCATTGTCGATGAACGTGTGAGTGAACAGGCTCTTGCCGCCCAGAACCGCGTTGGTCGGATTCGACAATCGCAGCGCCATCGTTTTGGGGTGGTCGCCGTCGTCGTCATCGAAAGTGGTTACCCTGAGGACCTTGCGCGTTTGGCCCGGCTCGAAGGTCAGCGTTCCGTATTTAAGATGGTAATCTTTTTTATCGCTGGCGGTACTTCGTACCCTTTTGTAATCAACCGTCACGGGTTTATCCTGCGCGTGGGAAAGCACCACAGGAATCTCTAATTGTCCATTTGCCTCTACGGATGAAGAGGAAATCTTTTCGAACTGGACGGTGCAAACACCGGGGGGTGCTTTCTTCAGGTACGGCGGGTTATATGCATCCCAGCGTCGAACTTCGGTGCTCGTTGGAAAGTCTGCCGGAACCTGGTATGTTACCTGTCCGGTGGCGGCCCACTCGGTGCCGCGAATCAACGTTGTTATGAAACCGACGCATTCTATTCCTACCGAGGGTGTTGCGCCGGTATTGCCCAGCAATGTATGAAAGACCCTGCCCTTGCCGTATTTAACCGTCCAGATCATCGGCTCGTTTTCACCCGTACCTTCATCCATTTCGACGTCCGCATAGGCCGTCGCCAGAATCTGAATATTCTCGGCCGGGCCGCGCATTCCGATGTTCAATCCGTCTCGCGAGTGAAGCCATTCTTTCGGTAGCCCCTTCATAATCGGATGCTCAGGTTCTCTGATGATAATTTTGGTGACGTGCTTACCGGGGTGAAACCCGGCTTCCCCCGGCGAATAATCGCGCAGTACCCTGTTGCCGGTCCATCGCAGGTAGGGGCCCCATTTCTCGTTGCGGTGCTCCCAGCCTCCAAGGCCCGTCATACGGTTGTATTCATGCCATTCGGGAAACGAGTTATTTGCAGCGTGCCATGCCACGAGTCCTCCGCCGTTTCTGACATAGTCCTCGAGGTTTTTTTCAGTTTCACGGCACCAACTATCACCGACGTAATTAAGTATGACCACGTCGTAGGCGAAGAAGTTCGGCTTGTACGTTTTAACGTCTTCGTCTTCACCGGGACTGATCGCCACGTCTATATCAAAAAGCCCGGACTGTTCGAATATCTGCTTGATGGCATTCGTGCCCTTTCTCCAATCATGATTGCTCTGGCCGGTTATGATCACACCTTTGATTTTTCCCGAATCCGGCCCTCTTTTGACGGCGGGGGATTCAACCGGCTTATCGAGTATTGTGCAAACGTATTTCGTCTCCTTGAGCCTGGCGTTTATCGGATTCGACAGCTCCAGCACCAACAACTCGTTTTTCTCGGGAACATCGTCGGCGATAAGCGAAACCTCAATCGTTTTTGAAGTCTCGCCCGGTTTGAAGATCAGCCTGCCCGGCGGCAGTTCCTCGAAATCGACGCCTGATGAAGCCGTGCTGGTCAGCATGCCGTAGTTGACTGAAACGGTCTTGTCCGACGGCGCCGACAGCTTGATTGTAACTTTCAACGGAGATTCCGACTCCGATTGAACAGCTTTAGAAGGTGAAAAATATATGAAGGGCCGAGGATCGATGATAGTATAAGTGTGCCTGGTGATTGACCCCAAAGTACCGCCTTTGACATTGGATAAAGCCAGGTCGATCGTCTCATCTTCTTCGTCACGCCCGTCCCGAATTATGATTACGGGGATCTCTTTTTCGGTCTCTCCGGGTTTGAATATAAGCGTACCAGGCTCGAGCACATAGTCCAGTCCTGCCCCTGATGCGGTGCCGCCAACGACCGAGTAATCCACGGTGACGAGGCTTTTTTGAGGACTTGAAAGCCGCACCTTGATCCGGGCGGTTCCTTCTTCGCCGACGGAGCCGCCTGTGCCGTTCATTTCCACAGCCCCGGATGCGGGCGATACAAACGAGACCCGCGCAGGAGCAGCTTTTGCAAGGCAACCGGCGAACGGGACAAAGAACAGGGCAAGCGGGATCATCAATGCGACTTTCACGTACACGGACTTTTCCTTTTCAATATGGGTGGGCTCATCGATCAACGGCATATCCGTAACTTGTAAACGACAAGGCAAAGCTATCTCCGGCGGCGAAACCGGCATATTTCAGCGGGTATATGTATACCAGGATAGCGCCGGCTGTCAACACTCAATTGAGTTTTTTGATATACACTCGCGAAAAAAAACATAATTTCACCGTTGCCCACCAATAATTATACTCAGGAATCCGCTTAGGCTGTGAGGCATTCTCTTGTGAGGCAATGGGATTGCCGGGATTTTCGTTTGAGGGCGTTTGGCGGCGGGCAGGCTAAACCGGCCGGCGTAAAAGCCGGTCGTGGCGCCGCCGGGGCTTGTTTTGCATTGGAAAAGCCCGGGCGCGGGTGTGAACCGAGCGGCAGTGCCTTTGGGCGGCCGGATCAGGGCGGGGAGATGTCGTACCTGGGCAGTGGTTTTATTTCGAAGTAGTCGCAGTCGACGCGGCCGTTGCTCATCATAATGTAAACGGCGGTGCACTCGGTAAGGGGCCTGCCGAAGAATATCCCGGCCTTGCTGTAGGGCAGTTCGTGAACAGGTTCTTCTCCATTGAGGCCGTAGAATATGCGGACCTGCTGGTTGTTTTCGTGGTAGATGAACTTCAAGTTGGCGGACGTTGGCGGCCGGGCATACTCGATTCTGTACTTGCGTCCCTCGGGGAATGGTTTGCGGTCCTCTTCGTCCGCCAGGCCCAGATCGATGCGGTCGTCCCTTATGTAGAAGTGCAGGCGTCGCATCATCGCATCCTTTATCCAGATGGTGATGCCGGGGGAGGAGGTATCGCCGCGGGGGTTGTAATGTATGTTTTTGAAGGCCATCGTTATTTCGAAGGAGCCTTCGCCGATGAGTCGGTTCATTCCCTGGAAGTGCGAGTTTGAGATAATGGTGTACTGGCCTCGGCCGTTGAAGCCTCCCTGGTGGCCGTGATAGGGTTCCCAGTTGTCGAGGTCGAAGTTGTCGGGGCCGTCGAAGGTTTCGATTTCGTGCTTGACGTGGATGGGGGGATACTTCAGGGGTGGCGGCGGGGTTTTCAGCCAGGCGAGGTTGAAGGTGTAGTGGGAGTAACTGCTTACCAGGTGAATCAGGCCGTTGGGTGCCTGGCAGGCGGCGAGGTATCCGCGGTACTCGGCGTTGCGGCGGCTCAATGCGAAGAAGCCGCCATTGGTGGTCATAGCGGGTCGGCCGGGGCCGTCATCACTGACAAGGCGGACGTTGCACCAGGTTTTGCCTTCGTCCTCGGAGACGGCGGCGAACAGGCCGCGGACTTCCCGTTTTGCGCCGGACGAGTCGGTAATGATGATGCCACGGTCGGCGAACGATGCGAAGAAGATGTCTCCGTTCCGGAGTCGCAAAAGTGCGAGGCGTTGTCCGCCGCCGATGCCGGGGAAGATGCTTGGGGTTTTTGTCCAGGTTTTGCCGAGGTCGGCTGATATGCACTTGGCCATTTGCCAGCCCCTGGTGCGGTGGGTTTTGGTCCGGCCCAAATCATTGTAGGTGGTTACAACGACCGGTGCGCGGAGTTCGTGACCGCGGATGAAGCCGAGCAGTCTTCCGTCCTTGAGCTGGATGACGCCGGGGTGATTTCCGTTGATGGTTCCGCCGCAGCCTTGGAAGGTGAGTCCTTCGTCGCGGCTGATCCAAAGGGTGGGGAAACCGTCGGTGACAACGGCGATTGCGCCGTCGTTGGTTCTGAAGACGGGGCCTGTGAAGCAATTTCCCCCCCAGGTTCCGCGTGGTGGTTTGTGTTCGGGATAGAATATCCTTACTTTCGACCAGGTTGCGCCGTTGTCGGTGGAGGTTCTCAGGGCCAGTGATTGTGTTCCGTAGCTCCACCCCCTGCCGATGCCGAGGAAGTTGTAGATGGTGCCTTTTCCGTCGTGCCAGAGTGCGGCCATTGCGTCATTGCGGTCGGGGGCGTCCCAGAACAGCGAGGCCGGTTCCCATTCGTCGCGTCCCCATCTCAGGCGAGCGCCGGCACGTGCCATTTCGCGGGCACTTTCTGAGACGCAGGTGAACCAGGTTGCCAGGAGGTCGCCGTTTGGACAGGCGGTGATGAAGGGGCTGTGATTGTGTCCGGCGAAAAGCGGGCCTACGGCCTGCCTGGGGATTTTGACGAACTTGCGAGGGCCTTTGAAATATGGCTTGGTCGGGTCCGGTGCATCCAGGATGTCCGGGGGCACCTGCTGGGCGACGTTTTGTTGATAGAGGGGTTTGGGTGGAAGCGGCAGCGGTTTTGCGTCGGGCAGTTCAGCGATGACGACGCGGAAGCCGAGCAGCCAGTGTCTTTCTTCGGGGACGGTTCCCATTCGGTTGGCGCTGCGCAAGTAGTAGGGGACGGTGCTGTGGCTGCCGCCGCGTGCGACCTTGAAGTCGCCGTCGATATACCCGACCGGGTCAACGGCGTGGTCGCTGGTGTATGGGCCGTACCAGTCGTAGCACCATTCCTCGACGTTGCCGTGCATATCGTACAGGCCCCACTTGTTTGGTGGAGTGCGGCCGACGAACAGCTTGACCTTGTGGTCGGGTTCCTTGTGTGCGGCCTTGATGAACTCATCGGGCAGGACGTCACCGGTGTAGTAGTTGGTGGTGGTACCGGCTCGGCAGGCGTATTCCCACTCGGCCTCGGTGGGCAGGCGATATGGGAGGTTGTCGAGGTCGGAAAGCCAGCGGCAGAAGGCGACGGCGTCGTACCAGCTAATGAAGACGGCCGCCTCGTCGTCGCGGGTGGAGACGCCGTCCTTGCCGCGGAGTCTCTTGTGGGCAGGGTCGAACAGCTCGTATTGTTTGTTGGTCACTTCGTAAACGGCCATATAGAACGGCCGGTTTATCGTGACGGTATGGACGGGTCTTTCGTCGTAGTCGCCTTCGGCCAGGAGGTCAAACCTTCCGCCGCGGTCGCCGCCCTCGATAAGGGGCAGGACTTCCGGGACGAGGCGCTTGAGCTGGCCCATCTGAAAGGTTCCAGGCTCGATGCGGACGAATTTCATCCCTATCGAGTTGGTATAGGTCGGAGCAGCCGGCATCTGGGCCGACCAGCCGGGGACGACAGCAATAAGACCTGCAAGCAAAGCCAAGACGAATGGAAGGAGCTTTCCGTCGTGCATTTTTCGACCTTTCTCAAAATACGAGGTCAACTTATAGAACCGTTCGGCAAACAACTATCTATCCGGGTAAACCAGGTCCAGTGGGACCTGTAGCTTGTTGTGGGTATGCCACAGCTTCAAAAGCGCCATCATCATTGTATCGCCACGGGTGATGGCTTCATAATGTTCGAAGCCCACCGCCACTCGCGGCAGGGGCGAGATATCCAGGAACTGTTCCAAGCCGAGCCCGGCGAAATAATCGGCCCGCTGGAGATACGTGTGGTCGTTGGAAAGTTCATAAGCGGCGGTCATCAGCAGGACAATATCTCCGATGATGCCTGGTTTTTGAACGGCACCGGCAGGCGGTTGTTTTTTCAGGTACCGGTGGGCGCAGGCCATAATCAGGCGCTGATAGCCGTTTTTGATTTCGCCGGGCGGCAGTCGGCGCCAGCGTTCGTAGCATATCATCGCACACTGGGCCTCGGTGTTGGTGCCGTAACCGGTATCCCATATCGGGCAATAAGAGCGTCCCTTTGCAAACGGTTTCATCGTGCTGACGCCTGCAAGGTCGACGAACAGGTATTCGGTGTTTTCGCCGAGGCCTTCGTGGTATTTCAGGAAGTGCTTGTCTTCGGTGGCTGCGAAGCTGAGCATCATTTCGCGCAGCTCGCCGGTGACGAGCTGTGCGGCGTTGTGCAGGTCGATGGCGAGGGACAAGGTGCCGGCCACGTGGGAATGGAGTCCGCCGATGCGGGGGTCGTGCTTGAGCTTTACGTCTTCGCCTGTGATGTCGCTGAGCCAGCGGACGACCGAGTTGGCGGCGCGGTCACTGGGTAGTGCCCGCGTTATGGGATGGCGACTGGCCTGTTTGAATATGAGGACTCGCTCAATCGCCTTGAGGAACACGGGGTCTTTGGTTTGGTTGTAGGCGTGTGCCCAGGTTGCAATGTAGAAACCGGCATGTCGGCTGATATTGCAGCT
>CAYSBK010000089.1:0-9567 GCA_964429265.1 uncultured Pirellulales bacterium | reverse complement strand
CCATACGTGTATCCCCACAACCAGCCAAGCCGCAATCTCTGCGGACCTGTCGGCGCATTTTGCGCGTATTACCTGCTGTACTACCTCGGCCCGGGCGTGATGCTGGCGCTTGCTTCGGGCATCTGCATCGTGGCCTCAAAGCTGGCCGGCCGTGTCATCGGCCAGGGTGTCTTTCGGGCGATGGGAATCGCCCTGGTGACAATCGCGGCCTCGGCAAGCTTCTACCGGCTCTGGCCGCACCAGAGGTTCGAGTTTCCCATAGGCTCCGGCGGAGTGCTTGGTGTGGCCGTGTCGCATCTGCTGGCAAGGAATTTCGGGCCGCTCGGGTCGCTGATTCTTATGGCGGCGATCTGGACGGTCGGGCTGGTGCTGCTTGCCGATAGCGCAGTGCTGCTGGTATTGAGACAGTTGGGCCGCGCCTTCAGAAAGATGTTGGGTATTACGGCGCCGGCCTGGGCGGCGGCGAAGGAACGTTCCGAGGTGTTGTCGGAGATCTGGCGTAAGCTAAGCGCTCAGCAGAAGCCACAGCCGGCAGCGCAGAGTCGTGCTATCGCCGGCGACCTGACGCTTGAAAGAATGGCCGCACAGTCCACCCCCGTTGCTGAAAGCCGCCGTACCGCAGAAGCCGGTGCCGGCTCTGAAAACAAACCTTCAATAACGATAAAGCAGGTCCCGGCCGTACCAGCCGGCAGAAACGCCGCAATCACGGCTGCCGGCGCAACACGAACGGATGCGTCGCGCGAAGGCGAAGGCGGCTATGATGGCTACCGCCTGCCGTCTCTTGAGCTGCTGGCCGAACCGGAGCACGGCTTTGCGGCGGTGCAGGAGAAGGTTGTAAAATCGAAGGCCGCCGCGCTGGAGAGACTTCTCGGGGAGTTCAACATAAGCGCCAAGGTCGTACAGGCCGAGACCGGCCCGGTGATAACTATGTTCGAGCTTGCCCTGGCCGCGGGTGTGAAGGTCAGCCAGATAACCAACCTTGCCAACGATATGGCTCGCGCGCTGGGCGCCGGCGCCGTGCGGGTGGTAGCGCCGCTGCCGGGCAAGCACACCATAGGCATCGAGGTTCCCAACACCGAGAAAGAAAAGGTCCGGATGAAGGACATAATCCAGCTTGCGGGCACCAGGCCGGGGTCTATGCAGATACCTCTGTTTCTCGGCAAGGATTCGGCCGGGGAGGCGCTGGTGTCGGACCTTGCCGAAATGCCCCATCTGCTGATCGCCGGCACAACGGGCTCCGGCAAGAGCGTCTGCATAAACAGCATCATAACGGGGATACTGTTGACGCGCCGACCCGACGAGGTCAAGATGATCCTGATCGACCCCAAGATGGTCGAGATGACCGCGTTCAATACGATACCGCACATTATGTGCCCCATCGTCACGGAGACCAAGCGGGCGGTGCAGATTTTGTGCTGGGCCACGGAGAAAATGGACGAGCGCTACGCGCTGCTGGCCGAGGCACGCGTAAAGAATATCGCCGAGTACAACCGCCTCGGCACCGAGGAGATAATGGAGCGATTCAACCCCGCCAGCGAAGAAGAGGCAGCCAAGATACCAAAGAAGATGCCCTATATCGTCATCATCATCGACGAGCTTGCGGACCTGATGATGACCGCCCCGAAGGAGATTGAAGCATACATCGTTCGGCTGGCACAGAAAAGCCGGGCCATCGGCATTCATATCATCCTTGCCACGCAGAGGCCGCAGGCGACGGTGGTGACCGGCCTGATAAAGTCCAATATGCCGACGCGCATCGGCTTTCGGGTGGCCGCCCGGATGGACAGCAGAATCATTCTCGACCAGAACGGCGCCGAGACGCTGCTGGGACAGGGAGATATGCTGTTCCTGAAGCCCGGTACCAGCGAGCTTATCAGGGCCCAGGGTACGTTCGTCGATGAAAGCGAGGTCAAGCGAATCGTGCGTTATCTCAAGGAGATAGCCCAGCCGCAGTTCCATCCGGAGCTTAGGCAGTTGAACAGGATCGATACGTCGGAGTTCGGCAAGGACGAGTTGTTCGACGAGGCGGTGCGAATCGTGCTGGAAACCAAGCGAGGCAGCGTCTCGCTTTTGCAGCGGCGACTGAATATCGGCTATGCCCGTGCCTCTCGGATGATAGAGATGATGGCGGCTATTGGAGTGCTCGGCGAGTACAAGGGCAGCCAGGCAAGGGAGGTGATGATAACCGCCGAGCAGTACGAGCAGATCAAGCAGCAGCTGCAGGCCGACAGCGCCGACTACGAAAGCGCCGGCGAGGCTGAGAAGCGGCCGGAACCGGCCGGTTCAGCCAGCGCCGCCGGTCAGCCCTCGGCCGAGGGTGAGTATCACTATGCGGCCGTTGACGAGCAGGATTAAAGGCCGAGCCGATCACCTTTCCCGCGGAGGATTTTCCTGTTGCCATCGGCGGACCGTTCGGTTAGAAACGGTCTGGTCCGCACGGGCCGTCCGAGAATGTTATAGAAGGGAGGTGCCTTATGCCGGAAAATGCAGAAACGCCGTCGCAGCAGCAGGGCCGTCAAAGCGGCCCCGTCCAGCCGGCAGCCCAGCCGCAGCAGCCTGAGCCGCCCGAACAGCTCAGCAAGGATGCCCGGACGTGGGCGATGTTCTGCCACCTGGCCGGGCTGGCGGGCTTGCTGCCGATCATTCCCCTGTTCGGCTCGATCATTGGGCCGTTGATAATATGGCAACTGAAGAAGGATGAGTCCCCGTTCGTGGACGAGCAGGGCAAAGAAGCGGTCAACTTCCAGATTACGATGGCGATATGCGCGGTGGTCAGCTTGGTTTTGATCCTTGTCTTGATCGGGCTGCTGTTGCTTCCTGCGGTGATTATCACCGACATTGTGCTGTTGCTGATTGCCGCCGTAAAAGCAAACGAGGGCGTCCACTACCGGTACCCGCTGAGCATACGGTTCATAAAGTGAGGGATTCGGCCGGCAGGGACCGGTATGGTTCGGAAGGTGGTTCAATGGAGTTGGGGATTAACCGGCGTCAGTTTGTGAAGGCTCTTGGGCTGGGGGCGGCCGGCCTGGCTTTGACGGGTCGGCTCAGCGGCCTGCAAGCGGCCGGCGGCAAGCGGCGACCCAACATCCTCTGGATAAGCTGCGAGGACATCAGCCCGGACCTCGGCTGCTATGGTGACGACTACTCGGTGACGCCCAATCTCGACAGGCTTGCGGGCCAGGGATGTCGCTACGAATACGCGTTCGTTCCCTTTCCGGTTTGCGCGCCGACCCGGTCGGCCATCATCACCGGCGTGCACCCGGGCACACTCGGGACGATGCATATGCGAACGCGCAACAAGGGCTATGAAGCGGTTGTGCCGCCAGAGGTCAGGTGCTTCACCGAGTACCTTCGAGCCGCCGGCTACTATTGCACGAACAACGCAAAGACCGACTACCAGTTCAAGTGCCCCTTCACCGCCTGGGACGAATGCAACAAAAAGGCCCACTGGAGAAACCGCCCGAATGGTGCGCCGTTTTTCAGCGTTATCAATCTCACCACGACGCACGAATCGCGGTGCTGGAAGCGCCGACGAGAGCGTTTGACGCACGACCCGGCGAAGGTACAGGTTCCGCCGTACTATCCCGACACGGCGGTGGTCCGCGAGAACCTGGCGCGGTACTACGACAACATAACCAAGATGGACAAACAAGTCGGGGACATCCTGGAGCAGCTCGAACAAGACGGTCTGGCCGAGGATACGGTGGTATTCTTCTGGAGCGACCACGGCCGGGGCCTGCCGCGCTGCAAGCGGTGGCCGTACGATTCGGGGCTGCGTGTTCCGCTGATTATCCGGTGGCCCGGCGTTATCCGCCCGGGCAGCGTATGCGATGACCTGGTCAATCTTATCGACCTTGCACCGACGGTGCTGAGCCTGGCGGGGGTCAAGGTGCCCGGCTATATGCAGGGCAGGATATTGCTGGGGCCGTCGAAGGATAAGCCGAGAAAGTATGTCTTCGGCGGTCGCAACCGGATGGACCTGAGCCAAAACGATTTCATCCGGACGGTTCGCGATAAACGGTACCGCTACATCCGCAACTTCACGCCTGAAGTGCCTTATGCCCAGCGTATCGAGTATATGGAGAGGATGCCGATTATGCAGGAATGGCGTCGGCTGAACGCGGAGGGCAAGCTCACCGGCCCGCAGAAACTGTTCTTCCGGCATCCCAAGCCCGAAGAGGAACTGTATGACCTCCGGGCCGACCCGTACGAGATAAACAACCTGGCCGACTCGCCGCGACACCAGGACGTGGTCAAGCGAATGCGGGCTGTGCTGGAGGCTTGGATGAAGCAGACGGGCGACCTGGGCGGCCTTGACGAAGAACAGCTCATCGAGCGGATGTGGCCCGGGCGCAAGCAGCCGGTTACCGCAGCGCCCGTGGTCACAGCTACCCGCCGTGCCGGTGGGACGGTCGTGGTACGGCTTAGCTGTCGGACGGAGGGAGCGTCCATCGGCTACAGGCTTGGTGAAAACGGCCGGTGGCTGATTTACACAGGGCCGATCATCCTGAAGTCCGGCCGGACCCTACAGGCCAAGGCCATCCGCATCGGTTATAAAGAAAGCGAGGTGGTCCGGTTCGAGCAATAGGGGTTTGGTGAAGTTGGCGAGGAAAAACTATGACTTTTGAAAGGTACAGCCGTCGTGAGTTCCTGCGGGTAGCGGCTTTGGCGGGTGCGGCATTGACGGTGCCCGGCTGCGCAGGTGCGAGAATCGCGCGCCGCGCAGGTCGCAGAAGAAAACCCAACTTCATTCTGATTCTGACAGACGACCAGGGCTATAACGACCTCGGCTGTTTCGGTTCAAAGCTGATAAATACACCCAATATCGACCGAATGGCCGCCGAAGGGGTAAAGTTGACCAGCTTTTACACCGGGGCCCCTATATGCGGGCCCAGCCGGGCGGCCTTGCTGACGGGCTGTTATTCACAGCGGGTTGACGAGGTGGGCCGGGCCAAGCATTTTCACACGATCCTGCACGGCCGGGAAATCACGATAGCGGAAGTGCTCAAGAAGGCCGGTTACGTTACCAAGGCCATTGGAAAGTGGCACGTTGCAGGAAGCGGCCGGTTGGCCGTCGTGCGGGACGAAGCTTCCGGAGGATACCGGGTGCTGAATCCTTCCCTGATGCCGCCGGCGCAGGGGTTCGATTCATATTTCGGGATTCCCTACAGCAACGATATGGACCCGTCGGTGCTGATGAGAGACTACGACGTCGTCGAGGCCCCGGTGAACCAGGTTGGACTGACCACACGCTATACGGATGAGGCCCTGAGGTTTATCCGGGCAAACAAGGACCGGCCGTTTTTCCTTTACCTGGCCCACAATATGCCGCACACGCCGCTGTATCCGAGCAAGAAATTTGAGGGTAAGAGCGCCTACGGCCTGTACGGCGACTGCGTCGAGGAGATCGACTGGAACGTGGGCAGGATTCTGCAGGCGCTGAAGGAATTGGAGATAGATGAAGATACGTTCGTCGTGTACACGTCGGACAACGGGCCCTGGATCGAAGGGCCCGAACGCAGGCCGGACAATCGCACGTCACGTCTGCAATCCGGCACGGCAAAGCCTCTGCGGGGCTACAAGATGACCACGTGGGACGGCGGGGTCAGGGTCCCGTGTATCGTGCGCTTCCCCGGGAAGATCCCCGCCGGGCGGGTAATCGACGAGATTGCCACCGCGATGGATTTTATGCCCACCTTCGCCAGGTTGGCGGGGACACACGAGCCGCAGGACCGAATCATCGACGGCAAGGATATAATGCCGTTGTTGACGGGCAAACAGGCCACAAGTCCGCACGAGGCGTACTACTTCTACAAGTACACTCATTTGCACGGCGTTCGCAGCGGCCATTGGAAGCTGGTCCTGCCCAGGCCGGCCCGGCCGAAAGACCTCGAATGGTACGCCAGGCTCCAGGAAGAGGTCAAAGAGATTACTCTTTACAACCTGCGAGACGATATCGGCGAGAGGCGCAACGTGGCCGATCAACATCCTGAAGTCGTGGCCAGACTTATGAAACTGGTTGAAAAGGCACGAGCAGACCTCGGAGACCGTTTCCGTCGAGGCAAGGGCAGTCGCTTTTCGCGGTAGGTAATGGGCGGTTGCCGGGCGGCACGATGTATTTTACTGTCAGGAGGCTGATATGAGTAGAAATGTTTACACTCGCCGCGAGTTTCTTAAGGCCGTAGGTGTGACGACGGCTGCCGCGGCCGTCGGTAGCTGCACCGGTTCGGCGCGCTTTCCAGGCAAAGCATCTGCGCAAAGACCAAATTTCGTTATCATTTTCTGTGACGACCTGGGCTACGGTGACCTTGGCTGTTTCGGCTCGCGAAAGCATCGCACGCCGAACGTCGACCGTCTGGCCGGCGAAGGTATGCGGCTGACGAGCTTTTATGCTGCGGCGGTGTGCACGCCGTCGCGGGCCTCCCTTATGACGGGTTGCTACCCGCTGCGCGTAAATATGCACCAGGACCATCAGGGCCTGTGCGTTCTTTTCCCCGTCAGCAAGAAGGGCCTCAATCCCGACGAAATCACCATCGCCGAGATCCTGCGCAGCCGGGGCTACGCGACGGCCTGCATCGGCAAGTGGCACCTCGGAGACCAGCGGCCGTTTCTGCCGAGGCGGCAGGGATTCGATTATTACTACGGCATCCCATACAGCAACGATATGGGCGCGGCGCAGGGGCCGCATCAGCCTCCGCTGCCCCTGCTGCGCAACGAAGAGGTGATAGAGGCCCCGGCCGACCAGGACCTGCTGACCAGCCGCTATACCGACGAGGCAATCAGGTTCATCCGCGACAACAAGGACCGCCCGTTCTTTCTCTACCTGGCTCACACTATGCCGCACAATCCCGTGCACGCCGGCGAAGCCTTTCGCGGCAAAAGCAAGAACGGAATCTACGGCGACGCAGTGGAAGAAATCGACTGGTCTACCGGCCGGCTGCTGGCGACGCTGAAGGCACTGGGCCTGGACGGCAATACGCTGGTGATATTCACCTCGGACAACGGTGCGGCCAGCGACTTCGGCGGCAGTAACGGCCCGCTTCGGGGGTTCAAGGGCAGCACCTGGGAGGGCGGCGTGCGCGTGCCGTGCATTGCCCGCTGGCCGGGCAGAATCCCGCCACGCAGCGCCTGCGACGATGTAACCAGCACTATGGACCTGCTGGTGACTTTTGCGTATCTGGCGGGCACGAATGCGCCGACGGACCGCATCATCGACGGCAAGAACATCTGGCCGCTGCTGTCGGGTCGAAAGGACCCCACCGCGGGGCAAAGGGTGTTTTATTATTATCAAAAGGATCAGCTCCAGGCGGTTCGCTGCGGCAAGTGGAAGCTGCACCTGGAGCTGAAACCCAAGAAACGCCACTGGGGTAAGCCCGAGCCGTTCTCGCCGCTGCAGCTTTATGACCTTGAAGCCGATATCGGCGAGACAAACAACGTGGCCGGGCAGCATCCGGAGGTGGTCGCAAGGCTGACGGCCCTTGCTGAGAAGGCACGTGAAGATATCGGCGACGTGGGCAGGGCAGGCGCGGGCCAGCGGCCGGCGGGCTTCGTCGAACATCCGAAACCGCTGGTAATGTCAAAATAAAACGCCCCGGAGAAGCGTAACGTCGGCCTTAATGCAAACGTGACGATGGACGTCAGGCGGGCGGGCCGGGGCGCGGTCTTCGAGAAGCAGGCGTTGTTGCAAAAGGTTTGCCTTGGGTTATCATAACGTAAATGAAAGCCAGGGCGAGCAACAGCGACAAAGAAAAGAACGCCAGGGTGGTCAACAAGAAGGCCTGGCGTGACTACGAGATCCTGGAGCGGCTGGAGGGCGGGCTTAGCCTGCTGGGTACGGAAGTCAAGTCGCTTCGGGCCGGCGGCGGCGACCTTGACGGTTCTTACGCGACGGTGAGGAACGATGAATGCTGGCTGGTGGGCAGCAAGATTTCGCCCTACGTCCAGGCCGGCGGTGCCAATCACCAGCCGGACCGGAAAAGGAAGATTTTGCTGCACAAGGCAGAGATCCGCAAGCTGCGGACGAAGCTCGAACAGCGGGGCTTTACACTGGTGCCGCTGCAGATTTATTTTAATGCGCGTGGGCTGGCGAAGGTCGAGCTTGCGCTTGCAAGAGGCAAGCGCAAGTACGACAAGCGGCGAAAGATCGAGGACCGCGCGCAGAAGAAGGATATAGACCGACATATGAAAAGGTATCGCAGGAAACACTGAGGAATTGCCTTAAGACTGTTACCTGCAGTGCGCCGAAGGCGACGAAGGGGCCGGCCGGTGCGAAACCGAGTTCTTCGCCCGCCTGCGGCAGGCTCAGAATGACATTTTGAGGTTTTGAAATATCTCTAAGAGGTGACGGGTTTGAACGGGAGCGGTTTATGAGCGAGGAAGACAAGAACAACGACCGGCAGGAAAAGAAAATCATAGTTGACGAGGACTGGAAGCAGCAGGCGCAGCGGGAAAAAGAGATTCTCGCGGCACAAGAGGAGGCCGAGAAGAAAAAGTCGGCCGGTCCAGCCCGTCGTAGTGGTCCTTTGCCGCCGGGTGATTTCGCGGCGCTGATAAGTATGCTGTTTACGCAGGCACTTTACGCGTTGGGCGCGCTGGAGGTGGAAGGCCAACAGGGCCAAAAGCGGCCGCCGGACCTGGAGGCAGCCAGATACCATATCGATATGCTCGAGACGCTCGAAGAGAAAACCAAGGGCAACCTGACCGAGCAGGAACGGAAGGTGCTGGAGAACGTGCTGAACCAGGCACGAATGGCATACGTGGAAGCTGCGAAATAAGGGCCCGTCACGGCGCGGCGACGGACGGCTGAGGAGCGTCGATAACGCGAACGGGTGCAAAGGCATATTCGCCGTGGGCGACATACTACAAGACATCATCGCCGACAAGAAGACCGAGGTTGAAACTCGCAAGGCGCAGACCACTATCGAGCAGTTCAACCAGCAGATAAGGTCTATGCCGAAGTGCCGCAACTTTTACAAGGCGGTAACCAAGGTCAACCGGCGGGGCATCAACGTCATAGCGGAGGTTAAGAAGGCTTCTCCGTCGGCCGGCGTGATACGGGCGGACTTCGACCCGGTCTCGATTGCGCGGACGTACCAGCGGTGCGGCGCCGACGCCATCAGCGTGTTGACCGACGAGAAGTATTTCCAGGGCCGACTGGAATATATGGAGCAGATAAAGGATGCGGTTGACCTGCCGGTTTTGCGGAAGGATTTTATCATCGACCCGTGGCAGGTTTACGAGTCTCGTGCGGCCGGTGCGGATGCCATACTGCTGATTGCCGAGGCACTGCAGCCGGGCCGGCTGATGGACTTGATGATAACGGCGGCGGAGCTGACGCTGACGGTTCTGCTGGAGGTGCATCGGGCGGACACACTTCTGAACGTTCGCAGCCTGATCGGTTTTCCGAAGAAGGGCTACAGCCTGCTGGGCATCAACAACCGCAACCTGGCGACGATGGAGGTGGACCTGAATACCACTGGTCGGCTGGCGGAGCTTTGCGGCAACAAGGCCGAGCTTGTCTGCGAAAGCGGCATAAGAACGCGCCAGGACGTTCAGCAGTTGATATCG
>CAYSBK010000088.1:0-9579 GCA_964429265.1 uncultured Pirellulales bacterium | reverse complement strand
GGCTAAGTCCGGTGGGACTTGCTCCGCCGGGACGAACCCGAGACCCGCGCATTTGCGAGCTGTAGACATTGAAGGTAATTGCGGACGCCAACATACCATGCGTAGCCGAGTGCTTCGGTTCAATCGGTGAGGTTCGAACCGTACCCGGGCGGCAGATAACGCGCGAGCTTCTGATGGATGCCGAGGTGCTGCTGGTTCGCAGCATAACGGCGGTAGATGAAAAGCTGCTGGCCGGCACCGCCGTGCGGTTTGTCGGGACGGCCACCATCGGCTTCGAACACGTTGACGTGCAATACCTTGCCGGGCGCAACATAGGCTTTGCCTCGGCGCCGGGCTCGAACGCTAACTCGGTGGCCGAGTACGTCGTGGCGGCATTGCTTTGGGTGGCGGAAAAGCACAACATCCAACTGGATGGCAAGAGCATCGGCATAGTGGGAGTGGGCAACGTCGGCAGTAAAGTAGAGCAGAAGTGCCGCGTCCTGGGGATGAGGCCCTACCTGAACGACCCGCCGCTGCAAAGGCAAACCGGCCAGGCAAAGTATCGACCGCTGGAGGAGCTTTTCGACTGCGACTTCATTACACTGCACACGCCGCTGACCTTTACAGGAATTGACAGGACATATCACCTGGCCGACAGGCACTTCTTTGCATCGCTCAAGGATGGCTGCGGCTTTATCAACACTGCCCGCGGTGCCGTTGCCGACACGGAAGCCCTGAAGGCGGCGATAGAGTCAAACAGATTGGGGCCCGTTGTCCTGGATGTATGGGAGAACGAGCCGGATATCGATGTCGAACTTCTGCGAATGGTGGACGTGGCCACGCCGCATATCGCCGGATATTCGCTCGACGGCAAGATAAGGGGGATGATTATGATTTACAAAGCCGCGTGCGAGTTTTTCGGCGTCGAGCCACGCTTCGATGTCGATGATTTCCTGCCCGCGGCGCAGACGCCTGAAGTCAGGCTGAACCCACAGCACGGTTCTGAGCAGGAGATGCTTCGCGAAACGGTTCGGCAGGCCTACGACATCGAGAGGGACGACTCGAATATGAGAGGGCTTTTGGCGGTGCCTGTGGGCGAACGGCCGAAGCTCTTCGACGATTTGCGCAAAAACTATCCCGTCCGCAGGGAGTTTTACAATACCACCGTCCGGGTAGGCGACACGTCAGGTGCCATTGCGCGAAAGCTGAGCGGCATCGGGTTCAAAGTCGTACAGGAGTAACGACATGGCAAAACGAACCGACCAGACCCTGCTGGAGTGGCCGACCGGCCGGCTGGATTTTTCGGACGGGTGCATCCTTATGGGAGTCCTCAACGTGACACCCGATTCCTTCAGCGACGGAGGCCTTTACCTGGATACTGAGCGGGCCGTTGAGCGCGGTGTGGAGATGGCCCGGCAGGGTGCGGCCATAATTGATGTCGGTGCGGAATCGACCCGGCCGGGCGCGGCGGCAGTTCCGGCCGAGCAGCAGATGCGCCGGGCCGTGCCGGTGATAAAGGAGCTGGTTCGTCAAATTGATATTCCCGTGAGCATCGATACTTACCAGGTAGATGTTGCCCGAGCGGCACTTGACGCAGGGGCCGCGATGATAAACGACATTACGGCCCTTGCCGATGATGAGATGGCCCGGCTTGCGGCCGAGCGGGCCGTGCCGGTGGTCCTGATGCATATGCAGGGTACGCCGGCGACGATGCAACTTGAGCCCAAGTACGACGACGTGGTCAAGGAAGTACTGGCCTTTTTGCTGGAAAGGGCGACACGCGCAGAGCAATTCGGAATCGCACGAGAAAGAATCTTCATCGACCCCGGCATTGGCTTCGGAAAAACCCTCGAGCACAACCTCGAACTGCTGCGAAACATCCACAGCTTTGTTGACTGCGGCTATCGTGTGCTGGTGGGCACAAGCCGCAAGAGCTTCATCGGCACCTTGACCGGCAAAGAGGACCCGGCACAGCGGACATTCGGAACCGCAGCAACCGTTGCACTGTGTGCGGCGGCGGGTGTATCAGTTGTTCGGGTTCACGACGTGGCTGAGATGCTCGACGTGGTAAAAGTGGCAAACAGTCTGCGCCGCGATTCCACACAATCACGACTGGGTGCTACTTGATACCAGCGTGGTATTGTTGCAGCGACTTTACGCTCAATCGCCCGGCTTTGCGTGCGGCGATGCCCTTCACTGCCGCCAGCGCCGCTGGCATCGTCGTAATATATGGTATCCTGTACTGGATTGCCGCCTTGCGGATGTACGAATCGTCGTGCTTGCCACGCCTGCCGACGGGCGTGTTGATGATTAACTGAATCTGGTTGTTCTTGATGGCATCGAGGATATTGGGCCGGCCCTGGTGAAGCTTCAGGATGCTCTCGCAGTCGATGCCGTGGCGCGACAGGAAGCGATGCGTGCCGCGTGTGCCCACGATCTTGAACCCCAGCCGGCAAAGCTCCCTGGCCAGCGGCAGCGACGCCTTCTTGTCCGCATCGGCCAGGCTCAACAGGACCGTCCCTGTTGAAGGGAGCTTTCCGCCGGCGGCCTCCTGCGCCTTGTAGAACGCCAGGGCGAACGACTCGGCAAGCCCCAAGACCTCCCCCGTCGAACGCATTTCAGGTCCCAGCACCGGGTCCACCTCCGGGAACATATTAAAAGGAAAGACCGCCTCCTTTACTCCGAAATGTGGGATCTTCCTCGGCTTCAGCTCGAGTTCGGAAAGCTTCTTGCCCGTCATAAGCTGCGTGGCCAGTTTGGCCATCGAAACCCCGCAAACCTTCGATACCAGCGGAACCGTCCGCGAGGCACGCGGGTTGGCTTCCAGCACATAGACCTCGTCGTTGGCGATGGCATACTGCATATTCATAAGCCCCACGACGTTCAGCTCGACGGCTATTCTGCGGGTGTACTCACAGATGGTCTCGATGTGCCTGCGGGTGAGACTTACAGGCGGTATCACGCACGCCGAGTCGCCCGAGTGCACGCCGGCCAGCTCTATGTGCTCCATCACCGAAGGCACAAAAGCATCGGTCCCGTCGGCCAGGGCGTCGGCCTCGGCTTCTATTGCGTTTTCCAGGAACTTGTCGATAAGTATCGGCCTTTCGGGGCTGACCTCCACGGCGGCACTGACGTAACGCCTGAGCATCTCCTCGTCGTGCACCACCTGCATCGCCCTGCCGCCAAGCACGTACGAAGGCCTTACCATAAGCGGATAGCCGATACGCCGGGCAATACTAAGAGCCTCTTCCCAGCTCGACGCCATACCCGACGGCGGCTGCGGTATGCCCAGCTTCTCCATCATCGCACTGAACCGGTCACGGTCTTCGGCAAGGTCTATCGTATCCGGAGACGTGCCGATTATCTTCACTCCGGCGGCCGCAAGCTCGTTGGCGATATTCAGCGGCGTCTGGCCTCCAAACTGGACAATCACACCGTCCGGCTGCTCACGCTCGTAGATGCTGAGCACGTCCTCCACCGTCAAAGGCTCGAAATACAGCTTGTCGGACGTATCGTAATCGGTCGAAACCGTTTCCGGATTACAGTTGACCATAATACTCTCGATGCCCATCTCCTTCAGGGCGTACGAGGCATGACAGCAGCAGTAATCGAACTCTATTCCCTGGCCGATACGGTTCGGTCCACCGCCAAGAACCAGAATCTTCTTTCTGGTCGTGCGGACGGTCTCGTTTTCCCGCTCGTAAGTGGAATAATAATAGGGAGTAAACGCCTCGAATTCCGCTCCGCAGGTATCGACGGCCTTATAAACGGCTTTGACGTCCAGGTGCTTGCGCATTTTCCGCACCGACGCCTCGTCGCAGCCGAAAAGCTCCGCAAGCTGTCCGTCACTGAAGCCGAATTGCTTGGCCTGCATCAAAAGCTCCCGCGTGCACTTATCTTTACCGGTGGAGGATATTTGCCGTTCGAGGTCCACAATTTCCTTGATATTGTGAAGGAACCATCGGTCGATCATCGTCCTTTGATGAACCTGTTCGACGGACATACCGTTTTTGAGCGCGTACTTGACGTAGAAAAGCCGTTCGGCACAGGGCTTTCTCAGCCTTTCTTCGAGCGTCTCCGGCGGGACCGGTCCGGGCGGGTCCACCAGCCCGCTCACCCCTATCTCCAGGGAGCGAAGGCCCTTCTGCAGCGAGGCCTTGAACGTGCGGTCTATGGCCATTACCTCGCCGACGGACTTCATCGACGACGTCAGGAAAGGACTGGCCGCCGGAAACTTTTCGAAGGTGAAACGGGGGATTTTCACCACGCAGTAATCAATCGTCGGCTCGAAACAGGCGGGGGTTTTCTTTGTTATGTCGTTCGGAATCTCGTCGAGCGTGTAGCCGACGGCCAGCTTCGCGGCGATCTTGGCAATCGGAAAGCCGGTTGCTTTCGATGCCAGCGCCGAGCTTCGCGAGACGCGCGGATTCATCTCGATTATGACCATTCGGCCGGTGCTCGGCTCCACCGCAAACTGTATGTTCGAGCCGCCCGTCTCGACGCCTATCTCGCGGATGCAGGCGATGGCGGCATCCCGCATATCCTGGTATTCCCTGTCGGTCAGAGTCTGGGCGGGGGCGACGGTGATGGAGTCGCCGGTGTGGACGCCCATAGGGTCGAGGTTCTCAATCGAGCAGATGATGACCACGTTGTCCTTGAGGTCGCGCATAACCTCCAACTCGAATTCCTTCCAGCCGACCAGCAACTCCTCAATGAGTATTTCGCCGACCATACTGGCCTCGAGTCCCCGCTGGGCCGCCGCCTCGAACTCCTCGCGATTGTAGGCGATGGCACCGCCGGTACCGCCGAGCGTGTAGCTCGGGCGAATGATAACCGGAAGACCGACTCGTTCGAGGACTTCGCGGGCCTGGTCGATGTCGTAGGCCCAGCCGCTGCGAGGCAGGTCCAGGCCTATTCTTTCCATCGCCGCCTTGAACTTTTCGCGGTCCTCGGCTTTCCGTATCGCTTCGATGTTCGCGCCGATGACCTCGACGCGGTGTTTTTCGAACACGCCATCGGCCGCGGCCGTTACCGTTACATTCAGGGCCGTCTGACCGCCGAGCGTCGGAAGCACAGCGTCGGGCTTTTCCTTTTCGACAATTTTGCGGACCGTCTCTGGGGTGATAGGCTCAACGTAGATGACATCTGCCGTGGCGGGGTCGGTCATAATAGTGGCGGGGTTGCTGTTGAGCAGGATGACCTTGAACCCGTCGGCCTTCAGCACCTTGCAGGCCTGGGTGCCTGAATAATCGAACTCGCAGGCCTGGCCGATCACGATGGGACCTGAGCCGATGATGAGTATCTTCTCGATGTCGGTTCGCTTAGGCACGTTCGGCCTCCATCATCTGGACGAACTGGTCGAACATATAGCGGGCATCGTGGGGGCCGGGGCCGGCCTCGGGGTGAAATTGAACCGAAAAGATGGGCAGTTTCTTATGTCTGATGCCTTCCAG
Source organism: uncultured Pirellulales bacterium (assembly GCA_964429265.1). Lineage (GTDB taxonomy): Bacteria > Planctomycetota > Phycisphaerae > Sedimentisphaerales > Anaerobacaceae > CAYSBK01. The sequence goes on along the minus strand of CAYSBK010000088.1, from coordinate 4,147 downwards.
CGTCTGGTCGTTGAGGTTTATGTGGGTAATCTCGACGTCGCCACGGCCCAATGAGTCGATATCGACGCAGAAGCCGTGATTCTGCACGGTGATGGCGACCTTGCCTGTGTTGAGGTCCTTTACGGGATGGTTTCCGCCGTGGTGGCCGAACTTGAGCTTGTAGGTCTTTCCGCCGAGCGCCAAACCCAGCATCTGATGCCCGAAGCAAATGCCGAAAATCGGTGCCTTGCCTATCAGGGCCTTGACGGTTTGCACGACATACGGCACGGCGGCCGGGTCGCCGGGTCCGTTGGAAAGTAGAATGCCGTCCGGCTTCAACTCCAGCACTGCCTCGGCAGGCATCGTCGCAGGCGCTACAATAACGCGGCAGCGGCGAAGGGCGAGCTGTCGCAGGATGTTGTACTTCACGCCGCAGTCGAGAACGGCCACGGTGTATCGGCCGTCGGCGTTCCACTCGAAAACATCGTCAAAGACGACCTCCTTTACCAGGTCCACACCGACCAGGCCCCTGGACGCACGGGCTTTCGCGACGAGGCTGTCGGGGTCCAAATCCTCGGTGGAAATGACCGCCTTCATCGCCCCCGCAAGGCGGATGTGCCGGGTCAGCGCACGGGTATCGACGCCTTCAAGGCCGATGACGCCCTGGTCCGCCAGGTACTCCGGCAAGGGTTTTTCACAGCGCCAGTTGCTGGCGACGGCACTGCGTTCCCTGACGACAAATGCTTCGAGAAAACACTTTCTGGATTCGACGTCCCCGCTGTTGGTTCCGTAATTGCCGATCAGCGGATACGTCATAGTGACGATCTGGCCCTTGTAGGAAGGGTCGGTAAGGACCTCCTGGTAGCCAGCCATGCTCGTATTGAAAACGACCTCGCCTGCCCGCTCACCGGTCGACCCAAAACACCTGCCTTCAAAGGTGGTTCCGTCTTCCAGCGCGAGTATTGCCTTTGCAGCGTTCTTTTTGCATCCGGCTGGCGTCATTAACCGGCAGGTTATACGCCGTCGGGTCGGCGATGTCAAACGATTTGTCGCAAAGATTTCCTCCGTCGCCGCCGGGGCGGTTTAACTGGGCCGGTCTCTTGTTCGAGCGGCCTGCTCAATCGGTCTCGGTGGTCGGCTTTCGAAAATGTTTGATGCCGTTGGTTTGAATCTCATAGACCACAGCCAGTTCGTCGGGCGGCGAAGAGGGCGAGGTTACTGTCAATCCGGCATCGGTGAGCGACCAGGTGATTGGTTCGTCCGCCCCGAGCATCCTTACGCCCTTTATTTCGAGGCTACCCGTGCGGTGGCGGGCGGAGAACGACTTCAGCAGCGTTTGTTGCCGGGCGCCGGGCCAGCCGAGCTGGATTGCATAGACAATGTCGCCCCTGGTGGTAAACCGAATGTCCAGCGCGGTGTAATCCAGTTTCGCTCTTGCAAACCGCCCGCTTTTCTTGAGGCGGGTGGGGCCTTCCCCGAAAACTACGAAAGGACGGGTTCCATAGATGGCCTGTCCGTACTTCTTCAGCCACGCGCCGATCTCCAGCAAAACCTTTCGCTGGTTATCCGGAATCGTTCCATCGGCCTTGGGCGAAATGTTCAACACAAGCTGGCCGTTCTTGCTGACAATGTCGATCAGCACGTGCAGGACTTCCCGCGTTGGCTTTATCTTCAAACTGCGCGTATAGCACCAACTGCCGTAACTTATCGTGTCGTCGGTCAGCCAGGCGTACTCGGCCAGGTGATTGAGCCGGCCTTTCTCAAAATCTTCTACCCCGATTTCGCGTGGCAGGTCGCGTCCCTTGTAGGTAACGACGACGTCCTTGTGCCACTGGTCGGCCTTGTTGAAGTAGTACGCCAGGTACTTTGTGCGGTATGGGTCGGGAATAACGTGCATCTTGCCGTCAAACCACATAATGTCGGGCTGATAATTGTCAACTACCTCCAGCAGCTTCGCCAGCCACATGTGGTAGAACTGCTCTGCAGGCATATTGCCGTAAAGCAGGCGCAGCTTCGGGTCCTCGCTGGTGGTGGGCCAGCCCTCTACACGGGGATACCACGTACGTCTGCGGGCATGGTGAAACGATGTGAAAAACCGCATCCCGCGCTTGCGGATCGCCCTGGCCAGTTCGCCCACGATGTCACGCTTCGGGCCCATATCCTTGGCATTCCAGGGGTTGACGCGGCTTGCCCACATCGAGAAGCCGTCGTGGTGTTCCGCAACGGGACCCGCAAAGCGAGCACCGGCACGCGCAAACAAGTCCGCCCATTCGTCGGCGTCGAAATGCTCGGCCTTGAACATCGGTATAAAGTCGTGGTAACCGAACTCATTCGGCTCACCGTAGGTTGCAACATGATGCCTGTATTCCCGGGAGCCTTTCCTGTGCATATTGCGGGGATACCATTCGCTGCCGAACGCCGGCACGCAGTACACGCCCCAGTGAAAATAGATGCCGAACTTGGCGTCCCGAAACCACTTCGGCGCCGCCTCGTGCTTCTTCAGCGATTCCCAATCGGCTTTATACCGCCCCTGTTCTCTGATCTGCTCTTGCCCGATTGAATAACCCCCCAGCGCAAGACAAAAAACTACCCACGTCCAGAAAACTCTTGCTCTTAACATGCTCTTCTCCTTCCGGCATCAATGCGTTTTTCTTGTCACAACCCGTCAGAGACCAATCCTGCACCGACCGGCTCGGCCGCTGCTTCGGCCGGCTCGGATTATAGTATTTTTCCCGCAGGACCACAAAATCTATTTTTTTGTTTGCAGCCACGGCCTATAAAAGGGCGTATTTACAAGCTGCCAGGCCCTGCCACGCCCAACGCCGGGAAATTCTTGCCCTGCAGCGGCCGAAACCGCAACAAAGACCTTGACCCGCTTGGGCTAATCTGCTCTAATATCGGTATCGAACTGGGGGGTTTGAAAACACACAACTTATGAACTTACGGTGCGCTGCAGGCACCTCGCTTACGGATGTAAGCATGAATCCGGCCGGCAGCGAACCTCGCTAAACCGGATGGAGGAAAAGATATGAGCAACAGGACTATTTTCGTAGTGTTGCTTGTTGCGTCCCTGCTGGGATCAGGCACCGTTGTCGCCCAGCCGATCCTCGATTTGTCCATCGATGGACATCTCACCGACACCGAGCTGGTGGTGACAGTTCACAGGACGAATACAGGCTTCGGCCTCGGGGGTCTCTCCTACGACCTGCAGTTCAGCGAACCGCTTGACTTTACCAGGGAATACAGCGACCATGGCTGGGTGGCGGGCGACGGCCTGTGGGATAACAGTATCCCCATCGACGGCACGTCGGTTGTGGGCTTAACCTCCGCCCGCTTCGATACGGTTGCCGACCCAGCGGGTTCGGAATTCCCTGAGGACAGCTCCGGTACGGTGGAGGTACTGACATTCACAAACGTCGCTCTGACGCCCGTGCGCTGGGTCTTCATTGACCTGCTTGCGCCGCAGGCCTCCGACGGCTCCGCCAGGGACCTCGAAACAACCCTCGGCGGAACGATAAACGTCATACCGGGCGAAGATGTGCCGGACGGCCACACCTTCGGCATCATCGTACCAGAACCCGCCAGCCTGATGTTGCTGATGCTCGGCGGGCTGATTGCGGCAGCAAGCCGCCGGCGATTGTACGGTAGCCATTAGCCGCACCCGGGCCGGCTGAAAGCCTTACACCAGCATCTTGCCTGCCCGGCGGGCCTTGGCCAGGGCCTTTGCGCTGAGCTTCTGGTCCGCTTCGGTCGCGGCCATTCCGAAATAGAGCTTTTTCACCACGGTCGCCCCAAGACACTGTGCCGCCGCCTTCAGAACGCGAAGCGCATTAGGCATCAGGACCCGGCCCATAAAGGCCGGAGCGGCACTGGAGGTTACAATCACCGCCTTCTTGTTGCGCGTTTTTCTGCGAAAGCGCGGCATCTTGGCCGACCACGGCCAGTATGCAAACGCCACCAGCCGCTCGACAAACCGCTTGGTCACCGCCGTGACCGTAAAGAAATTGATTGGTGAGCCCAGGACGATCGCGTCCGCCGCATCAAGCCTGCCCAGTATGCTTTCCATATCGTCGTGGTGAACGCACCGGCCCCGGTCTGCCTCGACCTGTTGCTGCTGTGTGCACGATCGGCAGTTGTCGCAGAACTCGATGTGCGCATCGACCAGATA
>CAYSBK010000087.1:6666-9596 GCA_964429265.1 uncultured Pirellulales bacterium | reverse complement strand
AGAGCCGGTTCTTCGCCGACAAACAATACCCTGATGACGCCGACCACAACAATTCAGCGCAGCCTTAGCGCCGTGACGGCAGCGGCGGTCATAACGACGTGTTATGCGCGTGCGGGCGGATCATTAAGGTCGGTACTGATATTGAAATGAGTACCGGCCCGAACCTACGCAAACAACGGCGGTGTTGCCTTGCTGTTTGGTCTTGGCTATGCCTTCGGTTGTCTTTAACGGTTTGCCGCCCTCGGTTACCTCGGCCAGTTTGGCCCCCGGCAGACGCACCGTCGCGGAGGTATTCGGCGGAATCTCAACATCGACCATCATTGTCTCGCCGGTGGACCGCCAGCCTGATTCTATGGGTCCATACATCGAATCCAGCCGGGCCTTTGCGAAACTCAGCCCGCCGCCCGGATGGGGCTGAATAATGATATGCCTGTAGCCCGGCTTTTCGGGGTCGATTGCCAAACCTGCCACAACGCGGTACAGCCAATCGCCGATTGCACCGTATGCATAGTGGTTGAAGGAGTTCATGCCCTTGTTCTGGAAGGTGCCGTCGGGCTTGATGCCATCCCAGCGCTCCCAGATGGTCGTTGCCCCCCTGGTGATGGGATACAGCCACGACGGATATTTCTTTCGATTCAGCAGCATATATGCCTGCTTGAGATAGCCGTGCTCCGAAAGTGCATGGTTGACCACCGATGCCCCCAGAAAACCCACCGTAATATGCTTGAACCGGTCCACATCTTCTGCAAGCCTGGCGGCGGCGACGGGCTCAAGCTTTTTCGGCAACAAGTCGAACGCCACGGCCAGGGAATACGCCGTCTGCGTATCCGAAGACAGTCTGCCGTTGGGGGTTACAAATTCATCCTGAAAAGCCTTCTTGACCTTGGCCAGCAGCCGTGAATACTTTTTCACGTCTTTTTTTCTGCCGAGCACTCTGGCGGTTCGCACGAGCAGGTCGGTGCTTCGCGCGAAATAAGCCTGCCTGATGAAATCCTTGGATGTGGTTGCGCCGGGATAGTCGGAGCGGTTTGTGCTGTAAGCAAGCCAGTCGCCAAAGGTGTGGTCGTTTTGCCAGAGATAATTGTCACCGGCCCTGCGGGCGATGTAGTCGACCCAGGCCTTCATACTTGCATACTGCCTTTCGAGAATACGTGTGTCGCCGTAGCACAAGTAAACGGTCCACGGAACCACCACGGCCGCATCCGCCCAGCCGGCCGACGCCGAATGTCCACTGTCTTTTCCCGGCGAAAGCGCATTGGGAATCACGTGCGGCACCGCGCCGCTGGGCTGCTGGTCGGCGGCAAGGTCCGCAAGCCACTTGGTATAGAACGCCGCAACGTCGGCATTGAAACAGGCCGTACGGCAAAACACCTGCGCGTCGCCCGTCCAGCCGAGGCGCTCATCGCGTTGAGGACAATCGGTCGGCACGTCGAGAAAATTGCCCTTCTGGCCCCATTGAATGTTGTGCTGCAACTGGTTTATCAACGGGTTGGAGCACTCGAAACTTCCCGTAGGCGTGATATCAGAGTGAATCACTATGCCCGCCAGATCATCGAGACTCAACTGCCCGGGCCAGCCTTCCACCGCAACGTAACGAAAGCCCTGAAAGGTAAAATGAGGCTCGTAAACCTCTTGCCCTTCGCCTTTGAGAATATATTCAACGGTCTGCTTTGCACTTCTGAGGTTATCGGTATAGAAGTTGCCGTCCTTGTCGAGGACCTCGGCGTGCCGCAGCTTAATGCGGGTACCGGCCGGTCCTTTCACCTTAAGCCGAATCCAGCCGACCATATTCTGGCCCATATCGACAACGGTTTCGCCGGCCGGGGTCTGGAGTATCTTGACCGGCTTGAGCTGCTGAATCCTCTTTACCGGCGGACCGGCAGGAGCAACGAGGATGTCCTTGCGGTGATTAACGACGGCCACGCCCGTCCAATCGCCGGCGTCAAAGCCTGGCTCGCTCCAGCCGGTTTTTTCAAGCCGTGCGTCATATATCTCGCCGTTATATATGTCCGACATCAGGATAGGCCCCGTAGAGGCCTTCCACGTGTGGTCGGTGGTTACCATTTGTCGGCTGCCATCCTCGTACGTCACTTCGATCTGGGCAAGCAACGCCGTCTTTTTTCCATAGACGTTGCGTCGGCGTCTCCACGCCAGCCTGCCGCGATACCAGCCGTCGCCCAGGATCACGCCGATGCAGTTGGCGCCGGGTTTCAACAATCCGCTCACATCGTACGTCTGGTACTGCAGCCGGTGCAAGTACGCCGTCCAGCCCGGCGTAAACAGTTGGTCGCCCACCACCCGGCCGTTAAGCTCCAACTGGTAAAGGCCGTGGCAGGTGATGTAGATGCGGGCGGATTTAATCGGCCGGGTCAGGGTGAACTCCTTTCGCAGCATCGGCGACGGATTGGAAGTGTTGAAATCCTCCGGCAGATTCGGCTCAACCCACTGTGCCTGCCAGTCCGACGGCTTCAGCAAACCCATCTCCCAGAATGCCGGAGTGCTCCACGGCGACAGGTTGCCTTGATTGTCCCGGACCCGCACCTGCCACCAGACCCGTTGCCGCGATACCAACTGCGGCCCACCGTACACGACGTGGGTCGACTGATCGGATTTGACCTTGCCGCTATCCCACAGCAGGTTTCTGCCGGCCTGCAAGTCCGCGGGATTTGCGGCCGCTCGTATCTGGTAAGCCGACTGCGTAACGGCCCGCCGGGATGACTTTATCTTCCAGCTCAGCCGCGGCCTTCGCACGTCGATACCAATCGGATTCGTCTTGTACTCGCACCTGAGATGCTCCACCGAAAGCGGCGAACCGACTGCTGAACTGCCGGCAAGCAGCACCGACCCGACAAACACGCACAACGACAATCCAGCCCTTGCCAAAACCTGCATCTTGATCACCTCCAATTGTAAGTTTCTGGCCGAACCAC
>CAYSBK010000087.1:0-6566 GCA_964429265.1 uncultured Pirellulales bacterium | reverse complement strand
TCCTGCTTGCCTGTGGCGGTTGCTGATTATCATCCATTGGCCGTGCCCTTTCATGTTCAGGGCTATTCGTTTCTCGGTCGCCGCACGTGTTCCAACCGGTGGTCCGACGGTTTCAGGCCCTTCTTGTGTTTGCCGATGCCGATGGGATTCGGCTCGTACCGGCCGACGATATCGACCTTGCTGCGAAGCGGTATCTTGCCTTCCAGGCCGCAGCACCAGTAGCAGGCGTTCACCAGCAACCGGCGAAAGCCCTCGTTCTTGAGGTCGCCTGCGTGACCCATCGTAGTCGTAAACACGCGTGCCGGCTTGCCCTGCGAGCCGGTGTAGGTCTTTATCCAGGCCACCGGCACAGGTGGTTTCTCGGGATTCGGCTCGTCGTTCGGACTCATCCCCGCCAGCACCTCTCCCAGCACAAGCGGTTTGCTGTCGCCGGCGAGGGTGGTAATCGCATACACGTCCGACGGCCCCCAGATTTCGTCTATGCCCCTTACGATGGGGTGGCTTTGCATACCTTCGGCGATTATGCCGCGGGTACTTTCCTGCTGGTGTTTGCCGTAATGGCTGACCCAGGTTTCACCCAGAACCATCCGGCCGTAACCACCGGCCGGATCCTTGCTGCGGAAACTGTATTTCGCATACGGGCTTTCGGGGTGCTTCTTGTACCTGAAGGCATGCGTGGACGTGCGCAGCGCCAGGATCGGCCGGCCGGAATTCGTGTAGTCGATGATATGCTTCATCTGCTCGTCGGGCAGTTCGCGAAACCGCAGAAAAAGCACCATAAGGTCGGCCTTGTCCAGCAACTCAAGCCCCGGAATGTTGTCGAGCGTCCCAGGGTCGATTTCGCCGGTCTGTTTGTTGATCGCGAACAGCACCGTGCACTTAAACCCGTGATGAACCGCCAGTATCTTGGCAAGCTGGGGCATCGATTCTTCGGAACGATACTCATCATCGCCCGTTACGAATACGATATGCTTGCCCTTTCCCGGCCCGGTGTTCCCGCCAAAGGTAACCCACCGTGCGCTTTCCTTCGGCGCGCAGGACGTAAAGCCCAGCACTGCACACAACAACACTAACCCCCGAACCGGTTTTACAGCCCTCACTTGTGCTCTCCAACGACCAATTACCACACACGCGACCCGGGCGGTGCCGCCTCAGTTTATTACCCCAAGGCCCGCCGTTCAAGATGATTCTGGGCCGACCTGGAGATGATTACTTGCGGACGGAAACGGTGACTCAGGAAGTGGGCCCTGCCGCTGAGGTCGCCTCGCCTGCGGGCACCAGCTTGAAGCGCGCTTCCACGGGCTGCTGGCCCAGCTCAATTTCGCCCCTGCGCATGTATTCTTCCGGGAAATTATACTTCACCTTGCGCCGAATGACCTTCGAAGCAGACTGCGCGTCTTCGTCGTAGATTTCAAGCAAGACCTGGTAGGCCATATTCTCATATGCTTCTTTTGCCGCCGGGCTGGCCTTTATCACCACCGGTGCCACGAGGTCCCTCATATTCTCGATCTCAATCTCGTACTTGCCTTGCAGGACCATTTTCAGAGTGTTCACTGCGATCACCAGGCCCGGCCTGACCTTGTCGACGGTCTGCGGTTGCAGGGTCAGCACCGGCAGCCTCACATCAACGGGAACCGGCGCAACGATTCTCTCGCCGGTCGGCAGGTGAAAAAAGGGACGCTTCTTTACGGCCGCTGCCTTGGCCTGCCGGATTTCAGTGGCACTCAATTGAACCCGGGCGGTGCCGTCCAGACCTTCAGGTATGGCTATCTCGACCTGGGGCGGGTCCACCGAAGCCTCCACCGGATTCTGGTTCTCGTCGAAGCATCGCACTTCAAGCGTTTTCTTCACGAGCCGGCGTATGGTTACGGCAAGCTTTTCCGGTTTGCAGCTTTCCACTTTCAGCCCCTGCTGCCGCAGCACCCTGCTGAGAAAGTCGCGAAGCACCAGGTTGTGGTTGCCCGGTTCATCCATCCCCGCCATTTTCGGGTCCAGGTCAAACTCAATCGTGCGCCCCACCTTCCGCAGGGATTCCACGTGCCTCCTGAACTTTTCAACCCTCGAGGACGCCCCCGTAACAACCACATCCTCAACCGATGCAGACTGACCGCTGGCGAAATTCACCCACAGATCCGGGTTGGCGGTTTGAACAATGCTTATTCTGGCGTGGGAAAGTGTGTAGCTCTCGGTCTTGGCAAGGTCCGCCCATACCCATATCAACACCGTCAGGAATATGACCGCGAGTAACTTGCCGACTTTTACCTTTCTGGTTCTGGCCATTTGCACATCGACTTTGACGTTAGGTGTTCACTGTTCGCTGACACTGCCTGCTGCGTAGTATAAACTATGAGCTGCGAACTATGAACAATCAACTTCGGGCCTCAAGTCGTCTTGGGTGGGCCTTTTTCGCCGCTGGACCTGGCCGCCAGCGCCGCCAGCTTTGACCATGCCCGGCCGGGCGCTTGCAGCACACCCGCCAGCCTCGGCGCACCGGTCGGGCCCATAGCGTTGACCAGATACCTTCTCAAGTCGGATTCGCTGACACCGCGAATCAGCTTACCGTCCTCCGCGATTGAAACCACCCCCGACTCTTCACTGACGACCACGCAGATCGCATCCGAACCGGCCGTAATTCCGATCGCCGCCCGGTGCCGAGAGCCGAGTTCCAGGCCCGGTTCCCAGCCGCGGACAAAGGCGGCCGACGTCGTGCCGTCCGTCGTGTCGGGCTCGGCCAGCGGTAATTGCACGCGCGCCGCAACAATCCTGTCGTCCCGGATGATAACGGCCATATCGTGCAGCGCTGTGCCCGGATGAAAGATCGTCTTCAGCAGTTCGGCCGTGATTTCCGCATTGAGCCGGACGCCCGTGTCGATGAACTCCCCCAGCGCGACACGCCGTTCCAGCACGATTATGGCGCCGGTCTTGCTCTGCGCCAGCGCCGTGGTCGCCGCAACTATCTCCTCAATCGCCCGCGCAAGCCTCTGTGAACTCCGCGCCAAGAACCTCGGCTGCCCGATTCTTATCAACGCACGCCGGATTTCCGGCTGGAAACCGGCAACCGCGATTATCAGCACGAACACCAGGAAACCATTGTAAAGGTACTGAAGTCGCTCAAAACCGAACCGCCCCACGATCAGTTTCAGAACGATAAATCCGACGATGAGGATGAATATCACCCCGCGGAAAAGCCTTTCCCCCCGGGTACCTTCCAGGAAGTCGACCAGCCAGTACACCACCAGCCCGATCAGGGACAGCTCTATCGCAACGACCCACCACGGGTTCATTGCGACACGCCGCAGATAATCAACGAGCGTTTCCAGCATTTCGTCGTACGAGTTGGCTGTCCGCTGTCTGCTACTTGTTGTTCATCCCTGAACTACAGGCCTGACTTTACGGCACCGTCCTGTCGCTGAGCTTGCTCGGCTTGTCGAACAACAGTACCATGTCTAAATCGGACATAAACTGCTGTTGACTTGTGCTCAGGATGCGCTTGTGTCTCCTGTGGCCTTCAGCCATTGTTTCGCCCGGCTGGGCCGTCGAGCAGCCGACGAGCGACCAGCCGAATGCGCACAAAACCAACACGAGCACGCAATAGGACAGCACCGAACACCTTTTTTGCTCGAAAATCGTCATCACTGGCTACCAATCGCTTTTTCACATCTACCCGCTGTGGGGCCCACAGCGTGGCCTATTACACCTTGATTATATAGTCCGGCCGTCGCCTTGTCAAGCCACCGCCCCAGGGATTATTCGAATGCCCCAGGTCCGAGAAAATTCCGCTTGACAGCAACACGGGGCTTGAGGTAAAATTGCTATAGTCAAGAATGTGTCCGGCTTGTGCACGTTGGGGGGGGCCGGAACACAACTTTTGCCACGCCCTTTTGTTCGGCAGAATCGGACCGAGACGGTAGGTTGAGACCTGCCGCAGCAGTTTAGCCAGTCGCCCTCTATTGTGGAGGGCCGCGGTGGGTTGGCTATGTGAGTTTACGGTGGCAACGGCCGCTGGGGGTTTGTTGCAAGGATTGATGCCGGTAAGACACTCGCCTGGCGTATGGCGAGGAGGGATCTATTCCTATAACAGGCCTCTTTGCGGTTGATGGAGGTGGGTTTTGGGCACACCCGCCCAGGCCGCCACCCCGGACAATCGTTGATAGTGCTCAGGAAGGAGGTCTGTTATGGTGAAGAGGACATCTATTCTTGCATGTGCCGTGTTGGCGGTTTGTCTGGCCGCGGTCGGTGTGGCCGGCGACAGAACCTGGACAAACGCCGCAGCCGGGGACGACTCCTGGTGCACCGAGGGCAACTGGAGCGGCAATGACGTCCCTGCCTCGGGCGACACCGCCATTATTGACCAAACCTCGCCGGACAGAGGGCCCGTAATCGGAACGGGCTGTGCGGCCAAGCCCGACATAATCAACGGCCCGGACCCGAACTTCGGCCAGACGCAGGTTATGGACATCAGCGGTACCGGCAGCCTGAACGTGGACGAGTGGATGTGGCGTGACGGGACCGGCACCGCGATAATCAACATCACCGACGATGCGAACGTGAATGTCGGCGGAACCTGGCGAGGCACCGACAACGGCATCAGCATCGTCAACATAAGCGGCAATGCCCAGATCAACGTTGACGGTGCTTTTCGTGGGGGCGACGAGTCGGGCTGGTTCTACGTCAATATGAGCGGAGGATACCTGCATATCGCCGACGAGCTCGTCATCGGCGATAACGGCGGCGGCGACATCAATATGAGCGGAGGAACCATCATCGTTGAGAGCAATATGGATATGGGCGGTCTTCGTGGTTCGGCCCCAATCAACATCAATATGAGCGGGGGTCTGATCCGCGTGTTGCAGGTTTTCCGCTTTCCCGGCGCGGCAACCCGCGGCGGCAATATCTTCCTGAATCTGGACGGCGGCGTTATCGACTGCAACGAGTTTATCCACGGCGGCTCCGCCGGGGGAGATGAGGCTACCTACACCGACGACTGGCGCGTTGACATCGAGAATGACGGCGAGCTGCGGATATGGGGCGACGTGCGCGATGCAATCGATGCCAACGTCGCTGCAGGCCAGATTACCGCCTACGACGGCGAGGGTACGGTCCTGGTGCAACTGGTGGACGGCAACACGGTGGTGACGGCCATACCGCCCGACCCGCATTACGCACTCTATCCCGACCCCGCCGACGGCAGTAAGAACGTCGACAGGGATGTAGTGCTGCAATGGACAGGCGGTATCACGGCGCTTTCGCACGACGTGTATTTCGCGACCAATTACGACGACGTGAACGACGCAACCACCGCCAGTCACGCCAACGTCGAGTACGCCAACGTCGTCGGAGCCAACAGCTACGATCCCAGCGGCACGCTCGAATACACCACTACCTACTATTGGCGGGTCGACGCCGTCGATGCTACCACCACGTACAAGGGAAAAGTCTGGCAATTCACCACCGAAAGCCCCATCATCGACCCGAATATGCTGGTATGGTACAAGTTTGATGAGGCCGGCGGCTTTGTGGCGACCGACTCCTCGGGCTACGGTCACGACGGAGCTCTCGACGGGCCCGAGTCACTGTGGGACCCCAACAACGGCAACCGCGGCGGCTGTCGGATATTCGATGTGAACGATGATGCCGAGACCGTCATTGATGTCCCTCCAGCAGCGCTCGCCAACCTTGGTGGCGAGATAAGTATCTCAGTCTGGCTCAAGGATAACTACAACAATGAGGACGACAACTGGGTCTTCGGCACCGGCTATGGCGGCGAGACAGGACTCTACCAGATCAACGCGGCCGTGCCGGATACCGCCGGTCAGCTTTACTGGCGCGCGGGCAACGATACCAACGACCTGCTGACAACCCTCATCACCCCAAGCACCGGCTGGCATCACTTCGTCTTCATCAAGGACGAAACACAGGACAAGATGGAGGTCTATTTCGACGCAACCCCCATCGCCTCCAAGAGCGGCGTAGCGGCAAGTATGTCCAACGTCCAGGGGGCGGCGTTCAAGGTGGGTTCCGTCCCTTGGAGTTCGAACTACGAGTACGTCGGTGCGATGGACGACTTCAAGGTTTATGACAGGGCTTTGACCAGGCTCGAAGTAGAAGCGGAGTTCAGGGGCGGCGACCTCTGGCTGGCGTGGGCGCCTGAGCCGTTCGACGGCCGGACCGACGTGCCGCGGGATGCCAATCTCGTCTGGAGGCCGGGCAACTATACCGACCAGCACGACCTGTATCTGGGAACCAACTGGGACGATGTCAACGACGCCGATACCACCTCCGCCGTCTATATCGGCAGGCTGGCGGCCAACAGTTACGACCCGCCCAGCCCGCTCGAGCTCGATACTACCTACTACTGGCGCGTTGACCAGGTCAATAACACCGAGCCGAATCTCTGGAAAGGCAAGGTCTGGACCTTCACCGTCGCCGACTACCTCATCGTTGATGATTTCGAGGCTTATGCCAGCGACGGCGACCTGACCGCTGTGTGGGTCGACGGCTGGGATAACTGGACCGGCGCGCTCATCTTCCTCGGAACAGCTCCGGGCGACCCCGTTCACACGGGC
>CAYSBK010000086.1:0-9680 GCA_964429265.1 uncultured Pirellulales bacterium | reverse complement strand
AAGCCCGTGCAGGATGCGCTGGTAATTGCGAAGGCCTCTGGGGTACTGGTTGAGGTGACGAACCTGATCATTCCAACTCTGAACGACAGGCCGGAGGACATCCGCAAGCTTGTGCGGTGGGTGAAGGCGAACCTCGGGGCGGAGACGCCGCTGCACTTTTCGAGATTCTTTCCCCGATATAAGATGCGTCACCTGCCGGCCACGAGCGCGGCTACCCTGGATATGGCACGGGATATCGCGGCAAACGAGGGCATGGAGTACGTTTACATCGGGAACATAGCGAGCAAGACAGGCTCAAACACGTATTGTCCCAAGTGCAAAAAGCTTCTTATCGAGCGCGTCGTGTACCGGATATTGCAGAACCGCATCAGCGGTGGCTGCTGTCCGGATTGCGGTTACCAGATATATGGGGTGTGGCAATGACACGTCGGAGATTTATCGAGCGTTTGCTGGCGGTGGTAGGGGTGGTTGCGGCGGGTCTGTTTCGGCTGAAGGAAAAAGCGGTGCCGCGGCGGTTCGTTCGTGCCAGGCCGATGAGGCAGTATCCAGGCCCCGTCGGAAAGCTGAACGAAATGGAATATGAATCAAGATGGAGTGGCTGAAATGACCGGTCGAAATAAAACAACAAGTGGTTCCCGGAGATGGTCGGCCTTCGGCGTAATTTTTGCGGTGGTGATATTTCCGGGGTTTGCTGCTGTTTCTGAAGGCGGATCGGAGACGGTGCTGCGTTCGCGGCTTGCGGGCGGTTGGTACCCTGCCGATGCGAATGAACTGAACAAGCAGGTCGAGGGGTTTTTTCGCAAGGCGAAGGCGAAGCCTCTGGACAACGTTATCGCGCTGATTGAGCCACACGCCGGGTATCGTTATTCGGGCCAGGTGGCCGCGGAAGGGCTGAAGACCCTGAACAGGCAGTACAAGCGCGTGATAGTCATCGGCCCCAGCCACAGGGCACCTATGGAGCAGATGCTGAGCGTTCCGATGGTTACGCACTACGAGACGCCGCTGGGGCGTGTGCCGCTGGACGTGGATTTCATCAAGAAGCTCTTGAAGTTCGGGCTGTTCAGAAACCTGCCGTATGCCCACAAGTACGAGCACAGCGTGCAGATACAGGTTCCGCTGCTGCAGTACCGCTTGAAGGATTTCAAGCTGGTTCCCATCGTGGCCGGTGACTGCTCGCTGGAGACGGTGCGTCAGGCCGGCAGGATTCTGGCGGGGCTGATCGACGATGAAACGCTGGTGATAGCCAGCAGCGATTTCGTTCATTACGGACCTCGATACAACAATGTTCCGTTCAAGCAGGACATCCCGCAGCAGCTCAGGAAACTGGACATGGGGGCATACGAGCTTATCGCCGACCGTGACGTGGAGGGTTTTTTGAAGTACACGACCGGCACGGCGGCGAGCGTGTGCGGCCGCGTTCCGATAGCGATTCTCTTGTCGATGCTGGGTGATTGCCAGGTGCACCTGGTGAAGTATGCCACGTCCGGGGAGCTGACCGGTGATTATACGAACTCGGTGAGTTACCTTTCGGTGGCCTTTACGGGCCGGTGGAAGAAGACCGGCCCGGCCGAGCCGCAGCAATCGCGGCTGAGCGAGGAAGATAAGCAGCGGCTGCTGGCGCTGGCGAGGAAGACGATAGCGTACGCACTGAAGAATCATCGGCTGCCCGAGGCGCAGCAGCTTGGCGTGGAGATTACGGCGGCGATGCGGGTTCCGCGGGCGGCGTTTGTGACGCTGAAGAAGGACCACCGGCTTCGCGGGTGTATAGGTGATATTTTTCCGCAGCGGCCGCTTTACAGGTCGGTGATGCGCAACGCGATAAACGCTGCCTTCGGGGACCGGCGATTTCCGCCGCTGCAGGAGGATGAACTGGATGCGATAACGATCGAGATATCGGCGTTGACCAGCCCGGAGCCGGTGGACTCGCCGGAGCAGATACGGCTGGGCACCGACGGTATCGTCCTGAGAAAGAACGGCCATTCCGCGGTGTACCTGCCGCAGGTCGCGCCGGAGCAGGGGTGGGACCTCGAGCAGACGCTGTCGCACCTTTCGCAAAAGGCCGGGCTTGACACCGCAGCGTGGAAGTCCGGCGCAAGCTTTCTCGTTTTCCAGGCCGAGGTTTTTGGTGAGCAGCGATGAGGGCCGCTCGCAGCGTTCTCATAATAAGTTACGGCCTTTTCACCATCGCGGCGCAGGCGCTGCTTTTCCGGCAGTACATCACGACGTTCGAAAGCACCGATATCAGCGTGGGGATTTTCTTCGGGTGCTGGTTTGCGTGGATCGGGCTTGGGGCGCTGGGGGTGGGCAGGGTTCGCGGGCTTGCGGAGAAGCTGTCGCGGGTTGTGGACGTATTGTTCCTTTTATACATACCGGCATTCCTGCTGGAGATGGTGCTGATTGTCTGGGCCAGGCGGATAGCAGGAATGCAGGCGTATCAACTGCTGTCGATACGGCAGATGCTGGTGTTGTCGCTGCTGGTTAATGCGCCGGTGAGCCTTCTGACCGGGGCGTTGTTTCCGCTGGCGTGCCGGTGGTTTGAGCGCAGCACGGGGGCGGCGGTGTGGCGGGTTTACGTGCTGGAGGCGGCGGGCAGTTTTGCCGGTGGGATTGGGGTGACGATTCTGCTGGGGTACGAGGTAAGTCCCGCGCGGGTGTTTTTCATTATTTCGCTGGTGCTGTCGTTGTCGGTGGCTGCGGTGCGGATTGCCGCAGCGGCCGGGTCGGCAAGGCCGCGTTTGGCGGCGATGGCGGCGGTGCTTGTGCCGGGCGCGTTGTTCGTGGGACTGGGCGCCGGTCTGGATGAGTCGCTGGGCCATAAGCTGCAGGCGATACGCTGGCGCGAGCTGCTCGGTCGCAGCGGCCTGGAAGGGTCTTTTCAGACGGCGCAGGCACAGTACCTGTATGGCCACTATGGCAAGCAGTGGGTTGTGATTCGTGAAGGTTCGGTTGTTGAATCGCTGCCGGAGCGAGCCGGTGCGGGCAGGACCGCGGCGATAGTTTTGAGCCAGAAGCCCGACGCCAGGAGAGTGCTCGTTGCAGGTTCGGGTCTGGCGCTGTGCGAGCGTTTGCTGGTGCTGCCGCAGATCGAGGAGGTTACGTGGACAGGTTGCGACAGCGAATACATTCGGCGGATAAACGGGTTTGTGCCGGACCAGTACCGGGTCAGGGACAGGCGGCTGAAGTTTTTCAGCGGTGAAATCCGGGAGCTTCTGGCGCAGAAGAAGGACTATTACGACATTGTGGTCATCGACGTGGGAGCGGCGACAAGCTCGGTGCTGAACCGATTTTATACAAGGCAGTTCTACCATCAGGTTCGCCACAGCCTGTCACGAGAGGGCGTGGTGGCGGTGCAAGTGGCGGGTGGTGAAAACGTTCTGGGCACGGAACTTGTCAACCTGGGGGCGTCGGTGCGGTGCACGCTGCTGGAAGTGTTTCAAAGGCTGGTGCTGGTGCCGGGTGAGCACACCTGGTTCATAGCAGGTGACGGCGAGGCCCTTACGGACGAGCCGGGAACGCTGCGGGACCGGTTTGCCGGGATTGAGAATGGACAATCGTTGCTTTCGCCGGAAGCGTTGTTTTCGATTTACCTGCCGGACCGCGCGGCCAAGGCGATGGACGCTTATGAAAAGACGGACCTGCCGAGACAGCTTCTTGTGAACACGGATTCGCGGCCGCTGGCTCACCTGTACAGCCTGTTGCTATTGAGCCGGCAGGCGGGTTCTCCCGTTGCACGGTTCGTGAAACGGCTTTGCGTGGCGGGCGTGTGGGTGTTTGTGGTGCCGGTGCTTGTGGTGGTCGTGGTGCGGTTGCTGTACAGGCTGAGGTCCCGGTCGGCGGGCGGCGAGGCGGTGCCGTCAAGTTTTGAAAGCAGCTTTCTGGTATTGACGGCCGGTTTCGGAGGAATGGCGATAGCACTGATACTGATGTACCTCTACCAGATGCGATACGGGTCACTTTATCTTCATATCGGGTTGGTTTCGTCTGGTTTTATGCTGGGCCTTACGGCGGGCGGACTGCTTGCCGGCATGTTTGCAAAGCCGGGCAGGCGAATCGGCTGCGATTTGCTGCTGGTGGTGGTGCTGGCGGTGCATCTGGTGTTACTGTGGATAATCGCGTTTGGGGCCGTCCAGGTGTGGGGGCACGTTCATTTCGGTCTGGCGTTTGTCGCGGCAGGCTGTGTCTTGGGGGGATATTTTCCGCTGGCGGCCAGGCAGCTTGCGGAGGCGGGGTTCGGGGCGACGGCGGCCGGTGCCAGGCTGGAAGCAGCGGACCATTTTGGAGCCACCGTTGGTGCTCTGGTGGTCAGCCTTGGGATGCTGCCGGTGCTGGGCGCGAGGGTGAGCCTGCTGGTACTTGCGGCGGTTGCGATAGCGAACGCACCGCTTGCGGCCTTGAGGCGATACAAGCCGGCGGTGGCGTTTACTGTGGGTCTGCAGGGCCGGTTGCGGGCTACCGGGTACTGTCTGCTTGCTGCGGCGATTGCGGTGATTATCTGTTCAGACCTGGTGGCGTCGGCGGCCGGGAGGCTCCGGGTGGTTCTGCCAGTCGAAACGGCACAGGCACTGGCGGGTCAGAACAGGATCGTGGCGGCTTCCGGCAGCGTAGGCGGGCGGAAAGTGCGATACTTCGAAGTTTACGCTGATGGAAATGAGCCTTCGGGTTACATATTCAGCACGCGTGAGCTTGCGCCGGAAGTGCGGGGTTTCGGCGGGGCTTTGAATATCGCCGTGCACGTAGACAGGGATGGCAGACTCGTTGATTTTCACATTGTTCGGTCGAATGAGACACCGGCATACCTTGCGATGCTGGAAGGCTGGCAGCAAAAACTGACCGACGGTGGATATAACCTGTTCGGGGCCGGGCCTTTTGCCGGAGTTGATGCGGTCTCGGGTGCGACGATAAGCTCGCGTGCGGTGCTGGATTCGCTGACGGTTTCGGCGCGGCGGTTCGCATCGGAGATTCTGGCGCTGCCAGTGGCGGGCGAAGGGCAAGCGATGACCCTGCAAAAGCCCGAGCGTGCGGCGATATACCTGGCCGGTGTCGCGGTCGTTGCGCTGGTTGCGATTTACGCCGGGGGAGCGTGGCTCAGGGTGGTGGTGCTTGCTCTTGTTGCGGTGGGCGGGGGATTGATTCTTAACGTGCAGTACTCAACCGAACAAGTCGTAGGTTTGCTGAGCGGGCGGATTCCGGCGGTGGGTCTGTCTTCGGCGTTTTTGCTTGCGGTGGGCGTGCCGGGGCTGGTTCTGGTGTTCGGCAATATGTACTGCGGCTGGATGTGTCCCTTCGGGGCGGTTCAGGAGCTGCTGAGTTACCTGGTTCCGAAAGACCTCAAGCCGGTGCCGGACCGGGACAGTATGGGCGTCGGTCGTTTCATGAAGTACGTCGTGCTGTTCGTGCTGGTAGTTGTTTTCTTCCTTTCACGCGACAAGAGAGCCCTTGCGGCCGACCCGCTGGTGTCGGTGTTCAATTTCTCGCTGCAGCGGGCGGTTGCCGTGAGTATTATCGTATCATTGGTGGCGGGCATTTTTTACGGGCGGTTCTGGTGCCGGTACCTGTGCCCGGCAGGGGCGTTTCTGTCGTTGCTTAATGCGGCGGCGCCGCTGCGGCGGTTGCTTCCGGCAAAGAAGTTCGGCAGGTGCGAGTTCGGGGTGACAAAGAACGACCGGCTCGACTGTATTTACTGCGACAGGTGCAGGTTTGAGCGAGCGCCGATCCTGCCGCTGCGGCAGCGACGCGACGTCAGCCATAGGCGTGCTGTTATCGCGGGTCGCTGTTTCGTAGCGGGGGTGGTTGGGCTGGCGGTGATTTTGTCGGCGGTGTCGGCGAAAAGATTGGCGGAGGTCTCCGGTGCGGCCGGGTTCAGCAAGCCGGGCGTGGTGGCTTCGGCGGGCCAGCCCAGGGACGTGGACATCACCCGCGTTCGCAGGTTGATACGACAGGGCAGACTGTCGGAGAAAGAAGCACAATATTACAGGAAGGTTGACTGAGTCGGCGGTTCGGGAAGATGCACGACGATTACCTGCGGAGGGAATTGATCAACCACAGAAGAAGCGTCAGCAAGGCTGAAATGATGATGCAGCTTGCTATGGGGATGTAGATTCGCCAGTTCTTGCCGCCGAACTGTAAGTCTCCGGGCAGTTTGAAAAGACCGACCTTTCCCAATGCCAGCGTAAGGACGCCGAGCAGGGCGATCGCAAGGCCCGCGATTATCAGCCATTTGCCGAGTTGAGCAGGTCCGAGGTCCATGGTTTCACCTTTGCCGACGGACGCACATTGTTCGTGGACTTATATCCGGTGATAATATATTACAAGGCCGATCGGGTTGTTCAACGGGGAAAATTCGGTGTACTTATGGGGGGGATGTATAAGGATGAAACTACCCGGCGGCAAATCGCGCAGAACTGCGCTATTATCCGCAGTCGCGTGAGACAAGAGGCATTGTCAGTGGCTGCCTACGGACCGGTTCGTTTTCGCAGCAGGGCTATGGCGGCCAGACCCATCAGCATAATCGTGGCCGGCTCAGGAACGCAAATGGTGTCGATGACAAGCTCGTCGAGGTAGAGCGTGCAGTCACGAGGCTGGATGTATATCGTTTCGGAGGCCGGGTTTGGCTCAATAGTCAGCGAATATGTCGCCCTCCAGTAATAGTCGTCGATTTGCTGCTTGTCGATGAGTTCGAGGGGGCCGGCGCCTGGAATGGCGCTGATGACGGGGTTGGTCTCGTTGAGTCGCTCGGCTGACATAATAAGCTGCAGCCATATTTCCTTGTAGGCGTTCTGCTGGTCGAGGTTTGGGATGTCTACCTGGATGTAGTCCTCGAACTTCCATACACCGGTATGGCCGTGGTCGCTGGCAAGCCAGATGGTCCATGGGGCGCTGCCGGTTACCTCGAGGCTGGGCGAGCCGAACGGATTGCTGACGTAATCCGGTGGCGGGGTCGGATTATCGTCGCCGAACTCCCATAATTGGACGGTTGTATTGTCCTGGCCTCTCCAGTCAGGCGGATTGTAGTCCTCGGCCCGGACAATGCCGAAAAGTAAAATTGCCGCCGCTGCCGCCGAAAAGATGGATATTCTCATCATCTGGGCCCTCCTGAGATCTTGACCCTCAATCCTTTTTTCACGCCGGTTCTTCACTTTCTCAGCAACTCCGCAGGTGCCCGGCAAGTACTCAGGGGCGGCGAGATTTGCACATCCTCTCAGCTCACCTCTTTCGGCAACTTCGATTTTCGCACGGCCGGCATTAGTGTCAAGAAAAAAATAGATTTTTTTGGGATGGGCGATTACAGGCAGTCTCCGCCGGCCGAGCAACCCCACGGTCCAGGTCGGCAGTGGGCAGGAAGGCTGCCAATCTGGCAAAGCCGGCCAGTGAAGTGATGCGTTGTAACTTCTTTTGGGTGCGATAGTTACGTCTTAGTGGTGTTTGCGGCACGGTATTTGCACAGTTCCGGCCGAGGGGACGTGCGGTGGTGGTGTGAATTGGTAAGGAGCCGGTAGAGATGAGATTTGACAGGTTTACATTGAAGGCGCAGGAAGCGCTGGCGACGGCACAGCAGCTTGCGATGGCGAAATCGCACTCGGTGGTTTCGCCGCTTCATCTGCTAAGCGCGATATGCAGCGACGAGCAGGGTATCGCCGTGGGCATCCTGAAAAAGCTCGGCGCGAACGTTTCGCGGATAAGGGAAATGACGGACAGTGAGGTCGGCCGGCTGCCACAGGCCAAGGGCGACGTGCAACTTATGCCCGACCCCGGGCTGAACCAGGTGGTGCTGGACGCACAGAACCGGGCCGACAAAATGGGCGACGAATACCTCAGCGTCGAGCACCTGCTGCTGGCGCTTGCGTCGGTACAGACGGATGCCAGGGAAATCCTGCGATTGAACGCAGTGGACCCGGAGCGGATAGAAGCTGCCATCCGCCAGTTGCGCGGCGACCAGAAGATTACCGACCAGAATCCCGAAGACAAGTACCAGGCGCTGCAGCGGTACGGCATCGACCTTGTGGAGATGGCCAGGAACGGCAAGCTGGACCCGGTCATCGGCAGGGACGAAGAGATTCGCCGGTGCATGCAGGTGCTGAACCGCCGGACCAAGAACAATCCTGTTCTTATTGGCGAGCCCGGCGTGGGCAAGACGGCCATCGTGGAGGGTCTTGCGCAGCGGATAGTGGCCGGTGACGTGCCGGCGGGCCTGAAGGATAAGCGTGTTATCGCGCTGGATATGGGGGCGCTTATAGCAGGAACGAAATTCAGGGGCGAGTTCGAGGACCGGTTCAAGGCGGTTCTGAAAGAGGTGGTTGGCTCGCAGGGGCAGATTATCCTGTTCATCGACGAGCTGCACACGGTTGTCGGTGCCGGCAAGGCCGAGGGTTCGGTGGATGCGGGCAACCTGCTGAAACCTTCGCTTGCGCGTGGCGAGTTGCGGTGCATCGGGGCGACGACAATCGACGAGTACCGCAAGTACATCGAGAAAGACGCGGCGCTTGAGAGGCGGTTCCAGCCGATCATGATAGACCCGCCGAGCGTGGCCGAGACCATAGCGATACTGCGGGGGCTTAAAGACCGCTACGATGCGCATCACGGGGTGCGGATAAGCGATTCGGCGCTGGTTGCTGCGGCGACGCTGTCGAACCGGTATATCTCGGACAGGTGGCTTCCGGACAAGGCCATCGACCTTGTTGACGAGGCGGCGTCGAAGCTGCGGATTGAGAACGACTCTCTGCCGGCCGAGCTGGACAACGTGCGGCGGAAGATTATGCAACTGCAGATTGAACGCGAGGCGCTGAAAAAGGAGACCGACCAGGCCAGCAAGGAGCGGCTCAAGAACACCGAGAAGCAGTTGGCGGAACTGCAGCGGCAGGATGAGAAACTCACGGCCGAGTGGGAGAAAGAAAAAAAGGAAATCGACCAGATAAAGCAGATAAAACAGCAGCTTGAAGAGGCCCAGAACCGGTTCGAGGATGCCCAGCGTCGCGGTGACCTCGAGACGGCTGCCAGGCTCAAATACGATACGATTACCAGCCTGAAAAAGCAGCTCGAGGAAAAAGAGTCACAACTTGCCAAATCCAACGGCAGCAAGCTGATACGCAACGAGGTTACCGAGGAACATATAGCCGAGGTGGTCTCCAAATGGACGGGGATTCCGGTGGCAAGGCTGCTTTCCGGTGAGCGGGAGCGGCTGATGAAGATGGAACAGGAGATTCGCACCAGGGTTGTCGGGCAGGATGAGGCGGTTTCGGCGCTGTGCAATGCGGTGCGAAGGAACCGTGCCGGTCTGGGCGACCCGAACCGGCCTATCGGTTCGTTTCTGTTTCTCGGTCCGACCGGCGTAGGCAAGACGGAACTGGCCAAAGCGCTGGCGGAGTTCCTGTTCAATGACCCGAACGCGATGGTCCGCGTGGATATGAGCGAGTTTATGGAGCAGCACTCGGTGGCCAGGCTCATAGGTGCGCCGCCGGGATACGTGGGTTATGAACAGGGGGGGCGGCTCACCGAGGCGGTTCGCAGGAAACCCTACTCGGTTGTGCTGCTCGACGAGATCGAGAAGGCCCATCCGGAGGTGTTCAACGTATTGCTGCAGATATTCGACGACGGCCGGCTCACCGACGGCAAAGGCAGGACGGTCGATTTCAAGAACACCGTCATCATTATGACCAGCAACATCGCCAGCCAGCAGATTCAGC
>CAYSBK010000085.1:0-9688 GCA_964429265.1 uncultured Pirellulales bacterium | reverse complement strand
CTGTGGCTGCAAGCTCGGCCAGCAGGCGCGCCGACAGTTCCTCCCTGACGCGCGCGTAGGCTGGGTCGTCGGCTACATTGTTTAGCTGGCCGGGGTCCTTGCGGAGGTCGTAAAGCTCCTCAGCGGGTCTTTTTTCGAAGGCGAGTTTGAACAGGTTTGCCACGTCGGGGCTGTCTTTGTGTTTCATCATAAAGCTCTTGGTTGGTGATGCGTCGATGTCACCATAAGGTGTCTTCGGCCAGTAAGGTTTTTTCCATTGTGGTTCGCCGGCGGGCCAGCGGTCGGGCTTGAAATTGCGGATGTAGAGAAAGCGGTCGGTGCGGATGGCGCGCATCGGATAGCCGGCGTTGTTCGGCCTGCAGACCACGTGTCGCTCCCGGCCGGTCAGCACGCTGTCGCGCAGCGGCGAGACGCGGCCGGATTTTCTTGCCAACAGTACATCAAGGAAGCTGCGTGCTGTCATTTGTGGAGGGATTTCAGCGTTTGCGACCTGGAGGAAGGTGGGAGCCAGGTCTGCGAGGCTTACGAAGTCAGAGACGCGGCGGCCGGGCTTGACGCGGCCGGGCCAGCACACCGCCAGAGGGACGTGAGTGCCGCCGTCATAGAGGTTGCACTTGCAGCGGGGGAAGGGCATACCGTTGTCGCTGGTCATTACGATAAGGGTGTTCTCAAACTGGCCGGTATCTTTCAACAATTCGAGCAGCCTGGCGACCTGGCGGTCGAATTGCTGGACCTCGTAGTAGTAATCGCAGATGTCCGAGCGGACGACCTGGTCGTCCGGCAGGCAGGGAGGGACGTTTACGTCGGCGAGGTTCATACCGCTGGCGAGGCCTGAACCTTGCTTGTACGGCCGATGGGGGTTGCGGCTTCCGAACCAGAAGTAGAAAGGCCGGTCCTTCGGGCGGGTGTTGAGGAAGTGGGCGAAGCTTTTGTACCTGGGTCCGGCGGGGCTGCGTGTACGTCCGCCGGGCCTGTAGGAGCCGGGTCCCCAGCCCTTTCCGGTATATCCGACGTGGTAGCCTGCATTTTCGAGCAGGTCGGGCAGGACAGGGAACTTTGCCGGCAGCGTTCCAAAGAGGTTTGCGCCGTCTTCGAGCCTCCAGTGCCACTGGCCCGTGAGGATAGAGGCCCTGGAGGGTGTACAGGATGGGGCGGTGACAAAGGCGTTGGTGAATAATACGCCGCGGCGAGCCAGGCTGTCGAAGGTGGGCGTTTTTACGACGAGGTCGCCGGCAATGGAGGCGTGGGGCCAGGACCAGTCGTCGGCGATGGCAAAGAGGATATTGGGCCTGGGCTTTGGTGTTGGGCCGGCGAAGAGGTCCAAGCCGGTTTGACAGCCCGCCAGGGCCGCGCCGGCTGCCGCCAGGCCTGTGGTCTTTATGAACCGGCGGCGAGTGATTGGTTTGTGGGGGTCGAGTTTTTTGCTCGGCGTTTGCATAATGAATCCTCAATGCGTGGGCCCGGACGGCTTCGGGCGGAGCCCGGCAGGGTTTTGCGTGCCGGGGCGTGCTGCCGGCCGGTGCCAGGTATCCCAAGTTACGATGCAAGCGGTGACGATTATATCGGGGACGCTGCGTCGGGACAAGGATATTCGGGCAGTCGAGGGGCGAAGGGCTTTGTTGGGGTGGATGTGCGTGATAGAGATTGTAGGGGCCGATATTGGCACGATCCTGGTGTTAGTTATTTGTGCGGCGGCGGTATTGACAATCGGGCCGGGGGCGGGTATAATAATTGGGTAAAATCCGTAGTATGGAGGAAGGTGTTGCCCATAAAGGCCCTAGCGCGGTCAAGGGGGGTTGAAACGCTTTCCACAATCGACAGCAGACCGAAGATCTGCTGCCCACGTCCATAGACCGGCTGAGCAAGGCCCGGGCGGCCTGTGAAAAAGCCGGAAAAGGACCTCAGTGGTCCAGGCAGGGATGTACCGAGACAGCGTGCAGGGAGGACGGACTACAGGTTCAGCAGGCAGGAGTGAACGTGATGAAGAGGATAGTTCCGGCGGCGGGAGTGTTTCTGGTATTGACCTGGTGCTCTTATGCGCAGGCTCAGTGCGTTACCTTCGTTTCGAGCGATGTGGAGAAGATAATACCGGACAATACGACGATCACGTCGATGGTGGAGGTGTCAGGGATGTACCCGTACATAACGAAGGTTACGGTGACACTGGATGAGCTGGCACACAGTTGCGACAGCCAGCTCGATATTCGGCTGGTCAGCCCGGCAGGAACGCGCATCACGCTTTGTAAGGGCGTGGGGGGTACAGGTGATAACTTCGTGGGCACGGTGTTTGACGACGGGGCATCGACACATATCAGCGCGGGTTCGGCGCCGTTTACGGGCAGTTTTCAGAGTATGTACGTTCTGGCGAAGCTGCAGGGAGAGAACCCGAACGGGACGTGGACGCTGGAAATCAGCGACACGGCGTCCGGCGATACAGGTATGTTGCACGACTGGTCGCTGAGGATATGTGCGGGTCGGGTGCTCGGGTGGCTGACGAACGAGGTGAGCGAGGCAGTCACCGACAACCGTTACGTGAGGATGGACGGGTGCTGGGTAGTCTGGCAGGGCTACGACGGCCACGACTGGGAGATATACTGCCACAACACCGAGACGAATGTTACGATGCAGATAACCGATAACGACTACGACGACAAGGTTCCGCAGGTCAGCGGCCATTACATCGTGTGGGAAGGCCACAACGGAGCCGATTCGGAGGTTTTTCTCTATGATACGACCACGGGTTCGACGATCCAGGTAACGAACGACAGTTGGGACAACATGTACCTGCAGGTGGACGGGCCGCTTGTGGCGTGGTGCGGTGAATCGGACGGCGACCTGGAAGTATTTGTGTATGACACGGTTACTGCGACGACGACGAAGGTTACCAATAACTCTTATGATGATGTAGAGCTGCAGATGTCGGGTCCTTACCTGGTATGGGAGGGTATTTCGGGGGCGGACGTGGAAGTGTTCCTGTATAACTATTCGAATGGTACGACTACGCAGCTAACGGACAACAGCGTCGATGACTGGAGCCCCCACGTTTCGGGCAAAAACGTTGTGTGGTGCGGCAGCGACGGTTCGGACACGGAGATTTTCATATATGACATAAGTACGCAGCAGACAACCAGGATTACCAATAATGCGTACGCGGACTGGAACCCGCTGATCGACGGTGCGCGGGTGGTGTGGACGGCCAACGACGGCGACAATGAAATCTACCTGTATGACCTTTCCTCGCAGGTGACGACGAAGGTAACGGATAACGGGGCGGACGATGATTATCTGGACCTGGACGGCTGCCATCTGGTATGGCAGAGCGACGACGCGGGGAACCGGGACGTGTATTTTTACAATATCGACCTTGGGACGACGACCAGGTTGACGCAGGATGAAGGCGACGATAAGTATCCGGTCGTGTCAGGCTCGAACGTGGCGTGGGAGTCCAGCGACGGGGCCCAGACGAGGATTCTTTCGGCGGTTCGGACGGTTTGTATGTCGGAGATGCCGGCGGACCTGGACGGCAATTGCGAGGTGGACCTGAAAGACCTGGCCCTTTGGATGGTGCAGTGGCTGGATTGCGACCTCGAGCCGGCGGATGCCTGCTGGAAATAGGGTTCCGGCAGGCGTGGGCCGAGGCAGGAGGTATGCGGGCGGAGAAAAAGTTTTTTCGGAATTGCCCTTGACAACAGGGCAGTGTCGGCGTAGTTATACTATCGTTGCAGGTGCAGAATGGTCGCACATTTGGTTACCGGTAATGGCACATTGCAACAAGGGAGACCGGGTGATGAAAACTTTCCCAAGAACCGTCTCCCTTTTTTGTTACCTGCAGCGGACCAGCCGGTCGCTTTCAAAGGCAAGGTGGGGTAGTTCTGTTTTTATCCGGCGTACGAATCGCAGTCCATCCTTCCAGTAGCCGGCGGTGGGTTTGAGGTTTGCGCTGAAACGGGTAAAGTAGCGGTTGATGCTATCGACGAGCAATTCGCGGAGGTACTTGCTTACCATCGAAGCCAGCGAGGCGGGTAGATATTTCCGATCGGCGCCGACCACGAAATGCAGTTGCATCCGGCGGGGAGGCTGGGAGAGTTCGTAGCTGCTTGCGGTTGAGTTTTCGTCTATTATTCGCAGTTGCAGGTGCTCGAACATCTTCAGGAGTTGCCTGCAGTACCGCAGCCGGCCGCCCTGGCGGTCTGCGATTACGTTCAGGCCGTTGTGGGCGAAGTCGTCGAAGGCTGATTGTATCAGCGTGCCCGTGGCGGAGAACAGGACGGCGGCCTTGTTTTTGACGGCGCTTATCATCCGGTTGTAATATGCGACGTCGAGGCAGACGCTGCGGAGGTCAAGGAGCCTGATGCGGTGATTTTCGAGGTCGCGTGCGAAGACGTCGGCGGCGATCTGGATGTCGGTGGTGTCGGCGTGGAGATGTTTTTCGGCCAGGTCGGCGTACCAGGGATAGGCCGAGAGCCTATTGATGGTGTTCGGTGACACCTGTTCCAGCAGGTCGGCGACGGTGCGAGGCTTTTTGCCGAGGCACCATAGGGCGGCCAGTACGGTCCGCTGCAGGTGCGTGATGCCGAGGGACCGGCAGTAAGCTTTTTTGCTGTCGTTTATGAGCAGGCGGCCGGCGAGGTGTTTTCTGGTTTTGCCTACACTGCGGCGCAGCAAGGGCCACATATCGGCGGTGCGGAGGTTATGCGGCAGTTCGAACGCGCAGGAGGAAACAACCAAGGGGCCCAGCAGCGGCCCAAATCCCGCCTCATCAATCCCTACAAGAACGGCCATCCGTAGCGGTCCTCCGTCGGCACCGGCAATACCATTGGTCTTGTTTCGTGATACGATCAAGCGTGCCTGCGACAAAGATAAGGGCAGCGGCTCTTGTAATCAAGCGGCAAGGCTGAATTTTTGGGGCCGGTGGTGGGTTGTGCTGTTGCGTATGCGGCAGAGACGGGATATTATCAAGGCAAGCCTTGGGATGGAGGAAGGGTTGTGCGGTGGCGTGGACGGCTGGAGTGGACTGTGTTGGAGGTCAACGAGATGGCAGAAGGCATCAAGATAAAAGCGGCGGGTATTGAGTTCAAGGCGGAGTTGAATGATACGCCCTGTGCGAAGGCGATTCTGGAGGCTCTTCCAATCAAGGGCAGCGTGAACCGATGGGGCCAGGAGATATACTTTGCTATCCCGGTGAGCTGCGAACTGGAGGCAGGCAGCCGGGAAGTAATGGAGAAAGGTGAGATGGGTTACTGGCCGAACGGCAAAGCCTTTTGCATCTTTTTCGGGCCGACGCCCGCTTCGCGCGGCGATGAAATCCGGGCGGCCTCGGCGGTGAACGTGATCGGGAAGGTGACGGGTGACTTGTCGCGGCTGGAGGAGGTCAGCGACGGGGCTGAGATATCCGTTGAGCGGGCGTAGCGGCGGCGGGGTTTTATTGGGCGTCGGCGTGTTTGCGGCCTGTGACGACGGCAAATCCCAGAATCACAAGCAGCACGACGGCGGAGGCATATTTCACCGCCGGCGGCAGCATCCAGCGTGGCCTGGTTACGATGCTGAAGTTTGTGCCGGCAGCGAGCAGATCGAGGATGAGACCTCCCAGCAGTGCACAGGCGGCGACGGTGGCGATGTAGGTTGCGGCGGTAGCTCGGCCGAGGACCTTCCAGATGGTTACGAATGAGGCGGCATTTGTGGCGGGGCCCGTCATCAGGAAGACGAGGGCAGCGCCGGGAGTGAGTCCCTTTGCAATCATCGCGGCGGCTATGGGGACCGAGGCGGTTGCACAGACGTAAACAGGCACTCCCAGGAGCATCATCATCAACATTGCGAAGATTCCGGTGCCGAGTTTTTCGGCAAAGAAGCCGTCCGGCACAAGGGCGGTGATGAATCCTGCGATTACCAGGCCTACGAGCATGGCTGGGCCGATGTCACGAGGCAGAGTTATGAAGCCGTACTTCAGGCCGGGAAGCAGTTTTCGCTTGTTTTCGGGGTGGCAGCAGGGATCTGTGCATTTTGGTGTCGTTTGTTCCGGTTTGTCGCGGTTTTTTGCGAAGGCATCAACGAGCAAACCGCCGACCAGACCGGTGAACAGTGCCGCCAGCGGTCGAAAGACGGCAAACAGTGGCCCCAGGAGGCTGAAGGTTACGAAGATGCTGTCGACGCCGGTTTGTGGGGTTGACAGCAGAAATGAGATCGTGGAGCCTTTGCCGGCGCCGTGCTTGTGGAGCGACATTGAGACGGGTATGACGCCGCAGGAGCACAACGGCAGGGGCACGCCGAGGATGGAGGCCTTCAGCAGAGGCAGCAAGCCTCTGCCGCCGAGATGTCTTTCGACGAGTTGCTGAGAAACAAAGACCGACAGCAATCCGGCGACGAAGAAGCCGAACAGCAAGTATGGTGACATCTCCGCCATCGTGGCCCAGAACTCGGCGAGTATGTCGGCGGCATAGTCATAGAACACTTCGTAAGGCATATTATGCCCCTGCTTGCGTGTCTGCCGGGATTCGAACCTGTTTACACAGATTCTTCGCCGATTCGAAGCGGTACTTCCGGTCTGCTTCGACGACGACGTCGTTGTTTTCTACGGTGAGGATGATTTGCTGTTCGGGGTTTCTGTTGTGGATGATGTTGGCGAGGGTGAAGGCCTTTTCCAGGCCGTCGGCGGTATTGTAATTTGCGACCTCGTCGGGCTGGGCGAGTCGTTTTCCTTCGTAGATGCTGGCAGGGGGCATTTGTCGCAGCCAGTTGCAGACCTGTTCGATGGACATATTTTCGGCGGCTTTCAGGGAGACAGGATTTCGCTCGACGGCGGCCTTGACAAACGGTGCCCAGCGGCAGGTTTCCATGTCGCGTGCCGCGTAGAAGGCCAGGTCCGCCACGGGGTTGGCGGCGCGGGCTTGCTGGAGCGATTCGACAATCCGTTCGCGGCCGTGTGCCGGGTCAAGTCTGATTGGGGGGATAGGCGTGTAGTGCTTGTCGGGGTCGGGCAATTTCGGTTCGATATGGATGAAGTCGACTAACCGTTCGACGAGAGCGGCGGCGTCTGGGACGACGGGTTGGAGAAAACGCGTGAGGGCGGCTTTACCCCGGGGGGTTTTCAGGTCGCGCTTTTCGGTGTTCAGGAAGTCGACGAATTTGTCGCAGCGGATTCTGCCGGGCAGCTCGTACTTACAGAAGTCCTCGTCGGAGACTTCAGCGAGCAGCTTGTCGTGCGTGCGGTCGCCGATTTTGTAGTTGCTTCCATGTTCGTAGCGGAAGAGGGTCTCGGCTTTGACGAATTCGGGTCGGCCGTGACAATCGCGGCAGACCTGGAAATACTTCTGGTATTGCTGGTAGGACCTGAGGAAGCTGGCGAAGGAAAGCAACGACAGGCCCGTCGAGAGATAGGACCGGAGTCGATTTGTGAAATGGAGGTATGAGTTTTTGTCGATTGTCGCGTGGTCGTAGAGGCAGTGTATCCAGCCGGTGTTGTGCGCGACGATGGTGACCCTTTCGTTGCGCAGTGCGCGCTGTGCCTTGTTCGAGATCGCGGTTCCGTTGAACCACATCGTTCTGGTAAGCAGTCGCCTGTTGTTTGTCAGAAGGCCGTCGCGGAGGTCGATGAAGTTCTGTGAGTGCAGCGGCGTCAAAATCATATATATATTGTCGAGCGGTATTCGGCAGACGATGAAGGCCGCCGCGACATAAAGGGCGGCCAGGGATACACATTCGCCGGCAGGCTTGTCGTAGTTTGGTTTCAACTGGAAGGCCTCCATCGCCTCGACGGTTTCGGTTTTCCAGTAGGGTATGACGTCGTCGTCGTACCTGTCGAGTCCGAAGTGTTTTCGGATGTCCACGTCGAAGTAGTACCGGTCGCCGTGGTAGCCGAACAGGGCGTTGCTTTTGGCGATGTCTTGGGGCCGGATGTACTTTTCGAATCGCTTGAGTTCCCTTTTCTTGCTGGTCAGGCCCCAGGTTTCCAGGTCGAGATTGAAGTCGTAGCGGTCCATAATGAATTGGCGCAGCCGCATAAGCTTCCTGTATGGGTCCTTGTTTTCGAGCTTGCGGAAGCAGTCCAGTTCTCGCCACTGCCAGATGACGGGGCTGATAATGTCGGCCAGGACCAGGCTGTACATCAGCTCGGGGAAGACGAAGACCTCCATATCCGAGAGGGTGACCGCGCAACTGTACTTTTCGATATCGTCAGGCTTCATTTTGTGGGGAGTCTTCGAGGCTTTGGGGCAAGGTTTCAACGAAGGCCCTTATCCGGTCGCGGGTTATACGGAATGCGTTCATAACCTGTTGTTCGTTTCCCTGGACGAAGGAGGGGTCGTCAAATGGTTTGTGTATGAGTTTGCCCGGGCCGGGCCAGGTGTGGCATAGCTGTCGGACGTAGTCGCAGAGTGTAACAACGTAGTCGAATGGGATGTCCGGCAGGTCGTCGATGTGCTTTGAGCGCTGGTTGGAGATATCGACGCCGGCTTCGGCCATTACCTCAACGGCCCTTTGGCTCAGGCCCGCAGGGGCGATGCCGGCCGAGAAAGGTTCGATTTGGTCGGACTTGAGGTGACGGGTCCACCCCTCGGCCATCTGGCTGCGGCAGGCGTTGCCGGTGCATAAGAACAACACATTTATTTTTCGTGGGTTTCGGCCCATAGGTTGTGACCATAATACAGAATCTATCGGCAGGTGCAAAACCGAATCAATTCACAGTTGCGGCAGTTGCTTTGGAGGCGTCCGGTACAGTTATCGACGATGCCGATGCGTGTCAGCGCGAAGTCGTACTTGGTGGGGTCGGCAGGGGTAATCTGTGCGAAGCGCTGGGTTATCTTCAGGGCTGTTGAGAGAGAAACGGAATCGCCGTTGTGGAAGCCGATAATTCTGGACAGCCGGTTCATATGTACGTCAAGTGGAATAATCAACTTGGCCGGGTCTATGGACCTCCACAGGCCGGTGTCGATGTTGTCGCGGCGTACCATCCATCGCAGGAAGAGGTTCAGGCGCTTGGCGGGACTTTTTCCGGCGGGGCCGGCCAGCAGATACCTCAGTCCCCTCGGCGGTTCCTTGCCGTGGCGGCCGGCGTACAATCGCTTCAGTGAATCGCAGAAATTGTCGAGGGCCGGTATGATATTCGCGTCGTCGGGGGCCATATGCTTGCAGAAGAACTGCTCCATAGATTCGAAGTTCGCGTAGATATGTCGGAACAGTTCAAGCAGCTCGGCGATGTCGGTGCCGGCGGTGAAACGGTGCCTGAAGTCGGCGAGTTTGTTCTTCCGCCGGTGGTTGAGGTTCAGGACGAAATCGAGCGGGCTTTTTCCCATTATGGCCAGCAGGCGGGTGAGGCTGTTGTGAATTTGGGCGACCCGACCATAAGCCAGCCCCGCCGCCAGAAAGGCGGCGATCTCCCTGTCCCGGCGCCGACGGTACCGCCAGACAAACTGTACAGGGTCGGTACCAATAAAATCCTTGCGGTTGTACTTTGCATAAAGTTTCTCCAAGACAGGTCTTAGCTGGCTTTTGCCCTTTGTGAAATTGCTGAACATATCTGACACGGCCGGTTTCAGTTCTCGTGCGTATCTGGTTCGAGGTAAGCGGTTTGGAATTGCCCCAGCGCAGCTCGCAACTTCAGAACGTACGAAAGGTCGGTTGTCTGCTTTGCCTTCATTGCATAAACAAGCATCTTGTGCAGCAGGGTCAGTTTATTGACGTATTGGTCGTAGGC
>CAYSBK010000084.1:0-9690 GCA_964429265.1 uncultured Pirellulales bacterium | reverse complement strand
CCGAAATCGACCGCATCACGCCCCAGATACTCGTCGAAGCCAGGATCTACGACATAACCGTCAAGGACAGGCTCGACCTCGGCATCGAGTGGCAGGCGGCCCGTGACACCGGCACCGGTGCAACACTGGGCGCTGCTGTGGGCAGCAACCGCCGGCCTTTCATAAACGCCACCGTCTCCGGCGACACCGAGAAAACCACCAGCATCGGCACGCTGCGGATGGGCTGGCTCAGCGGCGGACTCGACATCGACGCCCTTATCCACGCCGAGAAAGAGATCGCCAACGCCAAGCTGCTGGCAAACCCCAGGATTATGGTGCTCGACAACGAAACAGCTCTGTTCGACATTGTGACCGAACACCCCTACGCTGAAAATAACATCAGCGCCGGCGGCATCACCCAGACCATCAAGTGGAGAAACGTCGGCGTCAAGCTCGAGGTTACGCCACACGTTACGCGAGACGGGATGATACGGCTCCACATCGTGCCTGAATTCGGCATCGTCGTCAGGAATGAAACCTTTGACGTCGGTCCCGTGCCCGTCATCGACACCAGGAAGGTTGATACGCTGACGCTGGTGGAGAACGGCCAGACGGTCGTCATCGGCGGACTTCGCAAGAAGGACGTCAGCCACCAGATTAACAAGATTCCTTTGCTGGGAGACTTACCGCTGCTGGGGGCGTTGTTCAGGTTCGAAGGAGAAGACGTCTCCAACACCGAGCTGGTCGTCTTCATAACCCCGAAGGTCGTCGAGCAGCCGATCACTATGTCACACTGCGAGAAAGAGGCTTACCGGACCACCGAGTTCGCCAGGCCCCCGGTCATCGACACTCGCAGCGAAAAGCAGCCCACTCAGGGTTGTATCGAGCAATAACGGACAGAGAAGCGTCCGAGAGGAGAGGGTCAGGAGTCGCCCCGGCAGCCTTCAGGCGCCGGGGCTTTCTTTATGGACGTGAGCCAAGAGCCGCCGGCTGTTCTTCAAGGCCGCCGACAGCAGCCGCAATGGGTGGTTGCCACGGCAGATCAAGGCCTGTGGGGCTTGCAGAGGCGGCAAACCGCTTCAGGCGGACTGGCTTGCTCTAGCGATCTTGGCCCACTTGTCCCGAAGAGGCACCGTTCGATTGAACACCAGTCGCCCCGGGCCGCTGTCGGGGTCCACGCAGAAATAACCCATCCGCTCAAACTGGTAACGGCCCAATGCAGGTGCACCCTTCAGGCTCGGCTCCACCCTGCAATCGGTCAGCACCTCCAGCGAATGGGGATTGATGTTCGCGGTGAAGTCGCTGCCCTGCGGCGCGTCGTCCGGGTTTTCTTTCGTAAAGAGATTATCATAGAGTCGAACTTCCGCCGGCACCGCGTGACGGGCCGAGACCCAGTGCAGCGTAGACTTTACCTTTCGCCCGTCCGGCGCGTCACCGCCGCGGGTGGCAGGGTCGTAGCTGCAGTGAACCTCGACGACTTCGCCGTTGGCGTCCTTCACCACGCCCGTGCACCTGACGAAATAGGCGTAACGAAGGCGTACTTCCCTGCCGGGCGAAAGCCTGTAGAACTTCTTTGGCGGCTCTTCCATAAAATCTTCCCGCTCGATGTAAAGTTCCCTGCAGAACGGCACTTTCCGCGTGCCGGCGGATGGGTCTTCCGGGTTGTTGATTGCCTGCATCCATTCGACCTTTTCTTCGGGATAGTTGTCGATAATCAGTTTCAGCGGCCGCAGCACCGCCATAACCCTCAGCGAGGTCTTGTTCAAGTCTTCCCGCACGCAGTGCTCCAGCAACGCCAGGTCAACCGTGCTGTTGAACTTGTTGACCCCGATCAGCCGACAGAAATTCCGTATCGCAGCCGGCGAATAACCCCGACGACGCAGCCCGCAAATCGTCGGAAGCCGCGGGTCGTCCCAGCCTTTAACGTAGCCCTGCTGAACCAGTTGCAGCAGCTTGCGCTTGCTCATCACGGTGTAACTGAGATTCAGCCTGGCGAACTCGATTTGCTGGGGATGGTAGACGCCGAGCTTTTCGAGGAACCAGTCATACAACGGCCTGTGGTTCTCGAACTCCAGCGTACACAGCGAATGGGTTATCCTCTCGATAGAATCCTCCAGCCCGTGTGCCCAGTCGTACATCGGGTATATGCACCACTTGTCGCCTGTGCGCGGATGGCTGGCGTGCAGAATCCTGTACATCACCGGGTCGCGCATATTCAGGTTCGGATGGGCCATATCGATCTTTGCACGCAGCGTGCGGGACCCGTCCGGAAACTCACCCGCCCGCATCCTCTCGAACAGTTCCAGGTTCTCCTCGACGCTGCGGTTGCGGTAGGGGCTTTCGATGCCCGGCTCGGTCAGCGTGCCGCGATACTGTCTTATCTGCTCGGCGCTGAGGTCGCAGACGTACGCGTGCCCGGCCTTGATAAGCTCAACCGCATACTGGTACATCTGCTCGAAGTAGTCCGACGCGTAGTACAGCCGGTCCCCCCAGTCGAACCCCAGCCAGCGCACATCGGTCTTGATGGCCTCGATGTACTCGGCCTCTTCCTTGATTGGGTTTGTGTCGTCGAATCTCAGGTTGCACAACCCGCCGAATTCCTCGGCTATGCCGAAGTTCAGACAGATGCTCTTGGCGTGGCCGATGTGCAGGTACCCGTTCGGCTCCGGCGGAAAGCGTGTGTGCACCCGGCCGCCCCATTTGCCTGTCTTGCAATCCTCGGCCACAATCTGCCGGATGAAATCCAGCTTCTGGCGATTTTCGACCGGCTTATCGCCGGTGTCGGTTATGTCACCGTCGGGCATCTGGGCCTCTCTTGTTGTCTCTGACAATACTTGTAAACCGACCGGATCGGGTTCAAAAACCGGCATCATAGCATACCGGCCCACCCCGTACCAGTCAAAGCCAGCCTGCAAATATGGACGGGCCGGGGGCTTTTCACATATTTTTCGCACCATCGGAGGTTTTTCCCGGAATTCTTGTTGCCAGAGCGGGGCCTGTTGCCTAACATAGTCGGTGGTAGCGGTAAAGCGTCTGGCGTTGTACTTGCGATGCGGTTGCGTGCTTTGTATCGGCCCGGTCAGCGCGGACATTCTGTGTCTTGACCCGGCAAAGCGAAAATGATGCGATGGTGACGTTTTGGCTTGGGGAGTTGCAAAAATGACCAATTCACTGAAGAAGTCCACGATTGCACAGGCTGGGTTGGCGGGGATGATTCTTATAGCGGCCTGCAGCGGCTGCGCTGGGATTCGAGGAAGCAGCGTGTATTCGTCGGCGCTGGCCGGCGCACTGATCGGCGGGATCATCGGCTATCAGTCCGGTGAGGCGGCAGCCGGCGCCCTGCTGGGAGCGGCCATAACAGGTACCGGCCAATTTCTCAGCGAAGCCGACCGGGTGGCCGCCGAGAAAGAAGATCAACAACGCAGATTGGAGGATAAGCTTGAGCGTCTCGAACACAAGATAGAACAGCTCGAAACACAACTCGAGGAACCGGAAGCTCTCAGCGACGAGCAGGCCCGGCAAAGACTGCAGCGGCAACTGCAGGAACTGAAACATGAAAGAAACGAGATCGCCCGAAAACTCCAGGAGCAGGAAAAGAAGTGAGCCTGATCTGATACGCAGGAGGTTTATTATGAAAACTACTGTTGCCCGCGCGTCCGCCGCATCGGTGGTCGTTTGTTTGACGGCGTTTGTGCAGGCTGTGGCGGCCGGGCCGCGCGGAACGCCGCAGGAAAGGCGAGCCTCGCAGGCGATTTCGCAGTTCCTGGCATCGGTGGAGCTTGCCGAAGCGGCGACGACTTTCGACCACGACCATGACGGCGTCGTCGATATGACCGTTTACCCGCTCAAGACCACCGCCCCCGATTTGGATACGAAGTACACCACGCTGCAGGAGGAACTTGCGGGCGGCAAGGTTCTGCTCAAGGAAGACCCCGCACTGGTCACCCCCAGCAGAAACAATCCACCCGGAAGCTACCCCGTTGTTGCCCAGATAATCGGAGGTGGCTACTCGTCGTACGGCTCGTACTATCCGCGGGGCGGACTGATTGGCGGCGGCTGGCAAAGCCGGGGTTTCAGGTCGGGTGGTATCCTGGGAGGCTACCCGTACGGCGGCGGCTACAGGCCCGGCGGCTATGGACCCGGTTATCGGCCCGGCGGCTATAGGCCCGGCGGAGGTTATTACCGCCCGGGCTATAGAAACGCGCCCTGGCGACCCGGCACCTTCAAAAACCTGGCGGTCGGTGCGCAAATTCCCCCTTCATCGTCAACCGTCGCCCCAAAAGCCGACCTGCCGGTGGATGCCTTGTGCTTCGAGAAGTGGCGCCTTATAGAGCAGTCGCGCCTGCAGGGCCGGCCCGAGTACTTCCGCTACGTCGGCCTGGCCAGCCCGTACATAAGAAAGCAGCTCGTATCGTTTGCCAATCAGGCCAACATACATATCGCCATCGAGACCGAGCTGAGAATTCTCGGCGTTGACAGCCCGACAAAGGCACTTATTGACATCTTCGCCGACCCCCGAATAAGGCAAGTCATCGACTACTACCTGGCCAACGGTAAGCGCCTGCTCGACGGCAACAAGGATATTTCAGGAATGGTGGTCACCGACGGCTACCGGATACTTGCCGCCGACGTTTACTCTTCGCCCAGGCTGTTCGAAAAGATGGTCCCGCAGCTTATTCAAAGTGCCGCCGTCGGTGTCTGTCGCAGCGAACCAATCCGAAGGAAAACCACGAAACAGGACGTCAAAAAATTCCTCGATACCCTCAAGCACGTTTCCAGGGTCAAGGCCGAAACTCCCCAGTCGTACAGATTCTTCGCTACAACCTTGATTGGCGCGGCCGAGCTGCTCGGCGCCGAAACCAACAGCATACCTGTTCACGTCGAGGCCTATCCCCGCTGAGAGAACTGCTGTTGTTGTAAACAGCTTTGTCCGCGGAGCTGGCCCAGCAGCCGGGGGAAATATCTCTCCGGCCGCTTTACAATCGGGCCGCCGTCTGTAGAATTACACCCACAGGATGTCTGTGCGCAGCTCGTTGTACGATGAAACAACGGAACAAGGAGAATTGCAAATGAAGCGGAACTCGACTACCTTGCGATGTATCAATGCAGCGGTGTTAATCGGGGCGGGCTGGCTGTTGTGTTCCTGCGGCCGGCAGTGTCCTATGGAAAGCGGATTACTCTACAGGAAAGGCCAGGTTCAAATGGACGTGCAAAAAGAACTTTTCGGCAAATTGCCCGACGGCAGGGGAGTTGAGCTTTATACACTGACCAATGCCAACGGCCTGCGGGCTCGAATAATGAACTACGGTGCAATCGTGGTTTCGCTCGAGGTGCCCGACCGAAACGGCAAACTCGAAGACGTAACGCTGGGCTTCGACAACCTGCAGGGCTACCTGAAGGGCCATCCCTATTTCGGCGCCATCGTCGGACGCTACGGAAACCGAATCGGCGGTGCGAAGTTTACGCTTGATGGGGTCGAATACAAACTCGCGGCCAATAACGGACCCAACCATCTGCACGGCGGAAACGTCGGTTTCGACAAGGTCCTCTGGGAGGCTGCGCCCGTGCGGAAAGACGATGCGGTAGGCGTCAAGCTGACCTACCTCAGCCCCGACGGCGAAGAGAACTATCCAGGCAACCTGGCGTGCACCGTTACTTATATGCTGACCAACAACGACGAGCTTACCATCGACTACGAGGCGACCACCGACAAGGCCACGCCGGTCAACCTCACCCACCACAGCTATTTCAATCTTGCCGGCCAGGGAAAGGGCGACATCCTCTCCCACGTGTTGATGCTCAATGCCGACAGGTTCACGCCCGTCGACGAAGGCCTGATTCCCACCGGCGAATTGCGGCCCGTCAAGGGTACACCGATGGATTTCACCACGCCGACGCCGATCGGTGCCCGTATCAACCAGGACTACCGGCAGCTAAAGTACGGCGGCGGTTACGACCACAACTGGGTGTTGAACAAGAAAGACAACGAGATGAGCCTGGCCGCCAGGGTCTATGAACCCACCTCCGGACGCGTGATGGAAGTTCATACCACCGAGCCGGGCATCCAGTTCTACAGCGGCAACTTCCTCGACGGAACCATCACCGGCAAGTGCGGAAGGGTCTATAAGCATCGCTACGGCTTCTGCCTGGAGACCCAGCACTTCCCCGACTCGCCGAACAAGCCGAACTTTCCGTCGGTGATTCTGCGGCCGGGCGAAAAGTATACCCACAGGACCATCTTCAGGTTCTACACGCGGTGAACATCCCGCTTGCGATAGGCGTCGTTCGTCTGCGATTGTGGCTGCAGCTTTTCGAGTTCGGCCTGTAGCATCCGGCGAACCGCTGCCGCCTCCGGCGGCTCGGTCGCGGGTGACAGCGGTGATTTTTCATCGGGGTCGTTCTTCATATCGTACAGCCGGCCGTCACTGTAAAGCTTCCACCGCTGCGTTCGTATCCAGGCCTTGCCCCGCCACTGACAATACGCCCACTTGCGAGGGTTGCCGACTCGGCCCTGCAATTGTGGCGCAAAGCTTCTGCCGTCAATAACGACGCCCGCCGGAAGCGGCGCCCCGGCCAATTCCGCAAAAGTCGGCAAAAAATCGCTGAAGTCCACAAGGTCGTTGCACACTTTCCCGGCCGGTGTTGTCCCGGGCCAGTTGGCGATAAGCGGAACGTGCGTGCCGGCGTCGGTGAGTTTGCCCTTGCCGCCCACCACTATTTTATCGCCCACTTTCGACCGTATCGGCTCTCTGATGTACTTGCCGTTTTCCACCCTCGTTATGAAGCGGTCGGGCGTGCCGTTATCACCGGTAAACAGAATCAACGTCTCTCTTCGCAGGTTAAGCCTCTCCAGGGTATCAACTATCCTGCCGACCAGCACGTCCATATACTCGACCAGCTCCTTATAGCTCTGGTATCGGCCGGAGGGACCCGGAGGCGGGGGCTGGCCCAGGTCGTTGCTGATTTCGTGTGCCAGGGTCATCGGGTAATACGCCAGGAAAGGCCGGTCCCGGTTGGCCTCGATAAAATCGGTAAGAAACCGGCAATAAACGTCGGGGCCGTACTTGTCTTTTACGTCGGTACGGAGCTTGCCGTTTTGCCAGATAAGTGGGTTGTAGTATCTCGGTCCCTCGTGCCAGCCGAAACAGCAGTTCTGCTGAAAGCCCATTTTCGTTACGTGCTGTGGGTCGTCCTTGAGCAGGCACATCTGCCATTTGCCCGCCAGTGCCGTGGCGTATCCCGCCGACTGCAAAACGTGGCCGAAGGTAACTTCATCAGGTGGGATGTGTCCCCATTTCTTGTAGTTGCGAAAGCCGTACCGGCCCGTCATTATCTTTACCCGCGACGGCGCGCAAAGCGGTGAACTGTAGCAATGCGTAAACCGTATGCCCGTCGATGCAAGCCTGTCGAGGTTGGGTGTTCGGTACGACGTTCCGCCGTAGCAGCCCAGCACTTCGCAGCCGACGTCGTCGGCCATTATGAAAACTATGTTGGGTCTTTTTCTGCCGCCTGCGACCTGCTGAAAACAACCCGGCGCCGCCAGTGACACCGCACCGGCACCCAGTATCCGCAAGAACTGTCGACGCGTCGTCCGACCCATACCTTCGCCTCCTAAAAGGGCTTGATTTCGAAGTAATCCAGGTCCACCGAGCCGTTGCTCATCAGAATGTATGCCGCCAGCGATTCGCTGCTGCCGTTGGCGTACCTTATCTCTCTGCCATCCGGGGCAACCAGCTCATTTGTTGGTTCGGCTCCGTCAAGACCGTAGAATATCCGCCATCGCCCGGTCGTGTCGTTGTAGATGAACTTTATCTTCGCGGACTTCGGTGGTTCGGACAGCGGTATCGGCTTGGCCACTCGAGAGAATAGCTGGTGCTGCTTTATCCAGATAAACATCGTGCCCGCTCCGACCGCCATCGAGTCCCGAAAGCCCAGCGTCACCCCCTCCGAGATTCGCGGCCCCTGCGGGTTGTACCTGATGTTTTTCAATACAAACACCCCCTCGAAGGAGCCTTTTCCGACGAGCCTGTTGAACCCGTTATAATGCGAACCCGACACCAGCGTGTACTGGCCCTTGCCGTTGAACCGACCTGACGGGCCTTTGTAGTCGTGCCAGTCAGCAAGGTCGAAGTCATCAGGCCCATCAAACGTCTCGACGGCCGCCTGCACCCGCACAGGCTCGTCGCAGGGCGGTGGCGGCGGCGTACGCAGCCAGGCCTTGTTGAACGCGTAGTGATTCCGGCTGCTTATTACGTGTATCAGCCCGTCGAGGCTCTGGCACGCCGACAGATAGCCGCGGTATTCGCTGTTGCGGGCGCTCATCGTGATGGCCGCTCCGTCGGTACATTCTATCGTCCTTGCCGGTCCGTCGTCGGTAATCAGTCGAATATAGGGCCAGGTCTTTCCGTCGTCTTCCGACATCGCCGCAAAAAGCCCCCTTATGTTGCGCTTCGTGCCCGAGGCATCCGTTATCCACATACCCGGACCGCCTTCACCGGTGAATGACGCCAGCACAAGCTCTCCGCTTCGAAGTTTCAATAGTGCAAGTCGCTGACCTCCGGCCACCGGTGGAAACGGACTTGCTTTCTGGGTAAAGGTCTTTCCGCCGTCCGTGGAGATGCTGATCGGCATCTTGCCGTCAACTTCATAGCCCCGGCTCAGCGCAAAAAGCCGCCCGTCGTTAAGCTGCGTTACCCCCGCGTGTATGCCGGGTATGTCGCCTTCGGGCGTGAACCAGCTTGCACCTTCGTCCTTGCTCATCCACAGGGTGTTCGGCCCGTCTATCGCGAACACT
Organism: uncultured Pirellulales bacterium; assembly: GCA_964429265.1. Classification (GTDB taxonomy): domain Bacteria; phylum Planctomycetota; class Phycisphaerae; order Sedimentisphaerales; family Anaerobacaceae; genus CAYSBK01. The sequence goes on along the minus strand of CAYSBK010000084.1, from coordinate 917 downwards.
ATTGTTCCGTCGTCCATTCTGAAAACCGGCTCGCTCGGCAGATGATTCCGCTCGAACCCCGGCACAATCAGCCTCGGTCCCGACCACGTTGCACCGCTGTCGGAACTCGTGCGCATCACGATAGCCGACAGGCTCCTGCTTCTGGCCGCCGAAACGCCGGAAAAATGATAAAGCATCTGCTTTTTGTCGTCATACCACAATGCCGGCGCGTGGTTGTTGCGGTCCGGCACGTAGAAAAACAGCGACGCCTGCTCCCACTGGTCGCTGCCCGGCCGCAGCCGGCTTGCCGCCAGCGCCAGCTCACGTCCGTGCTCGTCGTGGCAGGTGTACCACACCGCCAGCAGGTCCCCGTTGGGACATTCGGCAATAGCAGAGTCGTGATTGTGGCAGGTATAAACCGGACCATCCGAACCTCGCGGCATATTGACGTACCGCAGCGGCCCTCTGAAAAACGGCTTGTCCGGATCGGGGCCGGCTTTTACCACCGCAGCGTCGCGGCGAACAACGTTGCGGCGATGAAGCGGCACAGGCTGGGTCAACGGCTTGGTCTTCGGCATCCGCCCGATGACCACGCGAAAGCCCGTCACCCAGTTCCGCGTTTCCGCGACCGCCCCCATCCGGTTGGCTGATCGCAGAAAGTAACTGTCGCCGCCGAAGCTGCCGCCTCGCGTAACACGAAACTCACCGCTGCTGTAGCCTACCGGGTCCACCTGGGCGCCAGGCCGGTAGGGCCCGTACCAGTCATAGCACCATTCCTCCAGGTTGCCGTGCATGGCGTACAGTCCCCATTTGTTTGGCGGCAGGGGGGATTGGCCCGGAGCCTGTGCGTGCGGCTTGGCTGGGGCCTTCCGCTGGTAGGGCGCCGGAAGCGTCGGGCCGGTGTAATAGTTCGTACTCGTTCCCGCCCGGCAGGCATA
>CAYSBK010000083.1:0-9813 GCA_964429265.1 uncultured Pirellulales bacterium | reverse complement strand
GGAGTCGCTTCGGCAAAGGATGCGGATTTGGTTGCGTGGTGGAGCTTCGATGACAGGGGCGGCACCAGGGTGCCCGATGCGGTAAGCGGCGTGCGCGATGAAATTGTAGGCAATTTCGAGTACGCCGGAGGCGTGCGGGGTTACGCGCTGGATTTCGACGGCTACACGACAACCGTGGTCAGAAAATCCGCCGTCGCACCTCGGCTGACGACCGCCTTCACCATAGAAGCGTGGGTCGCGCCGCAGGTGTATCCGTGGAACTTAACGGCGGTTGTGGACCAGAAGGATAGGTTTTTCTTCGGCCTCGACGCCGAGGGGCATCTTGTGATGAAGCTGAACCTTTCGGGCGGGGCTTACCGCTGCGCCAGCGAAGAGAAACTTGCGCTTCTGAAATGGTCTCACATAGCCGGCACATTCGACAGCGACAAGGGCGCCGCCCTTTTCATCAACGGCAAACGCGCAGCCGAGCTATCGACGCAGGGGTCGCTGCCGGGCGAAGGCGACTGCGAATTGTGGATAGGCCGAAGTCACCAGGACCTGTCTCCGGCGAGGACCGAGCGAAAGCCGAGCCGGAAGCTGCGTTCGCCGATGGTCTTCGACGGGCTGATCGACGAGGTGAAGATTTACAGCAGGGCCTTGTCGGCGGACGAAGTGGCCGAATGTGTTAATTCGTCCAGGCCGAGCAATCCACAGCCGCTGAAGTATCGCCGGATGCCGTCAGGCCCGAAGGATTTGCCGAAGCGGTTCTGTGCATACTACACGCGGCTTCGCTACGACGACGAATGGGAAAGACTCTGGAGAGTGGGCGATTATCCCGACATCCTTGTAACGTTCGACGAGTCGCCGGTGCGCGTGGTGTTCTGGCGGGGCACCAGCTACGGCGCAAGCTGGGTCACGGAGAACGGCAGGTGGATGGGCGACCAGAGCCTCGAAGACGGCACCAGGTGGGGCTGCGGCGAGCATATGTCCGACAAGCACTGCCGGTACTCGCACGTGCGGCTGATTGAAAACCACGACGCCCGGATCGTGGTGCACTGGAGATACGCCGTCTGCGATATCCTCTATAACATCAACCATCCCGACCCGTTGACCGGCTGGGGCGACTGGGCCGACGAGTATTATTACATCTATCCCGATGCCGTCGCCACGCGCCAACAGGTGCTTCACAGCAACAAGCCGGGCGGCTTCCAGTGGCAGGAGACGATCTTTTTCAATCAACCGGGGACTCGGCCTGAGGATAACGTCGAGATGGAGGCGTTCACCCTGGCCGATATGCAGGGCCGGACGCATACCTATAGCTGGGCCGATGGTGCACCGGAAGATTTTCCGCTTCCTGCCGGTGCCAATATCCAGATGACGAACCTCAAGTCGAAGTATCGTCCGTTTATTATCTTTCCGCCGGGGCCGCAGATAAAGGCATTCGGAGACGACGGCGAATTTTCGAACTTTCCGTGCTGGAATCACTGGCCGGTCGCGCAGCTTCCGAACGACGGGCGGGAGGTCTTTGCCGCCGACAGGCCCAGTTCGTCATCGCTTAGCAACTACAAGCCCAGGCCGGAACACCTCGGGGGCGTTTCCTATGCTGCGGTTTCGCTGTACGGCATGACGGATAAACCAATTGAATCGCTTCTTCCGCTGGCCCGGTCGTGGCTTTCCCCTGCCAAGTTACAGATCAACGGCGGCGATTTCATCGGCAAGGGTTATGACAGATACCAGCGGGCTTACGTGATTGAATACATCGGCGGTGGTGAACCGCCGGCGTTGGAGTTTACGCTCCAGGCCGGGCCGGATTCGCCTGTCGTCAACCCGGCATTTGTGGTAAAAAACTGGGGCCGGGCCGCCGCGGTGCTGACAATCGACGGCAAGACGACCAGGCCCGGGCCTGATTTCCGCCTGGGCCGGCGCCGCCGCCTCGAAGGCACCGACCTTATCGCCTGGCTGAAACTGGAATCGACGAAACCGGTTGTGATTAAGCTGTCGCCGCAAGTCTCTCGCTAAGCAGCCCGACCGGCGGTATGCAATAAGCAAAGGAGGCCTGATATGTCCAGAAATACGATACTTGTGATAGTGGTGGCGGCAGGGGCGGTGCTTATGGTGATAGGAGCGGTCATTTCGTTGACGAGCCGGCCGCAGCCCGTTGCGGCACCGACCGGCGGGCAGGAAATGCCGACGCTGACCTTCCCCAACGAGCCTTGCGAGCCGATCGTTCGCCCGCACGTGGCCGAGTCCATCGAGGAGACGGAGAAGCTCGTTGTAAATATCGCGCGATACCCGGCGGGCGTTACGAGCGTTGAGGAGCTTTCGGCCGGCTACGACGACGGGCAAACCGAGCGGCGATTCTCGGTCTCCGACGGAAAGCTGGTCCTGCAAGGCCCCAACAAGCTCGGCGGAGAGCTGGCCGTGTACATCGCCGAGCCGAACAAGCCTTTGCGGCTGTGGTGCTATGTCAGGAAGCTCGAAAAGCGACAGGTTACTGTTCCCGACGATGCCGAATTGGTCGTCAGCGATGACAGGCTGGTCGATGCATCGTTGTCGTTTGCTGCTGAGGATGCGGCCCTATTGCGAAACGTCAGGGCCGTGGCCTTTTACACCTCGCCCGACTCAAAGCAGGCGTTGTTTTACTGGCCCGTGGGCACGTCCCTGCCGAAGGCCGGCCCCGCAAAGGTGCCGGTCAGGATTACCCCGGGCAGGTACTTCGTTCGGGTGATCGTCGAAAAGGCCGGGCAGTTGAGCTACGTGCCGCTGGGGATGCTCGAGGTAACCGCCGAGAAGCAAAAGACCTATCCGCTGGAACTGCCTTACAAGTAGAAGGCGACCACAAAGCGCACCGGCTCGTCAAAACACCGCAGGCGGCCTATGCTCAACCGTCCTTGAAGGACCATTTGACGTCGAAGCCGCCGAGGTACTTAAGGTCGACGGCCCTGTAATAAGACGGGCCTTCTTTGATGATTTTATCGAGTTGTTCGACGTGTCCCAGTCTCTGGACGGCGGCCCATTCGGTGATTCTGGCGGTTCGCCGTTCGCCGTCCCACAAGCAAAGCCCGTCGGCGCCGGCCTGGTAGTATTTCTTTGCCAGCCTCGCGTAGCTTGCGGCCGATTGTGCCCTCGGCATAAGGTCGGGCCAGATGTGCACGTTATCGCCCCCGATTTTGCGCCACTTTTTCAGAAGGGACGGGTGCAGGTACGGCGTCGGCATAATGTAATCGACCAGGCGTTCCTTGAGCCAGGTTTCAACGTCGCAATGATTTTCCTCGTAGTGTGCGGGGTCACCGTTCTTTCTGCCGGATATTGTTACACCCAGTTCCCGGCCGGGTTTTTCATCGACCAATTGCCGGACCTGGCGAATGAACTGCGTGACGTAGCCGGCCGAGTGAGCGATCCAGCGCGGGTCATCGACGGGCAGTTTTCGCGGGTCCTCGCCGTATTTTTCCTTGAAGGAGTTGACGACCGGCTCTTCGTAAAACACGTAAGGTTCGCTGCGATTGAGGTGGAGCTGAATGCCGTCGATCCCGTATTCAAGGGTTTCTCTCAAAAGGCTCAGCCAGTATTTGCGAGCCTGGGGGTATGCCAGGCTCCAGTTGGTAAGCGGCACGCCGTGGCGATTGAGTTTCGACCATTCCGGGTGCTTGCGGTAATGACGGGCCCAGGCGATCGGTGCGACGTTCATCGGATACTGCACGCCGATGAAACGCTTGCTCGCAAAAATCTTCATACCGTTGTCGTGGGCCAGCTTTGTGAATTCGGCCAGGGGGTCCACCCAGTCGTCGTGCCACTTGTTGTCCCTGGTGCCGACGTCGCCGATCTTGGTCTTGAAGAGGCAGTAGTTACCCCTGAGCGCCTCGAAGATGAGGATTTTGATGTCCGTGTCGGCAAAGGGTTCGAACTCGTCCTTGAACCATTGCTTCGAGGTCGGATGAAAGGTGTATGTTCCTCTGGTGTGGCCGGTGTACTGGCCGGTGCAGAATATCAGGGCAAGTTTGCGGGTTTCGCGGCGGGGTTGGAACTGCTGCCAAAGCCGTTTTTCCTGCTCGCTCAACGGTTCGAGTCTCACGTAGGACAGGTTCGCTATTCTTGCGTGTTCGGGCCGGTTGTACGGATACGGCATTTGGCGGAAGATAAGGGACTGGCCGGTGAGATCCGCGGTCTTCCAGTACGCCTCGGTTATTACTTTGTGGATACTCGGGTCGTCGTCTCCGAACTTGGTTGTGCCGTCTTCATCGACCGTTTCGTGTTCCGGCCCGACCCTGCGAAACCCGCGGTCGCGGGTCAGCTTTACCTCGAGCTGGCCGTAACTGGAATTGCCGCGGTAGTGTGACTTGGTGAAATGCGTGCCGAGATAGATCTTGTAAAGCCCACGCGCGTTGAGAGGAAGGGTCAACTGGCCGCAACGGTGGTCGGGCCTGGCAGAGACCATAACTCCCTTGATGCCGTTGGTGGTTTCATAGGGTATCAACTGCCAGCGGTCTTTTTCAAAGCCGGCGGCGAGGTTTCTTGCAGGCTTACATTTCGACATATCCGAGATGATGATCGTGCCCGGCGGGGTATTACCGATTTCTTTCTTGCCGGTTTGGTGCGCCTTTTTGTCTTGCCGGCTTGCACGGCAGGTTACCGCCGAGGACATCCCCAGGATGGCACCGGCGGCTGTAGTTTTCAGAAAGTCACGTCGGTCGAGTTCCTGTCGCTTCATAGCGGCCTCCTTATTGCTTTTTTTCATCGCGGCAATTTGACAAGAATCCGCCCGAACGGTCAAGATGTTCTTGCTCTGAAGCATCCTTTTTGCTTCCAGCCATCGCGTTCTCCAACTCGATACGGCCGGTACCGCTCGGCGGGCCGGCACAGGCTCTGTGCCATTGGAATCCTGTTCGCTTGTTGCGGATTGCGGGGGAAATCCGATCCCGCCGGCTCCGACCGGCGGCCCGGCAAGCTGCACCGGCGGCCCGTCAGACGCGGATTTGTAAAATCGCCGTAAAAACCGGCAATGGGGCTTGACATTGTCGCATTGGCGGATATAATGCGCTGCAGGTCGGCATATACCGGAAGCGGATTATGAAAGGCATACCTGTCAGGTGCGTGTTCCTGGCGGCTGCAGCAGCCCTGTTGCTTGGTGTCTGCGCCGCATCGTACGCCGATTGGTGGCAGTTGCCGTTGGGCGGGGCACTTCAGTCGCAACAGTACCGGGCGCTTGTGAAGCGGATGCGGCACATTGACCCGAACGACCCGGAACTCGATGTGCTGTTCAACGAACTGGTGGGCCATTTCCTCCACGACGATTCGCTGGCGGCGCTGCACTTGCTTACGTCCTATTCGCCTGCCGCGGTCGAGCGAATCCGCAACGACCCAAAGCTGCGGGTGCAGTTGGTTTACCACCTGCTGCTGAACGACTGGCCTGATGACCAGTGGTCAGGAGTTCCATTTCGTCATAGCTGTATGCACGGGATGTTTGCTCATCAGCTTGCATTTCTGTTTGTTGACGCGGTTTGCAAGCCGATAGCCGGTGCGACGGTCGAGGTCTTTCACGGCAAAGGCCCCGGCCGTAAGAAACCTCTGTGCGTCCTGGAGACCGACCCGAACGGCCTGCTCGTGATAGACCAGAAAAAATACCGCGCTTATTTCGATTATTATGAACCGTCCTTCGTACTTCGCGACCGGCGCTACGGCATCGCGCCGCTGAAATGCAACCGGTCCTGGCCGAGGGTCGATGTGCCGCTGGTGCGGGCCGACTCCGACGAAGTGGCCGGCAGCATATACGGAGTCGTGGTTGATGACGCTAACGAGCCGATGCCGGGGATTGAGCTTTCTTGTGGCTGCGTTGTCGCGGCGACATTTGGCCAAGAGTTTTTCGGTAGCCTTGAGAGGGCGGGCCCGCCCATATCGGTGCTCACCGACGACGACGGGACATTCAGAATGCATATGCCGGTTGCGCTCGCACGCAAGCCCGTCTTCACAATCCCGCCGCGCTCGGAATATCAAGTATATTTCACTCCACCGCCGCAGCCTCTTCGCGTCCGCTACTGGCGGAAGCTTACCTCCGGCAGGTACACGGTGGTCAAACTGCCCCGCCCGCAATACAACTTCCACACGTTCGCATTCGAAGACGCCAACGGCCCGATCACTGACCCGAACGTGCTCAAGAAGCTCAGCTTGGGTATTAGTGTGCCGGGTGACGGGGGGGTAAGTCTCAGGTATGCCGACATAAAAGATGGGGCGACCACGCCGAACGGCCGCTATCGCGCCTCTGCCCAAGGCATCAGTTTTCAGCCGATCGAGATTACCTCCGACAGCCCCACCGAGGTGATCTTCAGACCGTGGCGACCGAAAACCGGAACTTTGGTTTATACCGGCAGGGCCGTGTATGGTTTTACCGACCGACCGGTCGAAGGAGCGTTTGTTCTTCACGGAGGCGGGTTCAAGCCCAACTTTGCCGCCGCTATGCTCTCCGACCGCCAGTGGCGCAGCCTGGAAAGAATCGGCACAGATGTCTCGGCCGACGCCCCCGCCCTGGAACCGCTGCGGAAGCTGTGCGATTTCGACCAAATCACCCGCACCGATTCGCACGGCGTTTTTCGGATCGCTGTGCCCATGCAAAAAAGGCGTCGCCTCTACGTATTGAAGCGGGGCTGCGTACCCATTTATTATCGCCTGTACCAGCCGGCTGACGACCCGAATCAGCTCATCGACCTTGGCGTTGCGAGGCTGCTCGCGGCCGCGAAGGTCAAATTTGAGCTGGTCTGGGACCGGCCCGGATATTGCTCGCCGGATATGACTTGGAACATGCATCCGCCCCAGACTGTCGGCTGGGTCGATGATTTTGTCAGGTATATGTATGAAGGGGATGTGAAGGTTTATGTTCCGCGGCAGCGCGATCTGAAATGTAACCGGCCGTACACGATATACACCCCGGCGGACGTGGCCCTGGAACTATGGTTCGAGAATATGGGGCCCAAGCCTTGCGTGGCGCCGGTGATCACCCCTGTCATCCGCGCAGGCAAGGGCCAGGTCGTTGACCTGGGCCAAATCGACCTGGGAAAGAGCATACCGATTTACGTTCGCGTTGTGGATTCGGCGGGTAACCCTGTTCCAGGCATCACTGTCCGGCACGGCAGAGTCTACAAGGAGCACACCCACTGTTTCCGCCCCGAATGGCCGCTGACAAACGCAGAAGGCCTTGCCGAGTTTCACGTGCCGCCCGAGTACCGCGCGTCTTTCATCGTTACCGCGGGCACCAAAGAGCAGGGGTATCTCCAGGAACACCTGGAGTATGAAACGATCGGCCCGGAAGATGCAAACAACGTCTATACCCTGCAGCTCTCGGACGAGATGATGCAGAGTCTGTTCGGCAACAAAACGGGATGGCGGAAATAGGGAAAGGGATTTTGCGATGAAGAACAGGTTTCTGTTGTGGCTGCTTGTCTGCGTTGTCAGCTTGATGCCGACGGCTGCACAGGGCCGCTCGGAGATTCCCGTTTTCGTGCGGGTAGTGGACGACCAGGGAGCACGTGTTGAAGGGGCCGTGGTTGCCTGGCTGGAGTCCGATACTGATCCTGCCGATGCGCCCAGGCAGACGACCAACAGCGATGGTTTTGCTCGATTTAAGGTAGAGGTCGGTTCGTTCGGGCGCTTTGCGGTGCTGAAAAAGGGCGGTTCTGAAATCCTGCGGCAGGCCACGATTGCGTGTCGTCCGAAATACCCCAACGACATCAACCGTGTCTATACCCTGCAGATTCGGGTCTCAATGCTGCGCTCCGTCTACAGCCTCGACGGTCGGGCAGTCGTGGTTCGGCTGTATCGGCGCTGGGCCAGACTCACCCAGTCTATCGTGCAGGCCGGTGGGGTTTATGGTGCCCTACTACATTGTGCCCCGCCCGCCCCGTTTGAAACTGCAGCCGTCCGCTTCGTGGACGACAAACTACGCCTTGCTTCGCTCGGCGAAGAGCTCGGCGCCCAGCACGGTAACTTTATCGTGATTATCGGTGCGGACCAGACGGACGACGTCGTAAAAAGGGTGTTTGCGGGTGGCGTGTTTGCACATCGTTACACACCTGATCTTGCCCTTGACCTGGAAAGAGGAAGTCCGTTCCTGCATGGCGGCCGGGCCGTTACCTTTCTTGACGCGCTGGGCAACCCCTTGGCAGGGGCTAAGGTCGAGTTGTACCTTTCGGATATCGTCAATGCCACCAAGGTCCTTCTGGCGGAAGTTGTGCTCGACGGTGATGGAAGGTTCAAAATGCCGCCGCTGGGGGTTGGGGTCACCGAGTGCGCGCTCATCGTACGGCACGACGATTACGCCACCGCGATGGTTCAGCATCAGCAGTTTTTCGATTCCGACATCACCTTCAGGCTGCCTGTGGTCAGCAAGGCAAGTGACGACTACAGGTTTTCAGCTCGCGGTGTCGTGGTCGATACAACCGGCAAGCCGGTGCCCGGGGCCCTGATTCGCTGCGAAGCTCTTGTTGCAGCCGGCGGTGCGCGATTGGGTACGGGTCGCCTCGGCGAACGCATAGTTGTTTCCGACCAGCAAGGCCGCTTTTCGTATTACCTGCCGCCCGACGGCCAAACGCATGACATCGCCCATTTTGGCGAGGGCTGGCGGTACTCGCTGTTGGTTCACCCGCCTGACGGACTCGACCTGGTGCCTTGTCGTCGGGCAGTAAGGGCCGCGAAGGAGGCGACCATCGTTCTCAAGAAGCTTCCAATGTATTTCAGAACGTTCAGCTTTGAGGACGACACCGGTCCTATTACGGACCCCGGCATCCTGGAGCAACTGCGTGTTGTTATTGAACGGGACCGGCGGACGGTTCTTGAGCTCAGACCTGCTGAGCTGGCGGACGGCATGAAGCTGCCGCTGGGCACGTATCGCATCAACCCGCGACGAAAAACCCTGCGTTTCAAGCCTATTGAGGTAACCGCCGAAAGCCCGCAGCACCTGGTCTTCCGCGTGAAACGGTCCAATTCGGCTGCCTGGAAAGGGCACGTGATTAACGGCATAACCGGCCGGACAATAGCCGGGGCCTTCGTCGCGGTCGGCACCGATGACCCCAGGGGGTTGGCAAAGCTGTCGCCCCGGCAATGGCAAATGCTCGAAGCTCTTCCGCCGATTACGGCCGCCGATGATCCGTGCACAGCCTGGCTGCGAAAAATCATCAATTTTGACAAGCTGCTCCGGACCGACGGCCACGGACTATTCGAATTCCGCGTAAGCCCCCTCCCCGGGTCAAAGCCTTTTGTCGTATTTGCTGAAGGTTACACAGCGCTGACGCGGTGGGCTCTTTATGAATCAGCTGCAGGCAACCCTCCGCAGGTGTCTGATTTGCCGCTCTACCCCGCTGCCACAATTCTGTTGGAGCCGCGCACCGAGCGGGCGAATTGCGAGGTGTATCCGCTGATAATCTTCGATAGGCACGACCAGCCCACCTGGTTCAAGCGGTTCAACCTCTGGCGTCCTTACGTTCTCGACCCGCGGCGCTATCAGCCAAACGAGATTCTTGCACTGCAAGTGCCGGCAGAACTCAGCCTGCGGGTGCTTTTGAAAGTTGTTCAAAGAAGCCCCGGCACGACACGCTGGCTCGTCGGACCGAGTCGCCGTATAAGGGCGGCGGCAGGTCAGAGCATTGACTTAGGTGTCGTGGAACTTGGCACACTGATGCCGGTTTTTGTGGAGGTGCTGGACCCTAACGGTAGCCCCTTGTCCGGTGTTACCGTCCGCCATGTAGGGCCGGCTCCCTCGGGGGAAAGCCTGGGCTGGGCGATCACCGACTCCAACGGACTAGCCTGCTTCGAAGTGCCGTTGTTCTACGAGGGCCGCTTCCGCCTGGG
>CAYSBK010000082.1:0-9912 GCA_964429265.1 uncultured Pirellulales bacterium | reverse complement strand
GGGCCGCAAGGTCGGAAGCGAAACCTACTTCGCCGCCGACGGCACGAAGCTGTGGCAATGGCGCCACGACGATGATACCAGCGTCTGGACGCAGTACTGGCCTAACGGCTGGAAGAAGGCCGAGTCTGCGTGGGAAAACTTCAAATGTGAAGGCACGGCGCTTAGGTGGGACAGAGACGGCAGGTTGATAAGCAGCGTCGAGTTTGCCGAGGGGGAGGTTGTCAAGCGAAGGAATCGCGCCCGCAGGAGCGCTTCGGGAAAGCGCGACAGCGGAACGCCGAGTACGGCCACGGCCGGGCGTCGGGGGCAGGAAGTCGGCCGACGGCCGGGCCGCAGCGAGGGCGCTTCGCAGGAACAGTTTCCCGAGATAGAGATACCGCAGGGTGAACAACACAAGTGCGTCGAGAGGCATATCGTGGTGTATGACGAGCCGGGGCGCTACGCCGGCTGGCCGGCCAACGGCGGATTCTGGATGTGGGGGGATGAAATGGCGGTTGCCTTCGAGTGCGGCTGGTTCAAGGATCGGCCTGACTGGATGGACGGCCACTCGCGGGACCCGGACAGGTCAAACGAGGACATCGTGGCCCGCAGCACGGACGGCGGGCTGACGTGGACCCACAGGAAACACGATATCCTAAGCGGCGACGAAGGCATCCGGGACCTCGCGGAGCCGATGGACTTCAGCAATCCTGGGTTTGCTTTCAAGTGCCAGGGCGGCAGGTTCTACTACAGCTATGACCGCTGCAGAAGCTGGTCGGGGCCTTACAGGATAAAGGTGACGGGCCTTGCCGATGCCGATGAGCATATGGAATCGCATACCTGTTACATCATCAATGGAAAAAGGGAAGGCTTGTTTTTCTTCGGGGTCGAGCCGAAAGGCGCCCAGGACCGTTTCTATTGCACGTGCACGAAGGACGGGGGCAGGACCTTTGAGTTTCTCGGGTGGGTGTCGCCGCCGCCGGAGAAGGCTGCCAAGTACGAACGATGGGCGGTTTACTCGGCGGTGAAGGCCTCGGACAATCACCTGATCGCGGCGCTTCGAAGAAAGATCAGCCGCAGAGGCGGCAGGATAAGGACGCTGAACTGGATTGACGTGTACGAATCGCGCAACGGCGGCAGGACGTGGAAGTTCTTGTCGAAGGTGGCCGACACCGACGTGGTCAACAGCGACTTCAACGGCAATCCTCCGAGCATCATCAGGCTCGATGACGGCAGGCTGGCGGTTACGTACGGTTTCAGGGGCAGACCGACGGCCCTGTGTGCCAGGCTAAGCAGCGACGAGGGCAAAAGCTGGGGCCGGCCCGTGATACTGAGACGCGGATCGAGGAACTGGGATTTCGGCTATTCAAGGTCGCTTCAAAGACCCGACGGAAAAGTAATCACCGTTTATTACTGGGCCACGCCGGAACACCGCAACCAGTACATCGCTGCAACGATCTGGGACCCGGCGAAAATCAACCAGCCCTGACGTTCGGACGCGGCGACTGCAAAAAGCGCGGTATGCCGAACAGGTCTCCCGAACGGCCGGAAAGAAGCTCACCGGGTGCGCCTGGGTAACCGGCACAACAACGGCCAGAAAATGGTCGGAACACCAGGCGGCTGCAACCGTCGAACGACCCTGGAGCTACCACCGAGAGGCTTTGGGGTTGACCAGCAAGTGATCCAGCACCGGCCTGAAAAAGCTCGTGAAGTGGGATTTTTCAACCATCGGAACAACCAACGGAGGACTATCGTAAGGCCAGTTGGCAGCGAGGTTTACGACATAAACATCCAGGCGAATAACCACCAAACCGACCATCAGGCGACCACCAAGCGACCATCAGGCGACCATCAAGTGACCACTAACAATAATGATAAGAATGTAAAGAATGAAAAGAAGAGAGAAGAAGGGTGTGGCCTTTCTGCTGATTGTTTTGTTTCGGCGAAGATGATTGAGGAGAGATTGCCGCGGGGCGGGGCCGGTTGCGACGGCGTGGCGGCAGGGGGGCGAAAAGGATGTTGACGCGGTGCAGGGCGGGGTTTATGATTTGGGCGGCGATTGCAGAGGCGAGAAATGCATCGGGGTGCTTGTGCTTATGGAAGGCTGCAGGGCGGGAAATGTAGTTGTTGCGGTGCTGGCTGCGACGTTGTTATGGCTGGGCGGCTGCGGCGGGCCGGCTGGGAAAGCGCCGGCGCCGGTGAAGCTTGATGCGACGGCGACCATCGGGTCGGTGACGGAGGTTTTCGCGCCGAACGTGGTGCCGGTGGAGGGTTACGGGCTGGTAGGGGGGCTGGCGGGGACAGGCTCGCGGGAATGCCCGCCACGGGTACGGTCGTACCTGAGGCGATATATCCTGTCGCAGTTGCCGGCGGGGACGGACGCGGACGAATTGATCGCCGATGCCAACACGGCGGTGGTTCGGCTGACGGGATTGATGCCGGCGAGGACCTGGTCGCAACGGTTCGACCTGCGGGTGGAGGCGCTTGGCGAGACGCGGACAACTTCGCTGCGTGGCGGCTGGCTGTACAAGGCGGAACTTTTCGGGGCGGGTACGTTCGGGCTGAACACGCGGGTGCTGGGGACGGCGGAGGGGCCCGTCTTCATCGACCCGATCGACCCGGGCGGGTCGGAGGCGCGAGCCGGGTACATCCTGGCAGGGGGGCAGGCCCGAACGCGTTATCCGATCACGCTGGCGTTGCGGGAACCCGATTACATCGTGGCCCGGCGTATCAGTAACGTTCTGAATACCCGTTTCGGGCAGGGCACGGCGGAGGCGGTCGCGCCGGAGTTGATTCGGCTGAGGATTCCGTCCGGGTACGCCCAGCGAAGGCAGCGTTTCATCGACGTGGTGAAGGCGACGTACGTGGTTTCGACGCCGCAGTTGACGGCGGAACGGATAGACAAATTCGCTATGAAACTTGCCGGGTCGGCGGAGAAGTACCAGGCGGAGGTTGGCCTGGAGGCGATAGGAAGGGCCAGTATTCGGAAGCTTGCGGTGTTGTTCAATTCGGCCAGCGAGGAGGTACGGTTCCGGGCGGCCAGGTGCGCGCTTTACGTCGGCGACGAGGGGGCAGCGGCAGTACTGGCGGCGATAGCGAGGACGCCGGGGTCGCGGTACCGGGTGGCGGCGCTGAAAGCGCTGGCGGATGCGGCGGCTCGCAGAGACGCTGCTTCGGTTGCGATGGAGCTGTTGGATGACAGGCAATTCGAGGTTCGGTTCGCGGCCTACGAGCAATTGCGTCGGCTCGACGATATTTCGGTTGTGCGGGAGGCGCTTGGGCGGTCGATGTACCTTGAGCAGGTGCCGCGCGCCAGGCGCAAGGAGATATACGTCAGCCGCAGCGGCCGGCCGAGGATTGTGCTGTTCGGTTCGCCGATCAGGGTCAGAGAGGGCGTTTTTATCGAGACCGCCGACGGCAGCATAACGATAGATGCCCCGAAGGGCCAGGCGTATGTATCGCTTATTCGGAAGGTGCCGGGGCGTGCCCACGTGGCGAAGCTGACCAGTTCGTTCGAGTTGGCCGACATCATACGCAAGCTGAGCGAAGAGCCGGTGGTGGAAAAGCGAACGCTTGTGCGGGTGGGATTGAACGTTTCCTATGCCGGGACGATAGCATTGATAAAAAAGTTGTGCGACAGCGGCGCGGTGGATGCAGCGTTCAGGGCGGGGCCTCTGCCGGCGATAGGACAAAGTCCCGGGGGCCGCTGAACGGCGGGGGGCGTACATCACTTCGCGGCGACTATGTCACGGTCGCCGTCCGATAAAAGCCTGCCTGATTCGTGGTTTGATTTACCCATTTTTTCATCTATAATGCGTGACGTTTGAGGTTGGGTAATATCGGTTATTTGTCAAGCCGACGGAGAGGCTCGGCCGATAATAAAAGTGCGTGCCCGGCAGGGATTTGCTGCCGGCGGACGTTGCAGGCCACGGAGTGACATATGAGACTCGAAAAGATCATCCTGAACGGGTTCAAGAGTTTTGCCGACAAGACGGAGTTCCGCTTCGACTCGGCGATAACGGCGATCGTCGGCCCGAACGGCTGCGGCAAGAGCAACGTGGTCGATGCCGTGAAATGGGTGCTCGGGGAGCAGAGCGCCAAGCAGTTGCGAAGCGGGCAGATGGCGGATGTAATCTTCAGCGGCAGCAGCAGCCGCAAGCCGATGAGCTGCGCGGAGGTTACGCTGGTTGTGTCGAACAACGACCGCAAGCTTTCGATTGACGCCGACGAGGTGGAAATCAGCAGGCGTATTCTTGCCAGCGGCGACAGCGAGTACCGGATCAACGGCAGGGTTTGCCGGCTCAAGGATATTCGAGAACTGTTTATGGATACGGGCGTCGGCGTCCGTGCCTACTCGATTATCGAGCAGGGCCAGATCGAGCAGTTGTTGAACGCGACGAAGACCGACAGGCGCGCCGTATTCGAGGAGGCCGCCGGCATAAGCAAATACAAGGCTCACAAGAAGGAGGCGCTTCGCAAGCTGGAGCGTACCGAGCAGAACCTGCTTCGGCTTGCGGACATCCTTTCCGAGGTTACCAGGAGCCTGCGGAGCATAAAGCTGCAGGCGGGCAAGGCGCGGAGTTACCTGCAATACAGTCAGCGGCTCAAAGAGCTGCAGGTCAAGTATGCGCTGTCGGAGTACTCGAAGAATCTGCAGGCACAGCGCCGGGAAAGCGAACGGCTTGCCGGTTTGCAGGAGCAATTCGGAGCCGTTGCGGCGGAGGTTGGTCGGGACGATTCACGTCTGAGTGAGCTGGGTCGGCAGATTATCGATACCGAATCGCAGCTCAATCGGGCCGGCAGTAACCTGGTTGCGGTCAGAAGCAAGATCGAGCAGCACACCCAGCAGATCGAGTTTCTCAGAACGCGTATCGGTGAATTGCAGCAGCGGCGGGATGCCGCGGCGGCCAGGATAGAGCAGCTGCGTCGCCAGAGAGTCGAGTTCAGCGAGCAACTTGCGCAACTACAAGCGGGTCAGCGTCAAATCCGCGACGTCCGCCGGCAGAAGCAGCAGGCGGCGGAAGAGATCAGCAAGGCGATCGAGCAGCTAAGCGCCGACTGCGCGGCGCTGGAGGCGGAACTCGAAGACGAAAAGTCGGGCATAATCGACATAGTAAGAAGGACCGCCCAACTGCACAACGAGTTGCAGAGCATCAGCGTTCAGCGGGGCAACCTTGCCAGCCAGAAGCAGCGTCTTGCCGACCAGGTCCGAAGCAGTCACTGCGAGCTTGAAAAACTGCTTACCGAGAAGGCCCGGCAGCAGGCCCGGCTTGGGGACATCGAGAAGGTGCTGGCCGATCTGCAGGAAAGCCTCGAGGCCAAGCGTAAGCAGCGGCAGCAACTGGAGAAGAAAACCAGCGAGGCGGCGGCGAAGCTTGCCGGGACGAGAGAGACCCACAGCGCGCTGAACAGCGAGCGGTCGGTTCTGGCGGAGATGGAAGCCAAGCGGCAGGGCCTCAGCAACGCGGTCAAAACGATTCTGAAGGAGCGCTCGGTCGAGCAGGGCAGGTTCGACTACGTCGAGGCGCTTCTGGCGGACGTGGTTTCGGCGGACGTGGAATATGCCTCGGCGGTGGAGGCTGCGCTGCAGGGCAGGGCCGAGGCGCTTATCGTCAACAGCACCGCGAGGCTGGCGGCCGAGAAGGAGTTCATAAAGTCGCTGGAGGGCAGGGTCAGCTTCATCTGTATGGACTCGGTCAAGCCTTTCGTTGATACGACTGATTTCGCGGAGGTCGAGGGCGTCAGGGGCAGGGTTGCCCAGTTCGTGCGGACACCCAGCCGGTTTGCGGCGCTGGTGTGGGCGTTGCTCGGCAAGACCGTTATTGTCGAGTCGGTGGACGTTGCGCTGGAGTTGTCGAAGCGATTCAACGGCGAGTACACGTTTGTTACGCCGAGTGGTGAACTGGTCGGCGGCGGCTGTATAAAGCTGGGGCCTCTGGGCAGGACCGCGGGGCTGATATCGCGCAAGAGCCGGCTTCGGCAGCTCGAGCAGACGATCGAGAGGGTGCAGGGCGAAATCCGCGACCTCGAATCGCAGATCGAGCGGGATAGTCGCGACAACGAACATCTGGGCAGGCTGTGCAAGGAGCTTCGCACGTCGATCTACGAGGCGAACACCGAAAAGATGCAGGTGGAGTCGAAGCTGGCCGTGCTGGAAGGCGAGATCTCCCGGCTTCGCGAACAGGAGCCGTTGCTTGCGGGCGAAATCGAGATGCTACAGGAACAGATCGCCCAGGCGGTGCAAAAGGAATACGACTCGAAGCAGCGATTGGAGGAACTGGAGCAGGTCAATGCCGAGCGCACCGAGCGTATCAAGAAGCTCGACCAGCAGTACGCCCAGCAGAAGGCCAGGCACCAGCAGCAGAGCGTGAGGTTGACCGAGCTTCGAGTGGAGCTTGGGCAACTCGGCGAGCAGGAAAAGGCAGGTGAGCAAGCGATAGAGGGCCTTGCCGCCAGGCTTCAGGAGAACCACAACGCCGTAAGCTCGGCGGGCCAGGAGCTCAAGTCCCTTGCCGAGCAGATGAGCCGGTCGCAAAGGCAAATCCTGCATCTCGAAGCGGAGGTTTCGCAGCTTTACGTGGAGAAAGAAAAGAGCCAGCAGTGCAGCAGAGAGCTGCAGCGGCGGGTGGCGGAGCTTGTCGCCGAGAAAGAGGACACCGAGCAGCGTCTCAGGTCGCAGCGGGGCCGGCAGGGCGAACTCGAACAGCAGATAAACGAGGTGAAGGTGGTTCTGGGCCAGCTCGAAGTGAAGAACCAGGACCTCGTGGAAAGGGTCCGCGAGGAGCTGGGGCTTGAGCTTGCAGAGGCCTACGAGCACTACGAGGAAAGCGACGTTGACTGGGAGCAGGTGCGGGCCGAGATAGCGGAGTTGCGGGGCAAGATTGAGCGGCTGGGCAACGTGAACGTGGATGCGATATCGGAACAGGAATCGCTGGAGCAGCGGCACGAGTTCCTGACCCGGCAGCTCGAGGACCTCAACGAGAGCAAGGCGCAGTTGCAGCAGTTGATAAATCGCCTGAACCGTGACAGCAGGGACAAGTTCCGTTACACGTTTGAGCAGATTCGCACGAACTTCCAGGAGCTTTTCAGAAAACTTTTCGGCGGGGGCAAGGCCGACATCGTTCTCGAAGAGGCCGACGACATACTGGAAGCGCCGATTGAAATAATAGCGCGGCCGCCGGGCAAGGAGACGCGAAGCATCTCGCTGCTGAGCGGGGGGGAGAAATCAATGACGGCGATAGCGTTGCTTTTCGCGATTTTCAAGACGAAGCCGTCGCCGTTCTGCTTCCTTGACGAGATAGACGCGCCGCTGGACGAGGCGAACAACGAGCGATTCAATATGATACTTCAGGATTTCGTGCAGGATTCGCAGTTCATCATAATCACGCACTCGAAGCGCACGATGAGCATCGCGGACGAGTTGTTCGGGATAACGATGCAGACGCGGGGTGTGAGCAAGAAGATAAGCGTCGCATTCAACAGGTTCGAGCAGCAGCAGGAAGCGGCGGCAGTGGCGTAGCAGTGGGCCGGTGCGGGGATGCCGGCGGCATATTTTGCGTCAGACGCGATGAAGAAATGTCCCTTTTGTGCAGAAGAGATCCAGGACGACGCGATAAAGTGTCGCTTCTGCGGAGAGTTTCTGGACAAATCGGCGGAACCGGGGCAGAAATGGTATTTCAGCACCTCGGTGGTGGTGGTGGCGATACTGTGCGTTGGTCCGCTGGCGCTGCCGCTGGTGTGGTTGAATCCCCGCTACAAGGTCGTTACGAAGCTCATCATAACGGCGATTGTCATAGCCATTACGGTACTGGCGGTGTACCTTGCGGTGCACCTTGTGGTGAAGCTGTACTTATTGCTGACCGGCTAGTTCCAGAACCTGGCCGTTGGATAAGCATTGCTTCGGCGGGGCGGGCGCAGGTACTTTTTGAAAATGGCGGTGACAAGGCACGTCGAGGCCGTTAATATACGCACCGACCGTAACGCTGAAGGAGATCGCACGTGACAGATACGGTACAGATGCATAGGCTGGGCAACGGGATGGTGATTTTGGCCGAACCTATGAAGTCGGTCGAATCGGTCGCCTTTTGTTTTCTGCTTCCGGCAGGTGCGGCGGTGTTGCCGGAAGGCTTCTGCGGGGCGGCGAACGTTGCGGCGGAGTGGATATTCCGCGGGGCGGGCGAGAAGGACAACAGGCAGCTCGGCGATGCGCTGGACGGCCTGGGCCTGCACCGCAGCAGTTCGGTCGGCACCAGCCACATAAGCATCGCCGCGGCGCTGGAATCGAGCAACCTGGCCGAGGCGCTGAAACTATACGCCGACGTGATCTTGTCGCCGCGGCTTTGCGAGGCCGAGTTCGAGCCGGTGCGCCAACTGGCGATCGAGGCCGTGAAGGCGCTGGACGACGACCCGCGTCAGAAGGTGGCGCTGGAAGTGCGGCAGCGGTTCTATCCCAGCCCGCTGGGTCGCAGCACCGTCGGCGACATTGCGCAGCTCAGGGGTCTGGATTGCGAAGGGGTTCGGCGGCTGGTGCGTGAAAACTTCGACCTGTCGCGGACGATTCTGGCGGTTGCGGGCAATTACGATTTCGACAGTCTGGTGAAAGAGGTTGAAGCGCTGTTTGGGGCGGAGTCGCCCGGGCGCGAGAAGCCGCTGCAACTTGGCGAAAGGGGCGAAGAATACACGCACATTCACAATCCCGGCGCACAGGTGCACATCGGCGTGATGACGGGGACGGTTACGCCTGACCACGGCGACTATTACGACGCGAGGATGGCCGTCGGCGTTCTGTCGGGTGGGATGAGCTCGAGGCTGTTTACGGAGGTGCGGGAGAAGCGCGGGCTTTGCTACGCCGTCGGCGCGCGCTATCACGGGCTGAAGCAGGCGGCCGGCATAATCTGCTACGCGGGCACCGTTCCGGAGAAGGCACAGGAAACGCTCGACGTGGTTATGGAGCAGTTTCGCGGTCTAAGCGGGAGCATCGAGCCGGAGGAGATCGAGCGGGCCAGGGTGGGACTGAAAAGCTCGTTGATAATGCAGAGCGAATCGACGTCCAGTCGGGCCTCGGCGATCGCCGCGGACTACTACATCCTGGGCAGGGTCCGCAGCATCGCGGAAATCGAGGCCCAGATCGACCGCACGAGCGTCGGGTCGGTGGAAGATTTCCTTCGGCGTAACAGGTTCGAGGATTTCACGGTGGTGACGATCGGGCCGGAACAGGTCTCGGTTGAATAGGACAAATATGGAGTTCCAGATAAAACAACTTGACAATGGGCTGACGGTGATCGGCGAGGTGAACGGCTCGGCCAAGTCGGCGGCGGTGGGGTTTTTCGTGAGGACCGGTTCGAGGGACGAAAGCGAACAGATAAACGGCGTTTCTCATTTCCTGGAGCATATGCTGTTCAAGGGCACCGAGAAGCTCGATGCGCTGGCGGTGAACCGGGCCTTCGACGGCGCGGGCGCACGCTACAATGCCTTCACCAGCGAGGAGAACACGGTTTTCTACGCGGCGGTGTTGCCACGCTACCTGCGCGAGGTGACGGGGTTGTGGGTTGAACTTATGCGTCCTGCGCTGCGGGAGACGGATTTCGAGATGGAGAAAAACGTCATCAAGGAAGAAATCGCGATGTACAAGGACCTGCCCAGCTTCGACGTGGTGGACAGGTGTCGCAGCCTTCACTTCGAGGGTCATCCGTGCGCCTCCAGCGTGCTGGGTACGGAGCAGAGCATAACCGCGCTTACGGCCGAGCAGATGCGGCAGTATTTTTCGAGGCGGTACGTTCCGAACAATATGGTGGTCGCCTTTGCCGGCAACTTCTGCTGGGAAGAGATTTGCTCGCAGGTGGAAAAGCACTGCGGCAAATGGCAACCCGCACCGGCGGAAAGAGAATTGCGGCCCTGCAGCGGCAGCCGGAAGAAACAGCGAGTGGAAAAAGC
>CAYSBK010000081.1:0-10167 GCA_964429265.1 uncultured Pirellulales bacterium | reverse complement strand
CGACCGTTTGGACACCTGGTGCGATGGGACAAAACAAACCCAAACAAAGCCAATTGCCACACGGCCGCCCAGGTCTCCGCCGGCCGGATCAACATCTGGATTATCAGCCCGGGATTTGTTATATCTTGTCGCTGATTGGCGGTCTTCCACCGGCCAGCTTGTCCGTGCCACGGGAAGATATGAAAAAACAACTACATTCACCCGATATCGCCGACTGGCTCAGGCTCATAAGGGCAGACGGCATCGGACCCGTCACCTTCGCCAGGCTCATCGCCCATTTCGGCTCCGTCCGGAACGCACTGGCCGCATCCGTTCGGGAGCTCACACGCATCGAAGGCATCGGCGCCACAACCGCGGAACGCATCGCCCGCACACGCCGCCGGTTCGACCCCGACCCCGAACTGAGACTGGCCGACAGCCTCGGCGTCCGGCTCATCCACCTTCAGGACCCCCGCTATCCGCCTGCGCTGAAGGCCATACCCGACCCTCCACCGGTTCTGTACGTCAGGGGCGACTTCGCCCGCAGCGACAGCCTCGCCGTCGCAATCGTCGGCTCCAGAAGGTGCAGTCTCTACGGACAGGAACAGGCCTCACGCCTGGCACATTTCCTCGCCGCCGCAGGCTTCACCATCGTCTCCGGCTTGGCAAGGGGCATCGACGCTGCCGCTCACCAGGGAGCACTGGCCGCCGGCGGACGAACCATCGCCGTACAGGGCTGCGGACTGGCGAACGTCTTTCCCCCGGAACATAAAAGGCTCTTTCAGATGATTGCCGAAACGGGTGCCTGCATAAGCGAACTGCCCCTCCAGGCGGAACCTCTGGCCGAGCACTTTCCCCCTCGCAACAGGATAATCGCTGCCCTGTCACTGGGTACCGTTGTGATCGAAGCCGGCTTCAACTCCGGCGCGCTTATCACCGCAAGGGCCGCCCTCGATTACAACCGCGAGGTCATGGCCGTGCCCGGCAAGGTCGACTCACCATTAAGCAGGGGCTGCCACCAGTTACTCAAGCAGGGCGCCGTGCTCGTGGAATCCGCCGCCGATGTCACCGAGGCGCTGGGCTGCATCACAAGCCGGCTTACAGACCATGTCGCCGACGCCGAAACACGCGCCGCCGAAAACACCGATGCCCCGCTGTTCGATGCCGCCGACCTCAACCTCGACCCCGCCGAAAGCGCCGTCCACCAATCCCTCGGAAAAGAACCGCTCCACGTGGACGAACTTATTGCCGCAACGAATCTGCCCGCCGGCCGGGTCAATGCCGCCCTGATTTCCCTTCGCCTTAAAGGATTGATTAAGCAGTTGCCGGGTAACCTCTACGTGAAAAAATGACAATGACCCCCCGGAACATCCAAGCCTGTCAACGTCGCCTCCGTGTGCTAAGCCATACCACCACCGCCGTCAACACCACGATGACAAGCACCTCACGGGGACCCATCAGGAAAAAACTGGCCACCGGCATCATCTTTGCTGCAACCACCATTTCAATCCTGCAACACTGTTTGGCTGCCCGAACCCGCAACGAACTATCACCTCACATTACCCGCCCGAGCCGCTGCTGTCAAGCACGGCAGCCCGCGCCGAAGCCCGCACAGCGCCGACACCAAAACGATTCCGATAACCGCCCAAGGTCCCGCCTGGTATCTGCCTCGGCAAACACACTTCCCTATCGGACTGTCCGGCACAGGCTCAGCCGAACGTCCCCGCCTTTGGGCCGCTGCGATTGTTTTTTATACTTTACGTGTCGGCTCTAAAATCTATTTCAGCGTTAACCAAGCGGCCCGCCGGCCGCAATGAATAAGGATTTCAATAATTCGGCACCGGCCGAATTCCGATAAGAGCAGCACGTTAGCGTGCACTCTCGAGAAACTGACGGTTTACCTGTTTAACGTTCTGTGATGTCCAGACGCACTATCAGTATCGGCCTGGTATTGTTGGTCGGCGCTGCGGCCCTGTTGGCCTGGAGCGCGTATGACCAGCGACGGCAACGCAGGCTGCGACAGCAGCAGCGCCGCAGCCTCAAAGCCGACATCAGCAAGATTGACAAGTTGGTGGGCGACAAGATTCACGCGGCCCAACTTGCGGATGGGCTCTACTGGGAAGACCCCGAGCAAAGCGAGCATTACACCAAAAGCGAAGAGGCGCGAGGCCTGGTTATTACACTGGGCGGGGTGCTGGGCGTAAGCGGAGCGACCCTGCTGGGAGTCTGGTTGGTCACGGCGGCAGGTCGAGGCATTCGCACATCCGCCGCGCGGTGGATACGGCCTCGCGGCAAGCCGAACAGCACCGGCAAGACCACTGCCCCGATAAAGGCTGAGCCGACCGGGCGACGGCAAAGCCGGGAAGCTTCCAAGCCCGGGCCGTTTGCGCGGACCGCAACAGCGGGCCCCACAGAGGCAATGACAAAAGCGGACGCCGGCGAAAAAGCCGATGAGCCGGCCCAGAGTCAAGTAATAGAATCGGAGACTGATATGAGCAAGAGCGGGGCCGGGAAGTTCGCTGCGACAGCCGGCGCAGGAAGTGGACGTAACAACGACGGCCGGCGCAAGGGACCTTTCGCCAGGAGGGTCGATGCGAGCGCGGCGGAACCGGCGGCGTCCCTGGAGCAGAAAGACACGTCGGTGCTGCTTTGCGACGAGCAGTCTCTGCAACTGGCCGAACAAGTGCAGGACGGGCGGGTGGCCACGGTTACAACTCCGGAGGCGCCGGTGGGCAAAGAAGACCCGGAGGCGCCGGTGGGCGAAGACAATCCGCCAAGTGTTCAGCAGCTTATCAAGGAACAAACGGAGAACCTGGAAAAACGGATGGCGGAGTTCGAGCGGCGTGCGACACAACCGGACCAGCAGGAGCAGGCGAATCCTCTGCACGCCAGCATCCAGGAGTTGACCGAGCAGATAGCGGCAATCCGGGAATACGCTACTCACCAGGAAGCGAGGGTCAGCAGGCTTCAGGACGGGTACGACTGGAGCATAGTGAAGAACTTCTGCCTTCGCATTATTCGGTGCATCGACAACCTGGAAAAACGCATAGCGGACCAGGCCGGTCAGAACATCGACACCACGGACCTCGAGGAGGTCCGGGACGAGCTGGTTTTCGCGCTGGAGTCCACGGGCGTGGAGCGTTTTTCCCCGGAGATTAACAGCAGCTACCGTGGGCAGGAAAAGCGCGCGGAGGCGGTCAAGGAGAAGCAGAAGTGCGATGACCCGTCGATGGCAGGGAAGATCGCGGCGGTGCTTCGGCCTGGTTACCGGTATTGCATAGACGATGACAACGTCAAGGTGGTTCGAGCGGCCCAGGTGAGGCTTTATGGTTGACGCCAAGGTGGAAGACGTTTTGAGGCATTCAGGCAGATGCGGTTTGAACTGAGGAGTTTGAAATGTCCAAGATAGCAGGTATAGACCTGGGAACGACCTTTTCGGCCCTGGCGGTTCTGAACGAGATAGGCAAGCCGGAGATAGTTCCTAACGCCGACGGGGAAAGGCTTACCCCATCGGCGGTCTATTTCGACGAAGAGAACCCCGATGTTATCCGGGTGGGGATTGAGGCGTTGAACTGCCGGGCGGTGAACCCGGAGAGGTCGGTTCGGTGGATAAAACGGCACATCGGTGACGCCAATTATACCCGCGTTATCGACGGCAGGCAGTGGACGGCGGTGGAGTTGTCGAGCCTGATCCTTAAGAAGCTCAAGCAGGACTGCTCCAAGGAGCATGGCGAGATTCAGGAGGCGGTGATTTCGGTTCCTGCGCATTTCGACGAGGTTCGTCGCAAGGCGACGATGGACGCCGGGACGATGGCGGGCCTTAAGGTCATAGGGATAGTGAACGAGCCGGTCGCGGCCGCCCTGTATTATGCGACGACACGTCCGGTGTCGGGGCGGGTGCTGGTGTACGACCTCGGCGGTGGGACGTTCGACGTGACGATACTGCGGGTGAACGAGCAACAGATCGACATCATTTGCTCGCAGGGCGACCACGCGTTAGGCGGCATCGATTTCGACCAGAAGGTTCTGGAGATTCTGCAGCAGTGCTACAAGCAGAAGTTCGGGCAGGAGCTTATCGGCTGCGAGGAAGACCGTACCAAGTACGAGGACGAGGCGGAAGACGTCAAGAAGACGCTTTCGCGGCGGTCGGTGGCTCGGAAGATGCTGTACGGTGCGAAGGGCAGCATAAAGGTCGAGGTGACTCGCGAGATGTTCGAGGAGGCGATATCGTCGCTGATAGCGCGTACGGATATTCTGCTGGACGTTGCACTGGAAGAGGCGAAGTTGAAGCCTTCGGAGATAGACAAGGTTCTGCTGGTCGGCGGCAGCACGCGCGTACCACTGGTTCAGAAACACCTGAAGGAGAAGTTCGGCTTTGCACCGGAGGCGACGGTGAACGTGGATGAATGCGTGGCGCTTGGTGCGGCATTGCACGCGGGCCTTACGATGCTTCGTGAGCATCCGGACAAGGTGCCGGCGGGGGTAGCGAGCGGGCTGAAGGATATCAGGCTGACGGATGTCTGCAATCACAGCTTCGGGACGATATGCGCGCCGATCGACCCGGAAACAGGTAAGCACGTTGTTCAGAATCGCATTATTCT
Source organism: uncultured Pirellulales bacterium (assembly GCA_964429265.1). Lineage (GTDB taxonomy): Bacteria > Planctomycetota > Phycisphaerae > Sedimentisphaerales > Anaerobacaceae > CAYSBK01. The sequence continues at coordinate 5,587 of CAYSBK010000081.1, read as the reverse complement.
GAAGAAGAATACTCCGCTTCCGTGCGAAAGCAGCCAGATGTTCTACACGATCGCGGAGGGCCAGGAGGAAGTGGAGGTAAACATCACGCAGGGCGAGGACACGGACGTTCGGTACGTGAACCGGATTGCGACGCACAAGTTCAAGCTTCCGGAGGGTCGCAAGGCGAAATGTCCGATCAAGGTTACGTACCGTTACGATGTGAACCAGCGGATGCACTGCAGGTTCGAGGACATCGAGTCGGGCCGTGTTCTGGAGGTGGATTTCTGCCTGGACCAGTACGGGCAGATGTCACAGGAAGCGGTTCGCCAGAAGGCCGAGGAGCTGGCTGCGGTAAAGGTGGAATAGTCGAGGTATCGGGCGGGAAGATGGTTCAGGTTGTGGCAGGGGTATTGCTGTTGAGCGTGCTGTTCGGCGCGCTGGTTTTTGTTCTCGGGGCGGGGGACAGGCAGTTTGAGCAGCTATACCATCGGCTGAAGGTGGTGGTTTCCAGTCGGCGCAGCTCGGTCCGGCGCAGGAACCTGTCATCATATAACAGATATGATTTTCGTCGGCTGAACTGCCGGGTTTGCCTTGCGAATGAACAGCGTCCGGGCCGCAGCAGTGAGGTTTTCAAGGTCGAGCTGTGCGGGACAATGCAGCAGGGCGAGCCGGCGGAGTACCTGGCGGTGCGTGTGCGGGTGAACGACGTCACCGAGCAGGCGGTTCTGCCGGTTTACGGCAGGCTCAGTCAGCACAGCGAGGACTCGCCGCAGAGCTTTGTTTACAGTGCCGGGCTGAGCAATTTGAGCTGTCAAGACAGACGTATATTGCAGTGGACCAGCGTAGCGAGGATACACACGGAGTGGCTGATTCTACCTCGCAGGGGCCACCGGAAGCTGAGTTTCAACGTGTCGCTGGTGTCGCGAGAAAGCGGCAGGCAACTCGGGACGGCGGGTTGCGTTTTCGAGTACGAGAATCCGAGCTTCGGCTACCTTGACGAGGAAGAAAATATCGAGCGTGCCAAGACGCTGGCGGTTGCGCTTGCGTTTGCGGTCAGCACGGCGGACGGGCAGATGAATGAGCGGCAGGTAGAGCTGATCAAGGAATGGACGCGCAGCCACATAGGTTTTGCCGGGGCAAGCGACAGCAGTCGCGACAAGCTGGAGAAGGCGCTGGAGCAGACGGTGGTTTTCTTCCGGTCGGGCAAGCAGGTCGATGTTCAGAAGATATGCGGTGAACTGGCCGGCACCACGCCGACGGTTGTGCGCTGCGATATCCTGAGTTTGTGCCTGCAGGTTGCCGGCGCGCGCGGCAGCGTTGGGGCGGAGGCGACGGAGCTTCTGAAGAACCTGGCGAAGTGGATGGAGGTGGACATGGAGCGTTTCCGGGGGATGATGGAGAAGATACTGCCTGCGAACATGCACCAGAGTCAGGACGCGGAGTTGATTCTGGGTGTCAGGGGGGATATGGACAAGGAAGAGGTCCGCCACGTCCTGAACAGGGAATACCGCAAATGGAACGCTCGTGTTACAAGCTCGGACCCGCAGGTTCAGGCGCAGGCGGACCATATGCTGCGGTTCATAGCGGAGGCGAGAAAGGAGTACGTTGCGTAGTACTGGGCTTGGCGGCCGGTTGCGCGATGATGAGCGTGTATGATCGAGATTGGTCGGGCGTTTTGCCTAGGAGCATTTTGCAAGGTAGAGATTTGAGCTTTTAGGAGGATCAGAGTGGAGATTCAACACCTGTCGGACGAAATCATGCTGGTAGTGCTGGCGCCGGAGCCTGGCATCAGTGAGGACCTTGAGGTCGTGGCGATGACACTGCAAGAGCGGGGTCAATGCGACGTTATCGTTGACTTTACGAGGGTTGATGTAATCGGTTCTTCGGCTATCGGCAAACTGCTGCAGGTCAGGGACATCGTTCGCAAGCAAGACCGAGAGCTGATATTGAGCAGCATGGCACTGGCGACGAAGTGCATATTCAAGGTCGTCGGGCTGGAGGATGTGTTCCGTTTTTCGCCTGACCGGGATACCGCGCTGGCGTTTCTGGGCAGAGCGGAGAACCCGACCCATCACGCGGGATAGCAGCGGCGTAGGCCGGTGGTGGAGACCGCGCGGCGAACGTTAGTGTTTTCTTGAGAAACAGTCGGGTACCCATCGCTGACGGCGGGGAGGGGCGATTTTTTGTGGATTTTAGTGCGGGGGGTGAACTTTTGGCCAGATATATAGTATAATCGGGATATAATGATATTCTGACAATTGGATACCTGTGCTATTCACGGCGTTTTTGTAGGACGGCCCGTTATGAACAGAAGTCTTGCCCAAGAGGCTGCGGAAATACTCAAGGCGGTCGGGCATCCGGTACGGCTGCAGATAATCGAACTACTTGCCGGCGGGGAAAGATGTGTCGGCGATATAGCGGAGGGCCTGTCGGCGGGACAGGCGGTTATCAGCCAGCACCTTAATACTATGAGGGACAAAGGGATTCTTGTTCGCAGGCGGGACGGGGCCAGGGTATATTATCGCATTGAGAACGAAAACGTCGTTCGGCTGCTTGACTGCATTTACCACCACTGCCAGCGAAAAAAGGAACACCAAGGCGGCTCGGCCGCGGCACAAGCGGACACAACACAACAAGGTACCAAACCGACCGAGTAGAACGGCTTCTTGAGGAAAGGGTTGCAGATGGACCATAAGTACAGGATTACCAAGTTTGCGATAGGACATCCCGTGGCGGTGACGGTGATTATGGTGGCCTTTACGGTGGGTCTGGCGGCTCTTATTCCTCTTATTCGGGTGGATACCGATCCTGAAAATATGCTTGCCGGGGACGAGCCTGCAAGGGTGTTTCACAACAAGGTCAAGCGCGATTTTGCACTGTACGATATGGTGGTGCTGGGGGTGGTCAATGAGAAGGATCCGAACGGGGTATTCAACGCGGAATCGCTGGGGAAGATATACGAGCTTACTGAGTTTGCAAAGAGCGAGCTTCGCTGGCCCGACAAGAACGACCCGAACCGTATGGTGGGCGTTGTGGAGGCGGAGCTTCTGGCACCTTCCACGGTGGACTACATCGGCCAGGGCGGCCCGGGGACGGTTCGGTTTGAGTGGCTGATGAAGACGCCACCGAAGGATGATGCCGAGGCGCTTGCGATTCGGGACAAGGCGCTTTCGAACCCGCTATTGAAGGGGACGGTCGTTTCGGAGGACGGCAAGGCGTTGTGTATTTATCTTCCCCTTACGAGCAAGGACCTCAGCCACAAGGTGTACCGCAAACTTCAGGAGAAGATTGCGGGCTTTGAGGGGGATGAGCGTTACCATATAACGGGACTTCCGGTAGCGGAGGATACGTTCGGGTACGAGATGTTCTTACAGATGGCGGTGTCGGCGCCGCTGGCGATGGTGGTGATTTTCGTCCTGATGCTGATATTTTTCCGGAAGCTGATTCTAATTATTTCGCCGATGATCATAGCGATGGTTTCGGTGCTGTCGACGATGGGGCTTTTGATAGGACTGGGGTACCCCGTCCATATTATGAGCTCGATGATACCGATATTTCTTATGCCGATAGCTGTGGTTGACTCGGTGCACATACTTTCGGAGTTTTTCGATCGTTACAGGAAGGAGCGTGGTCGCAGGCAGACAGTTACGGAGGTTATGGGCCACCTTTTCACGCCGATGCTGTATACGTCGCTGACGTCGGCGGCGGGGTTTGCGTCGCTGGCCCTTACGCCGATCCCGCCGGTGCAGGTTTTCGGGATTTTCGTGGCTGTCGGGATAATGATAGCGTGGGTATTCACGGTGACTTTCGTTCCTGCTTACGTGATGCTGCTGAAGGAGAAGTGGCTGGAGAATTTCGGGGCATTGGCGACTCACGAGGAAAAGCAGACATTGCTGGGCAGGATTCTGAGTCGGATGGGAAGATTTACGTACGGCGGCGCGAAGCCGATTATGGCGGTGATTGGATTGGCGGCTGCGGTTGCGGCTTACGGTATCACGCGAATAAACATAAACGACAATCCCATAAAATGGTTTGCGCGTAGTCATCCGATTCGGGTCGCCGATGAGGTACTGAACGAGCATTTCGGTGGTACGTATATGGCGTACCTGGTGCTGGAGGACGGGCGGGGTGAGGCGGTTGACGTGGAGTACGTTGACGGCCTGCGGCAGGACTTGCTGGCGAAGCTGGCGGAGCTGGGGCGGGAATATCCGTCGGCCGAGGAGGATATTGCTTCGGCGGAGAGAATTCTGCTGGGCAAGGCTAAGAAGGCTCGCACCAGGCGTGAGCTGCTGGCGGAGGTGGTGGGGGCGATAAACGAGAAGATAGACGCCGCCGCCGAGGAGTCGGTGGATGCGTGGTACGGGGTTGCGGATTTCTTCGAGCGTCGCCTGGAGCAGACGAAGCTGTTCGAGCAGCCGGAGATGCTGCGGTATGTTTCGGATCTACAGGCGCATCTGAAGCAAACGGGGCTTGTGGGTAAGAGCAATTCATATAGTGACATTATCAAGAAGGTTTACCAGGAGCTGCTCGGCGGCGGGGAGGAACATTTCAGGATACCCCAAACATCGCGTGCGGTCGCGCAGTGCCGGGTCCAATTCGAGAGCAGTCATCGGCCGGGAGACCTGTGGCACTTTGTGGCGAAGGATTTTTCGCGGGCGAATATATGGTTCCAGTTGACCAGCGGGGATAACAAGGATATGGAGAAGGTTACGCGCGCGGTGCGTGATTTCCTGGAGGCGAATCCCGCGCCGGTGCCGGTGAGGTATAACTGGGCGGGGCTGACGTATATCAACGTGGTGTGGCAGGACAAGATGGTGTGGGGGATGCTGCAATCGTTCATGGGCAGCTTTATCATCGTGTTTATTATGATGGCGATACTGTTTCGGTCGGCGTTGTGGGGCGTTGTTTGTATGGTTCCGCTGTCGGTAACGATTTTGATGATCTACGGGATGATCGGGCTGGCGGGGAAGGATTATGATATGCCGGTCGCGGTGCTCAGCGCCTTGACGCTGGGGATGGCGGTGGACTTTGCGATACATTTTCTTGAACGTGCGAGGGCCAGCCACGGGGTGACCGGTTCGTGGCGGGCCAGTTCGGCTGAGATGTTCGGCGGACCCGGGCGGGCGATAAGCAGGAACGTTCTGGTGATAGCGATAGGTTTTTTGCCGCTTTTGGCTGCGCCGCTGGTGCCGTACAAGACGGTGGGGATATTCGTGTGTGCGATTATGGCGTTGTCGGGGACGGTGACGCTGGTGGTATTGCCGGCGATTCTGCGGCTCGGGGAGAAGTGGTTGTTCAAGCCGGTTAAGGAGCCGGTGTCGGCAACGTGCAACTGTGCTTTCTGCGTGATTGTTTCGGTTGGGGTTGCCCTTCTGGTTGCGGTGAATCTGCACCAGTACTGGAGGCTGGGGTGGGGTTCGCTGGGCGTGGTGACGCTGATTGTCGTCGGCGTACTGGCGATGACGTGCGCGGTAGTATCGCGGCGGCAGGCGTGTCGAGTGGTAGAGGCAAAGAAAGGGACGTAAGGCGAGGGTCGGCTTATGACGGTTGAAAGATGCCTCAGAAGTATCGCGGGGTTTTTCATTCTCACAAGCGTGTTGCTTGCGC
>CAYSBK010000080.1:8154-10191 GCA_964429265.1 uncultured Pirellulales bacterium | reverse complement strand
CCAGGTCATACACCTTATCCTCACAAGGGGGATACGATGCTCCTTGGCCATCCCACTCGCGCACGAGCACAGCCTTGACTACCAGGTAATTGTCGGCCAGAAATCCCTCGTAACCCCACGGCGTGCCGTCCCACGCACGCCAGTCGTTGGTCTCATTCCCGTTGTCGCCGGCACCCTGGAACGCGCATTCATTGAAGGATTTCAGAATTGCAAACAAAATCCGGTCCGCTTCCTTGCGCCTGCCCAGCTTATACAGCGCCGCCAGCGTGTAATAAACGTGGTTGGCCGACGCACCACCGTTTTCATAAACCCCGAACGCGTTCCCCCCACCCCAGCGACGCTTGCCCCGCTCGTAGTAATCCTCGTCCGGCACGTTAACCAGGTTCCCCGGCAGCCCCAGGTCGAACCTGTCAAAACCTGCCTGTCTCATCTTGCTGAACATCGCATCGAGCAGCCCATTGGCTTTGTCACTGTCGTCAACCACGCCGTAAGTTATCGCCAGGCCCTGGATAAACGTGAATGCATAATCGTGAAGCTTGCCGTCACGGCTCTTCCAGCCTGCGAGCATCCCCGTTTGCGGGTTGTAAAACGTCTTGTAGTACGCGGCTTTGAGCTTCCGTGCTGCCTGCTCGAACTGCCGAGCTTGGGCTTTCCTGCCTGCAACGGCCGCAAGCCGCCCCAGCCCCCTGAAAGCCCGATAGGCCAGCGCATTCGAGTAGGCGTCCTCGTGCCCGAAGTTGATGCAGTCCCACCAGTTGGCCGGTCGAACCTTGCACTGGCCCAGGTTGCCGCTTTGATGATATTCAATCAACCCGTTGCCGTTCGTATCCGTCTTGAGTGATTGGTACCCCCATTCCAGCAGCTTGTCGATATTGGCTCCGACCCACGGCTTGTCTTTGCTTGCCTGGTAGTAGTTGTGTGCCGCTATCAGCAGGGACGGCCACGTATCCAGCGACGCCTGCGGATACTCCCCACGTCCGTAACCTGGCATTCCGTAGGTCTTCTTGCCGGCCAGGATACGGTCCAGCGAATCCCTCAGAAGCTGCAGCCCGGATACGCCGTCCGCAAGCTCACCGGTCAGCATCGCAATCTCACTGTACTGGTGATAGCACAGCCCGCACACGTCCGAGCCTGCGTGGTTGGCCAGCATCCCGTGCTTGCTCGAGAGCTGCAACGCGTTCAGCCAGCATCGCCGGAAGCCGTCAAAACGCGCATCGTCTTCAACCCCCGGAACCCGCGGATGGATGCCGACGATCTCCAGCCTGAACTGCACCCACGGGTTTTTCTCCGACGCCGCCGGGAAGGTAATCGTCACACCATCCCTGGTGCCTTCATAACCCAGCCCAAGCTGTTCCTGCCGGACGCAGCGAGCCGTGATACGCACTGTACCCTCACCGGGAATGTGCAACACGGCGGGCAGTTTCACGGACCCGTCATCTTCAATCGCGCCAAGCAGCGTCGCGTAAGCCGGACGCTTGCCGCGGAACCTGAACTTCAGCACGAAAGGCTCCGCTTCATCTTCGGCGCCTGCAACGGACCTGATCAAAATGCAATTATCTTCAAACTTGAAAAGGGTTGCGGCCGTCGTCTTTTTGTCCGTGTAGCGGACCCAGCCCTTATCGTTTGAAACCTGGTAACTTCGCCTTGACCCTGCCTTTAGAAGTCCATTCGACCACCTGCGACCCTTACCCAGCGAGTCCACCCAGAAGCTTACAAACTCCGGCTTATCGGGTGACAGTTCAACGCCGTAGCTTCTCGTCTCGTAGCTTAGTTGCAAGCCGTCCCCCGCCCCGCCCAAACAGGTGCAATTGAAAAGTAACAATAATACCAGAGCCCGTACCATCAGGCGTGCATTCTCTTTCGTTGCTGCGGACGTTTCAAGTCTTATCTTCAAGCCCGACACAACAGCCCTGCCACCGGCGATTGTGGGGCCGTCTTATTGGCTGCGGCCGGTCACACCCTTATCGGGGACCGCCTTGGACCACCGCCGCCGACAAGCCGTTCAAATTGTTGAACCACGCAGAACCGGAAGTGAAA
>CAYSBK010000080.1:0-8054 GCA_964429265.1 uncultured Pirellulales bacterium | reverse complement strand
ATCTTCGCGATAGTTTGCTGGGTTTACTTTGTGCAGAAAGCGATCGAGTTCTTCTCGTTCATCCAGAAAGAACTGCCCCGGCTTACGACGGAACTCGGCAAGATCACCGACGAACTCCATCAATTGCGCCAAGGACTCAAAAAAGACTGACTCTGCCTGTGCGGACCGGTTCGCACCCGGCCTGCAACAAAGGCCACGACTATGAGCAATATTCTAATCGTCGGACACGGTACGCAATTCGTTGTCCTTGCCGGCATGGTTCTTTGCCTGAGTCTGCTGCTGGCAGCAGCGGCCTTGCTGCACAGGTACCTGCGAAAAATCTCAAAAGACAGGGAAAGATTCAAGCAAGACCTGGAAGCGATGACCCGCCGATTGCAGGAAGCCCAGCGACTGGCCGAAAAAAAGCAACAGGACCAGCCCGACAACCAAACCGAATGATCACTTGACCGCGATTACTATCCGATCGTTGTCGTGAAAGTCCTTTTCCACCTTGATGCTGCCGAACGCTTCTGTTTGTTCGAGAAGGTCCCTCACGGCCGGGCCCTGTGCATACCCGATCTCAAGCATAAGCGCAGCGTCCGGCTTCAAAAAGTCGTCAACCGTCGCCGCAATCCTTCGATATACGTCCAGCCCGTCATCGCCGCCGTACAGCGCCGTCCTCGGCTCGTAATCCTTCACGGTGCGGTCGAGTCCGCCGTATTCGGCTGCGCTGACGTACGGCGGGTTGCACACGACCAGGTCGAACCCGCCGGCGTCAAGGCGTGGAACCAGCGGCTCAAAAAGGTCTCCCTGCAGCAGCGTCACCCTTTCGCCGAGGCCGTACTTTGCTACGTTCCCTGCCGCCACCTTCAGTGCGGCATCGCTTATATCCGTGGCAATAACCCGGCTGTCCGGATGATTGCTTGCAATCGCCACCGCCACGCACCCGCAGCCGGTACACAAATCACAAACAAGCTGCGGCCCCGCCCGGCCCCGAAGGAACTCGATCGCCCGTTCCACCAGAAGCTCCGTCTCAGGCCGGGGAATCATACAGTCGCTCGTGACCTCGAACGTCAGCGAATAAAACTGGCACCGCCCCGTAAGATAAGCAATCGGCTCGCCGGCCGCCGCACGCTTGACAAGCTCTCTGAGTTGTTCGAGCTTTTCCTGCTCAACGACCCTGTCGAAGTTCGTGTAAAGCTCGATACGCTCCATCGACAGCACGTCGGCCAGCAACAGTTCCGCGCTTAGCCGCGGCGAATCCACTGCGTGCGCGCTGAAATGCTCCGTAATCCACCGCAACAGCTTTTGTATCGTCCACTGCTCCATTTATGGTGCAGCCACCGCCTGTGCGCGACCGCCCCGAAGCCGGCTAAATATAAACCTTGTCCATCAGCCTGGCGAACGCGATACACTGGCGTATGTGTCTTTCCCCCGTCAGCCACGCAACCGTCCGCTCAACCCCCAGCCCGAACCCGCCGTGCGGCACCGAGCCGTATTTCCGCAGGTCAAGATACCATCGATAATTCTCAGGATTCAGATGTTCCTCTCTTATTCGTTCCAGCAGCCGGTCACCGTCGTCTTCTCTGACCGACCCGCCGATGATTTCGCCGAAACCGGCCGGTGCCAGCAGGTCGAAGTTCTCCACGACGGCCTCGTTGCTTCGGTCCAGCTTCATATAGAATGCCTTTGCCGCCTTCGGATAGTGCGTTACGAAGACCGGCTTGTCGTGCATCTGCGATATGATGGTCTCGTCCGAGCCGCCCAGGTCCTTGCCCCATTCGAACTCCGCCGCAAGCTTTGCGTGTTTGGGATTGTTCTCTATCTTCGTATTTACCTCCGCCAGCTCGGTCCGCAGCTCGATAAGCTCGGCCGCAATCTTGTCCCGCTGCCACTGCTTGATCCCGCTTGCTTCTTTTGCCTCAAGCTGCGAGATTCGCTCTTCGATGTCCTGTTTTTGCTTTCTCATCTGCTCCAACTGCCTGCTCAGGAACTCTTTCGCCTTCGGCCCCCGCAGGATATCAACCGCCTCGGTATAGCTGAGCCTGTAGAAAGGCGGCTTTATCTTCTCGAGCGACCCGATATCCGCCCCGAGCGTCTCCAGCTCGGCCCTGTTTCTTTCCAGAACCCGTTCGACGATGAAACACACGAACCGCTCTGCAAGCTCAAGAAGGTCATCCAGGTCCACAAATGCCACTTCCGGTTCCACCATCCAGAACTCGGTAAGGTGTCGCCGCGTCTTGCTTTTTTCCGCGCGGAACGTCGGCCCGAAGCAGTAAACCTTCCCAAAACTCATCACCGCCGCCTCCAGGTACAACTGGCCCGTCTGGGTAAGGTGCATCGGCCTGCCGAAGTAGTCCACCTCGAACAACGTCTGCTCGCCCTCGGCCGCCATTGTCGTAAATATCGGCGTATCCACCAGCGTAAAGCCGTTGTCGTTGAAAAACCGCCTGATCGCATCCACGACCGTATGCCGGATTCTCCCGACGCACCACGGCCGACGCGAACGCAGGTACAGGTGCCTGTTCTTCAGCAGAAAATCTATCCCGTGCGACTTCGGCGTGATCGGGTAACCCTGCGTCTCGCAGATAATCTCTGCATCGCTGACGACCACCTCGTACCCCCCTATGCTGCGTTTATCCGCCCGCACCATGCCGGTGACAGTCAGCGACGACTCCTGGCCCAGGTGCTCGAGCCTGTCGAAAACTTCATCCGCAACCGCCTTTTTCTCAACCACGCACTGGCACAGGCCCGTACCGTCACGAAGGATAAGAAAGAGTATCTTACCACTCGAACGGCTGTTATACAGCCATCCCGCCAGCGTCACCTGTTGGCCAACCCTGTCCTTCAACTGCTCAATCAACGTGTACCTTTCATTCATTTGCGTCGTGCTTCTCCATCGTATGCCTGATGATATGCGTCGGCCAGATGCGCCAATCGTCGGCGCCTGACTTGTACCTGCCGCCTTCGTCAATCTTGTTCGGCCCGGCACTATACAGCTCAAAGTCATCGCCTTTCAGCCTGTATACGAACGCCCCGCCGTTTCTCGGGTCGACAAACGCCTCATCCGGAACCGTCCCCTTGATATCCCCCAAACTCCCCGGCCAGCGACCGTGCTCGTTCTTATACCGCCGCAGCCCTATCAAAAGCCTCGTACCACGCCTGTTCGCAAGGCATCGGAAATATCTATCTTTGAACGCCTTCTCCACGTCTGCGTCTCTTATTCCGTACACGAAGCAAAGAACAAGCCGGCCGCTGCCAGCATCACCACGCCCAGCCACCAACGCCATCCGCGTCTAACTTTCGGCGTGTCGTGCTGGGAATGTTCGGCCGTCTGCTCGCCCATTTGCTGTCTCCGCCGGCTCGGAGTCGGGGCTATTTCTTGACCTTTATCACCAGTTTATGAACGTTCGACTTGCCGGCGTGATAATCGTAGCACGGCTTGTGCGCATCGTCCGGGAAAAATATCGCGAACATACCCTTGGCCAATTTTACCTCCGTGAAAATCTCCGGGTCGGCGCACTTGACAACGTCCGGCTTGTAAGGCTGCACCACCTCCAGCGTATCCGTCGGCGCATAGCCTATCGTCTCTTCGCCGTCGATCATCGCCTGGATGTCGATATAATCCCTGTGTGCCTCGAACAGCATCTCCTCCTTGTTCTTCGTGGGGTACCGCTGGATCATATAGAACAGCTTATCACCGTCGATTTCGTATCGTCCGTCGGGCTTTTGAGCAATCGCCGCATCCTTCAAAAGCTCCAGCCCCCTTGCAATACCCTCGGACAACCCCCTGTAAAGCCCGGCGTTTTCAATCTTGTCAACAATCATTTCATACCTCCAGTCTGTCGCGAATATGGTTGAGTAACTTGTCGGTGGAGACCCTCACCTGTTCCATCGAGTCACGCTCCCGAACCGTCACGGTCTGGTCCTGCGCGGTCTGGCCGTCCACCGTTACACACAAAGGCGTCCCCGCCTCGTCCTGCCTGCGGTACCGCCTGCCGATCGCCCCCTTCTCGTCGTAAAAGCAGTTGAAATACTTCTTCAGGTCGTCGTATATGTTCCTGGCCGTCTGCGGCATACCGTCGCGCTTGACCAGCGGAAAGACGCCCACCTTCACCGGCGCAAGCATCGGATGAAATCGAAGCAGGTTCCGCGTCTCGCCGCGCACCTGTTCCTCGTCGTACGCATCCACCAGAAATGCAAGTGTGCTGCGGTCGATGCCGGCGCTGGGCTCGATCACGTATGGAATGTAACGCTTCTTCTGTTCGTCGTCGAAGTACGACAGCGGACCCGACTGGTAATCCTCCGACTCCTCCGCCAGTGTAATCTTGTTCACGTCCCGCCCGCTTTCGTACCATCGATTGAGTGTCCTGATACCCCGCTGATGCTGGCGAAGGTCGTAATCGGTCCGGTTCGCAATGCCCTCCAGTTCCTGCCAGTCGCCGCTGCCGAAGGGAAACCGGTACTCGATGTCCACGCACGCCTTGGCATAGTGTGCAAGCTCGTCGGCCGAGTGCTCCCGAAACCGAAGATTTTCCTTCTTTATCCCCAGCCCGGTGTACCACTCGAAACGCAACTGCTTCCACACCTGCCACCAGTGCTCGTCCGTCCCCGGTCGGCAGAAAAACTCCAGCTCCGCCTGCTCGAACTCCCGCGTGCGGAATATGAATGCCTTCGTCGTCACCTCGTTCCTGAAGCTCTTGCCTATCTGCGCAATCCCGAACGGTATCTTCACACGCGTGCTGTCCAGGATATTCGCAAAGTTCACGAATATCCCCTGCGCGGTTTCGGGCCGAAGGTACACCGTCATCGAATCGTCCACGTTCGCGCCCATCTGCGTCTCGAACATAAGCCGGAAAGGCATCGGCTCGGTAAACTCGCCCACCGCCCCGCAGTTCGGACATACCTTGTCAGCCAGGTTGTTCAGCCCCGCAAGAGCCACCTCCAGCGCAACGTGCTCGGTATGCTCGGCCGCCGCCTCCGACTGCCCCTGGGACTCAACGCTCAAAAGGTGGTCCACCCGGCTGCGGACGTTGCACTTCCTGCACTCAGCTATCACGTCCGCAAACTCATCCGTATGACCCGACGCCTTCCACACCATCGGATGCATAAGAATGCTGCAATCCAGCCCCACCACGTCGTCACGCATCTGCACCACGCTTCGCCACCACGCCTTCTTGACGTTGTTCTTCAGTTCAACCCCCAGCGGGCCGTAGTCATAGCAACTGGCCAGACCCCCGTATATCTCGCTGGATTGAAAAATAAAACCGCGACGCTTACACAGCGAAACAATATCCTCGAGCTTTGTTATCTTCGCCATACCGTTACACCTCGATTATTCACGAACAGCCGACCCATTATAGGCCAACCGACCTCGAACACAAGCCCCGCCTGCCCGCCGTCACGCCTCCAGAGTCGCACCCACGCTTAACCTGCCGCCGCCTGTCGGCTGCCGCTTGTCTGCCCCGCCGGAATTTGATATGTGTATATCTTCGGTTACAAGCTGCTTCACCGGCCGAGCTTGCCCACGGGCCGACGGCCGGTGCGGTGCCGGCAACGGCGATTGAGGATGGCGGCTCTATGGCAAAAACTCCTGCCATCGCAGAAAACTGGCACGAACTGCCCGACGAACAGATCCTGCAGATGCGAATCAGGGACCTCAAAGTCGGTATCGAAGGCTCCCCACTCGAACCGCTGGTCAAACGCCTCTACGACGAACTCGACGCCAGGCAGATCAACTTTCACCCCCCCTGCTACCTCGCCGACGAGTGGCTCACACCCGAAAAGGTACCAATCATCGGCATCCCCTTCTGCCTGGCCCATCCACGCCTCAAGCAAATCGAGCAGAAAATGATGTACGAGGTCGAGGGAGGCACCGAGCAATCCAGTATGAAGCTGCTGCGACACGAGTGCGGCCACGCCATCAACTACGCCTACCGTCTCTACACCAGAAGCCGCTGGCGACAGCTTTTCGGACCCTTTTCTGCCCCCTACTGCAATTCCTACTACTACCAGCCTTATTCGAGGAGATACGTCATCCATCTCCAGGACAACTACGCCCAGGCGCACCCCGACGAAGACTTCGCCGAAACCTTCGCCGTCTGGCTCGACCCCGAAAGCAACTGGCAGCAGAAATACAACAACTGGCCCGTTATAAAGAAGCTCCGCTACGTCGACCACCTCATGCGAACCGTCGCCCGACACCCCCCCCGCAACACCGTCCGCGGCACGCCACCGTGGTCCGCTTCCAGGATGACCTCCACCCTCGCCGCCCACTACGAGCGAAAGCGAAAGGCGCTCGGCCCGCAGTTCCACGGGTATTACGACGACTGCCTCAACGATATCTTCAGCCCCAGGCCGACCGGCCCGTCCGCCCTGAAGGCCGAAAAGCTCCTCCGCCATTATCGCCGCCAGCTCGTCGACAACGTCGCCCGCTGGACCGGCCACCGAAAATACGACCTCCACCAACTTGTCAACAGACTTATCCACAGATGCAAGGCACTGCAGCTCTATGCAAAAGACGGCGACATAGTCGGACTGACCGCATTGCTGACGGCCATCGCAAGCAACACGCTTACCATCCGAAGGAGAACGCTTCGCAGATGAGACGAAAACTCAACATCACAGTCCTGGTTGACGAGGCCGAGGTACGGCCGGGCGACCCGGATTTTCAAAACGAACCCTCCGAGCCCATCACCGAGTATCACGTCATTCACACACTGCGGGAACTCGGCTATCGTGTAACGGTCCTCCCCGCAACCCAGGACATCTGCGCGATGGTCACCGCCCTGAACCGCAACCGCCCCGACCTGGTGTTCAACCTCACCGAGCAACTCGCCGGAGACCGCACCCACGACAAGAATATCGCCGCCCTGCTGGAGATGCTCGAGCTTCCATACACCGGCGCCGGACCCACGGCCCTTATGCTCTGCCGGGACAAGCCGCTCTGCAAGCAACTGCTGAGCCTCCACAAGATACGCGTGCCCGGCTTCGCGTCCTTCGAACCCGGTGCCGCAATTCGCCCGCGAGGCGGACTGCGATACCCCCTTGTGGTAAAACCCGCACTGGAAGACAGCTCCGAAGGCGTCTCCAACGCCTCCCTCGTCAACAACGACGCCGAACTTACCGAGCGAGTCCGCTTCGTCCACGACCGGTGGCAACAACCCGCAATCGCCGAGGAATACGTCCCCGGGCGGGAACTATACGTCGCAATTCTCGGTAACAAGCGACTCAAGGTCCTGCCGCCGCGGGAATGTTTCTTCAAGGCCCCCCCAGGCCAGGGCCCCCAACTGGCAACCTACCGCGTAAAGTGGAACCCCGCCTACCGCGAAAAATGGAAAATCGAGTTCGGTTTCGCACAGCTCGAACCCCACCTCGCCGCCGCCGTCAGCCGAACCTGCAGAAAGGCATACCACATCCTGCAAATCCGCGACTACGGACGCATCGATCTGCGGCTTACACCCGACAACCGTGTCGTCGTGCTCGAGGCGAATCCAAACCCGGACCTGGCCTACGGCGAAGAGGTCGCCGAAGCCGCCGAAAAAGCGGGCCTGCCATATGAAAAATTCATCGACCACCTCGTCAAGCTCGCCCTCAGAAGATACCGCTGAGCACCGTCCCCATCCCGCGCCGAGGCACACAAACCCTACTTGAAAAGCCTCGCCAGAAACTGTTCCGAGACATTGAGCACGTAGATGTTGTTGGCATCGGCTGCGCCGCCCATCTCGTATGGCATTTCCTGTCGCAAGTCCTCGGTATTCGGGTCGGCGCCGCCGCATTCAACCACGAACTTCCCACGCGCATCCGGCGCCAGTAAAAACAATGCTCCGCCGTCTTCGCCCGTGTTGCTGGTTTGCCGCCCGTACTGGTCCCACGCCGTCACCGGCACCCCCTCCACGGGCTGGTCCGCGGAATCAACAACCAACGCCATCGCCTCAATCGCACGAGGGATTTCCCACCGACCAAGATTGACAGTCTGGCCCTGCTTGAGCCTGAGGTTATCCGCTATTGTCACCGGCGCCCAACCCGCTTCTTTATCGCCAGCGCCATCTGGTGAATAGAGCTGTGAATGGATT
>CAYSBK010000079.1:0-10227 GCA_964429265.1 uncultured Pirellulales bacterium | reverse complement strand
CTCGAAGATTGTAACACGCGAGGGTAACCACGGCCTCGTACAAGGTCAAGCAACGCTCTGCTTAGACAACGGAAGCTGCTTGAGTTTGCCGGTCACATACTATGTAGTGCAGGCTGCAGGACAATAGCCTCACAGTCCAGCGCTTGAGCTGTCAACCATCTGCGTACAACCAGCGCCGTAGCAAAGAGGACTCTCAGGCCCTGCCTGTCAGTGATGCTCCGGTTCGCACCGGCGCCGATGACAGTGTACCTACGTCAAACATACAGCAACCAAGCCGCTGGTCAGGCGGTTTACTACGCATCCTGTGTGTTATTGCCATATCTTAGTCGCAGTGTTCACCGCTGGCTTCGCCCTGGGCACGCATAACCAGCTTTTCTGGCCAGGAATTTTCGTAGCGATCAACCGCCCTCGGCAAGGCTCGCTCAAGGCAAGTCTCTCCAGCGCAACCGTGCTGCGCAGGACCCCCGTCTCCATCAGACGTTCCCGGCGGGCTTTTGAATATCGTTGACCGACGCGGCCCAATCGCTAAAATCGCCGCCAGGCGCCGGTATCTACTGTGATGGGGCGCTACGTGGATGATGATTCCTGTTTTCGGGACAAGGTTATGGGTGGCTGCAAGATAAAAGTCCGGCTTGGTCTGTATTTGGCTTTTTTCGTTCTGGCTGCGGCAGACAGTGCCCCGGCTTACACCATCATCGGTGATGTAAAGGACTTCACCAAAGATAAGCAAACTATCACGTTCAACTGCGAAAACGGCAGGGTCAGGCTCAGCCTCCTCACCGGCGACCTGGTCCGCGTCCATATGGCCCCGGCAGGCCAGGACTTTCCGGAAGATACCCTCCACCTGGACGAGAACGGCCCGTATGCGGTTGTCACCTACGACTGGCCCGGCACGAAGTACGAACTGACGGAAGGCTTCGACTACGACCTTGAAGGCTTCGTTTACACTATCAAGACGCCGAAGCTTATCCTCAAGGTCAGGAAACAGCCCTTCAAGCTGGCCTTCTACGACGTCCGTGGCAGGGTTCTGGTGATGGAGAAGGAAGGGATTGTCGATGCGGGCCTGGGTTACGAAGGCTCGAAGGTTTACGAGACGATGAAGCTTTCGGATGATGAGCACTTCTTCGGCTTCGGCGCTCACAACCATCCCCTGGATATGCGAGGCCGGCAGATCGTCTGCACCGCCACCGAACTGCAAAGCAAGGCCGAGACCGGCGGCTTTCCGGTACCGTTTTTCTATAGCAGCAGGGGCTACGGCATATTCTTCAACAACCTCGACGACGACGTTACATTCCGGATGGGCACCACCGCCGGCGAATACTGCTTCGAGGGCACCAGCGGGCGGATGGAAGGCTGGGATATGGATTATTATTTCATCTACGGCCCGCGGTTCGCAAGGATAATCAAGAGATACACCGACATCGTCGGCAAACCCATCCTCCCGGAAAAATGGTTCTTCGGCCACATCCAGCACCACTGCTGCACCTGGACGGCCGAGACGGTAATGGAGGTGGCACGGAAGTATCGCCGGGGCGGCTGGCCGTGCGACGTATTGATTATGGACCACCAGGCCCTGGGCAAGAACTTCGCCTGGGAGGAGAGTTTCGCCGAGTACAAGAAAATGTACGAAGTTGTGGACAAGCTTGGTTTCAAGACCGGCTTCAGTTGCGCCCTTTTCGACCGCGACTTGTACGACTGGAAAAAGTACGACCCGACCGTCAAAGAGATTTGCGCCGAGTACTGGTCGCTTCACGTACCCAGGGTGCTCGATGGTATGGACTTCTGGCGGCAGGATAACGCCGAGAGGTCGTTTAACTATACCGGCAAGAAAAAACTGGCCAACGGCTACGAAGCCCACGAATTGTTCGGGTCGCTGTGGGCCAAGAACGTCGTGGACGGTATGGAAAAACTCGGACTGCACGGCAGGCCCGTCATAAGCCGGGCCGGTCCCATCGGCGGACATCGATACATCATACCCTGGCCCGGCGACCTCTCGCACGGACTGGAGTTTCTGCCCATCGACCTCAACTTTATTCGCAACGGCGGCCTGGCCGGTTTCGCAGCCATCGCCGTCGACCTCGGTGGGTTCGTCGACCGCGGCGGAAAAGACCCCCTCGAAGAGCAAAACATCATACGCAGAACCATCAACATCATCCCCATCATTCCCATCAGCAAATTTCAGGGCGACGGCGACCGAAGCGCCAAGATACCCTGGACCCTGCCGCCCCAACAGCAGGACCTGATGAGGGATTTTCTCAGGCTGCGCTACCGGCTGCATCCCTACATCTATTCCGCCGCCATCGAGGCGCATCTGACCGGCCGGCCGATCCTTGCTCCGCTTGTCTTCGACTACCAACACGATACCAAAACCTACACCAGGGACTTCGAGTTTATGTTCGGAAGACAGATTCTGGTCGCCCCCGTTCTGGAAAAAACCGACAAGTGGGACGTATACCTGCCCCGGGGCACCTGGATTCATTACTGGACCGGAAGAATATACGAAGGCCCCGCCACCGTCACCGTCGATGCACCCCTTTACTCGCGGGCGGGCCTGCCGATGTTCGTAAAGGCAGGCGCCGTAATCCCGATGATGCCCGAGATGAACTACATCTACGAGAAGCAGCCCGACCCGATAACGCTCGATATCTATCCGGATACGAAACGTGCCTCCAGCTACATCCTTTATGACCGCCAATCGCCTGCTCAAAGCCCGGTTGTCCAGACCGCAATTCGCTGTGTCCCGGCCGATGATGGAATCGAGATAACCATCGGCCCGTCGCCGCACAATTTTGAATTGTGGGTTCACTGTGCAAAGGAGCCTTCTTCGGTCACGGCCGACTCAAAACCGTTGCCGAGGTTGCAGGCAAAAACCGACTATGACAAGTCAACCGCCGGCTGGTACTACGGCCCCGGCTGCTTTTACGGCAACGACAAGATTCCGACGGCAAACATCAAGCTCGCCGCCTCTGCGGGCAAGCACAGGGTACGTTTAACCAGGTAAGTGCTGTCCGAGGGACGTGCGATAACCGAATAGTGGATATGAAAACCGTCGTAAATCTGTGCCTGACGGCGGCGCTTGCCGCGCCGATATTGTTGCCCGCCGCCGGTGCCTCGGGCAGGTACGAGGCGGACTGGGACTCGCTCAACGCCCGGGCGTGTCCCGCCTGGTTTCCCGCGGCGAAGTTCGGCATCTTTGTTGTATGGGGACCGTACTCGGTGCCGGCTTACCGGCCCGGCAGAGGCTACGCCGAGTGGATAGGTCATCCCGGTCGCGGCTGGATGAACGACGAGTTTATCCGCAGAACCTACGGCCGCAACGTCAAGTATGAAGACTTCGCCGAGATGTTCACGGCCGAGCTTTTCGACCCCAACGCCTGGGCGAAGCTCTTCGCCCGCAGCGGCGCCCGCTACGTCGTGCTGACCGCCAAGTATCACGACGGCTTCTGCCTGTGGCCGACCAAGTATGCCAGGACTATGAACACCGATCGCTGGCACGCCGGCGTGGTAGGCCCCAAGCGGGATATCGTCGGTGAACTCAGCCGCGCCGTAAGGGCACAAGGACTGAGAATGGGCCTCTACTGGTCATTGGCGGAGTGGTTTCATCCGCTGTGCTGCAACGGCTCGAAGGATATCTACCACTGCCGGCACCCGCAGCGCTACGCAGCCGAACATATGTTTCCGCAATTCAAGGAAATGGTCAACCGCTACAGGCCCAGCCTTATCTTCGGCGACGGCGACTGGGTCCCGCCCGAAAAAACCAGAACCGCCGAGCTGGTGGCCTGGCTGTACAACGACTCCCCCGTCAGGGACTACGTGGTAATCAACGACCGCTTCGGCCTGTGCAAACGCGACTGGGGCAAGGTCGGCGACTATTACTGCACCGAGTACGGCACCGGTTTCGACCGCCCAGCGAAAAAACCGTGGGAGGAAAACCGCGGAATGGGCACCTCCTACGGCTACAACCGAAACGAGGACATCGACGATTACAAAACCGCCGCCGAACTGGTGCATTTCCTCGTCGAGATGGTCAGCAAGGGCGGCAACCTGCTGCTGGCCGTCGGCCCCACCGCCGACGGCAGGATACCCGTGATTATGCAGGAAAGGCTCCTGCAGATTGGTCGCTGGCTCAAGGTCAACGGCCCGGCCATCTACGACAGCCGCAGGTACAGAACCGACCTGTACAGGGAAGGCTTCGTCCGGTACACCGCAAAAGGCGACGATGTGTATGCAATTTGCCTGCAATGGCCCGGCAAAAAGCTCGCCCTTCAGGCGGTCAAACCCACAAAAAACACCACCGTCACAATGCTCGGTCGACCAGGCGAACTCAAGTATCAAACCCGCGAAGGCAAACTTGTCATTGAAGTCCCCCAGCTTACCATCGACAGGCTGCCCTGCCGATATGCCTGGACCTTCAGGATAACAAACGCCGCCGCACCGCAACGATGAGTCCGAGAAAAAGACATCACCACGCCGCAGTCTCTGCCGCTGTCATTACCGCCCCTGCGGAAACCGTCCGGCTCGACGGTTAGTTGTCGCCCCAGCCGACCCATTATAGGGCCGCGCCAATACCGCTACGCCGAACTGAAGTTGCACTAAAGCCGACCCTTTCACAGGCCGATTTGCCAGTGACTGACCCTCTCCGCCAGATGCAATTTGACAGGTAGGGTGTAAGCGTGGATCAAAGGCGTCATCAGAAGCTGCGCCGGTTGGTAAAAACTCTCAACCGCAACCGCAGGAAACAGGCAAAACAGATCGACCTGCTGTGCGGCGATTTCATCACCGCACACCGGGGCTTTCTCCGCACCCTCGACAGGCTTACCTTCGCCGCTGATTTCTACGAGGCCGTAATCGGCACAACCGACCTGGATGACCTGGTCAATACCGCCCTCGGGCACATCCAGGGCCGCCTGCCCGAAGCCCGCGTCGCCTGCCTCGTTCGCAAGGACGCCTGCCTTGCCCTGCATACCGCCGATTCCCCCGCCTCCCATAGCCTGACGCGATACAAGCTTCTCCAGGCGTTCACGCTGGAGATGGTCGAGGCCGTCTGCAGGGAAAACCGCATCTGCACCCTCGACGAAATCTTCGCCCTGGCTGCCGGCGACAGTACCTGCAGCTTCGCCGGCAACTGGGCCGCCGCGGTGCCCCTGGCGGTGCCCGGCTTCGCAGCCGGTTTGCTGCTGCTGCTGGCCGATGGACCCACGGCCGTTACC
Organism: uncultured Pirellulales bacterium; assembly: GCA_964429265.1. Taxonomy (GTDB): domain Bacteria; phylum Planctomycetota; class Phycisphaerae; order Sedimentisphaerales; family Anaerobacaceae; genus CAYSBK01. The sequence continues at coordinate 5,017 of CAYSBK010000079.1, read as the reverse complement.
GACGACCGGCTCAGCGACATAGCCGCCGTCGCGCCGGCTCTTGCACGCGCGGTCCGTGCCTGCACGAGCGCACAGGCCCATAACTGCCCCGGACCGGCCTGACCCGCCCCCACGAACCTGCCAAAATGGCATAACCCTACAACCACATCAGCCGCCCCACGCGCCGCCCGCGAGCATAAGTCCTTGTAACACACGCACTTAACTGGTCACCGCCCCCTGAACACCGCCCTGGCACACTTTTTGCAATAGAAACATTGCGCGCTGCAGTCTCCGTTGGTCTGCAGCAGGCACGGTTGCAATGGCAATTCCGGGGAAAGGAAATTGAAATGGCAAAGATAATTGGCATCGACTTGGGTACGACAAACTCCGTGGTGGCCGTGATGGAAGGCTCGGCCCCGAAGGTCCTGATCAATTCATCAGGTTCGCGCCTGACCCCGTCGGTGGTCGGGTTCACCGACAAGGGCGAACGCCTTGTCGGCCAGATCGCCAAGCACCAGCAGGTCACCAACCCCGAGAATACGATCTTTTCCATAAAACGCTTTATGGGCCGACGACACAACGAGGTATCCGCCGAGGAAAAAATGGTCCCCTACAAGATCGTCGGAGGCCCTGACGAACTGGTAAAGGTCGAGGTCCGCGGCAAGCAATATACCCCGCCCGAAATTTCCGCGATGATCCTCCAGGACCTCAAGAAAACCGCCGAGGACTACCTCGGAGAAAAGGTCACCAGCGCCGTTATCACCGTCCCGGCATACTTCAACGACTCCCAGCGACAGGCCACAAAGGATGCCGGAACCATCGCAGGGCTCAAGGTCGAGCGGATAATAAACGAGCCTACCGCCGCCGCCCTGGCATACGGCATGGAAAAGAAAAAGAATGAGAAAATCGCCGTGTTCGATTTCGGCGGCGGAACCTTCGACATATCAATACTGGACATCGGCGACAACGTCTTCGAGGTCCTCAGCACAAACGGAGACACCCACCTCGGCGGCGACGACCTCGACGAGGTCCTCATAAACTACCTCGCGGACGAATTCAAGAAGACCGAGGGAATTGATCTCCGCAAGGACCCAATGGCTCACCAGAGGCTCAAGGAGGCCGCGGAAAAGGCGAAATGCGAACTGAGCACCCAGGCCGAAACCACCGTGAACCTGCCGTTCATCACCGCCGACGCCTCCGGGCCGAAGCACCTGCAGATCTCCATCACCAGGAGCAAGTTCGAGTCACTGGCTGAGCCTATCCTCGAAAGGCTAAAGGCCCCCTGCCACAGGGCCCTCGAGGACGCAAAACTCAAGCCCGCCGACATCGCAGAGGTACTGCTGGTCGGCGGCTCGACCCGCATACCAAAGGTCCAGCAAATCGTAAAAGACATATTCGGCAAAGAGCCCAACAAGAGCATCAACCCCGACGAGGTCGTCGCCCTCGGTGCCGCAATACAGGGGGCAGTGCTTGCAGGCGACGCCGGCGTAAAGGATATCCTGCTTCTGGACGTGACGCCGCTTTCGCTGGGCGTCGAGACCCTCGGCGGCGTGATGACAAAGCTCATCGAACGCAATACCACCATCCCCACCAGCAAAAAGGAAATCTTCTCCACCGCCGCCGACAACCAGACCTCCGTCGATATACACGTGCTGCAGGGTGAGCGAGAGTTCGCCAAAGACAACCGAACCCTCGGCAGGTTCCAGCTCACGGACATTCCCCCGGCGCCGAGAGGCGTACCGCAGATTGAAGTCACCTTCGACATCGACGCCAACGGTATCCTCAACGTCTCCGCAAAAGACCTCGGCACCGGAAAGCAGCAATCCATCGAAATCAAGTCCAGCTCCGGACTGAGCGAGCAGGAAATAGAAAGGATGAAGAAAGAAGCCGAAGAACACGCCGCCGAGGACAAGAAGAAACGCGAGGTCGTCGACCTGAAAAACCAGGCCGACCAGTTGATCTACTCCACCGAGAAAACTCTCAATGAACACGGCGAAAAGGTCCCGGCCGACGTCCGCGGCGAGATCGAAAACGCCGTCAACAACCTCAAGGAGGCCGTTAAGGGCGAAGACGCCGAGGCCATAAGAAGGGCCATCGAAAATCTGGGTAATACATCTCAGAAACTCGGCAAGACTCTCTACGAGGAAGCCGCCAAAAAGCAGGCCGCCTCCGCCCAGTCCGGCACCCAGCAGACACCGCCGCCCCAGGACCAGACCGGCAAGAAAGGCGGAGACGACGTAATCGACGCCGAGTTCGAGGCAAAGGATAAATAAGCGCGACAGTCTTGGCTCCTTTTGTCGCTGCCGCTTTTACAGCAGGGATAACCGCAGCGGCAAGGCCGATATAACGGGCTGTTTTGAGGGAACTTGAACGCCCGAACGTGCCTGCCGCTGCGGTTATTTTCCTATGCAGAACCTGCTGAATATCTGCTCAAGCACCTGCTGCTCGATGTCCTCGTGCCTCTCCAGCCGCCCGAGTCGATGATGCGCAGCCCGCAGCATCATCGCCGCCACTTCATCCGCCCCCGCCCTTACCTGCTCCGCCGCCTGCCGGATATCTTCGATCGCCTCCCGCACCCCCTGCCGGTGCCGCGCCGTCAACGCCACCACCGCGTCGTGAGACTCCGACCGCCCCGCGCTCAACCGCCCCACGCGCCGGTCTATCAAATCTCGAAGCTCCGCCAGCCCAACCCCCGTCGCAGCGCTTATCGCCACCGGCTTCGTGTCGAACAACTCCCCCACCTCGGCCAGTCTTCGCTCCAGCGCCTCGCCGCCGACCCTGTCGCATTTCGTTCCAACCACAACCGCCGCCTTAGACTCCACCAGCCGCCACACCGCCAGGTCCTGCCCGTACTGCTGCTTGCACAGGTCAACGCAAAACACGACAAGCGTGCTGTTCCGCAGGGCCTCCACGGCCGCCTGCTGGGCCAGCTCCTCCAGCACGTCGCCCGGGCTGTCCATAAGCCCCGCGCAGTCGAATACCACGCACCGGCACCGCGGCAAATCCAAAACCGCCTCCACCACGTCGCGAGTCGTCCCCGCCGATTCCGATACGATGCTCCGCGGCCGACCAACAAGCGCGTTGACCAGCGTGCTCTTGCCCGCGTTCGGTGCACCTGCAACACCGACCGAAGGCAAATCCATCACCTGCTCGTACCCCGCACCCGCCGATTCCAACTGCTCAAGCTCCCTGCCAATCCGCCCCAGCCGGTCCGCCGCCTCCTCGGCCGGGATTAACTCGATATCCTCGCTGCTGAAATCAAGCCCCGCCTCGATCAGGCTCAGGCACTGGATAATCTCGTTTCGGATTTTTCTTGTCGCCTCACCCAGCCGGCCCGAAAGCAGCCGCTGAGAAGCCGAAAGCTGAAACCGGTTGCTGCTTACGATAACCTCGTTGACCGCCTCGGCCTGGGATAAATCCAGCTTGCCGTTCAGATATGCCCGCGCCGTAAACTCACCCGGACCCGCCGCACGACCACCCGCCTCCAGCAGCCGCTCCATTACCAGCTCGCTGACCCACTCATTGGCGAAAAAGTGCAGCTCCACTATGTCCTCGCCCGTGTACGACCGCGTCCCGCGGAACACGTAAGCCTTCGCATCCACCTCCAGTCCCGGCTCAGGCTCAATCGTCCCCGGTACCACAACAGGCCCCTCTGCATCTGCCGCCGGCTTGAAAACACGTCCCAATAGCTCAAACGCCCTCGGTCCGCTTATCCGCAATATCACCCGTTGCCGGCTGCCGGGAGAGCTTACCGCAACAATCGTATCACCCACCGAGTACATACCGCCCGATTATACCCCCCGCACGCACCTTTACAAATCCCGCCTCAACGCTATGATGTTTCACGTCACGCCGGTGTAGCTCAACGGTAGAGCACGGCTTTCGTAAAGCCGGGGTTGTGGGTTCGAATCCCACCATCGGCTCTATGGCCGTTCAGCAAAAGTATGCCCGGCTCAGCGGCATCCTCCGGGAACTGGGCCCCACCGTCGTCGCCTACTCCGGGGGCGTCGACAGCACCTTCCTGTTGAAAGCCGCCGTCGATACCCTCGGCGCCGACAATGTCCTGGCCTGTATCGGCGTAAGCGCCTCCCTCGCCGCGTCCCAGTACGACCAGGCGAAAAAAAACGCTCAAATCATCGGCGCCCGACTCCGCGAAGTACACATCGACGAGCTTGCCGACGACAACTACGCCGCCAACAACCCCGACCGATGCTTCCACTGCAAAACTCACCTCTACTCGGCACTGAAGGACGTCGCAGCGGCCGAGGGCTTCAAGACCATCGTCTGCGGTGCAAACCTCGACGACCAGAACGATTACCGCCCCGGACACCGCGCCGCGGAGATCTTCGGCGTCCGCTCACCGTTGGCCGAGGCCGGCCTGACAAAGCACGACATCCGCCGCCTCAGCAGACGGATGAACCTGCCCACCGCCGAGATGCCCGCCTCACCCTGCCTGGCATCGCGCATAAGCTATGGCCTTCGCGTCACCGAGAAACGCCTCCGACAGATCGAGCAGGCCGAAGACTTCCTCCGCAGCCTCGGCCTGGTCGAATTCCGCGTCCGCCATCACGATACCATCGCCCGAATCGAGCTCCGCCCCGAAGACATTCAAAAGCTCACCACCGACACCGCCCGTTCCGCCGTCGTGGCCCACCTGAAGTCCCTCGGCTTCACGTATGTCACCATCGACCTGCAGGGCTTCCGCTCAGGTTCCCTCAACGAGCCGCTGGCCGGAACCGACAAATCGAACCGGCCCCGGCCCACGCCCGACGATCCACCTTCCGCCGAACATTGATTTGCCGCGGCCGTTGCCGACCTGCGAAAACAACCTCCCCCGCCTTGACAACCGCCGCCGTCCCTGCTCGACCGGCACGCCAGCCTCCAACGCAACTATCGCAAACGCTATTCGTAAAGCATGCTAATGCCGATGATGTGGGCTGGCCCCGGCCCCCCTGCAGTCAGCGCCGCGGCCTTTCCCCTGGCGTCGCTTTTTCCGACGGCCCCGGCAGTCCTCGCTGCGCCAGCGCCGCGGCCATTC
>CAYSBK010000078.1:0-10345 GCA_964429265.1 uncultured Pirellulales bacterium | reverse complement strand
CGGTTTGTTGGACGCAATGCCCCATTTGTGCCACTTGTAGAGGCGGCCCTCAGCAGTATAATGTGGCGACGGTATGGGCCTTCGATTCTTCAAGAGGATAAGAATAGCCCGGGCCTGACGCCGAACCTCATCAAGCGCGGCGCATCGGTGTCACTGGGCCCACGCAGCGCAAAGTACACTATCGGCAGACGTGGCGGACGCCCCACCGTCGGCATACCCCTGCTCCTATCTTCCAGGAAATCCCAGAAACGCTCCGGCCATCCAAGAACGGCCGTCGCCGGCCCGCACGGCGCTTGAAAAGATTTATGCTTAGGGGCCCCAACGTGAAGATGCGCGCCGGCACCGGGGCCTTTGAAGCCACTCGACCGGCCGAACACACTAACAGCGGGGACCCAAGTCCCGTCGACTAAACGGACAGCGAACACCGAACGATGAATCAGCCCGATGTCCGCGGCTAAAGCCGCACAAAGGCTATTCGGTTGCAGTGCGCCTGCCCCCCTGCCGTTCGAATTCACGGCTTAGGTTTTATCTCGAAGTAGTCCAGGTCAACCCGGCCGTTGCTCATCATAATATACACCGCCGTCGATTCGCTAAGCTCCCGCCCGAAATAAACGCCTTTTTTCGTGTAAGGCAGCTCGTTGACCGCCTCGGCACCGTTCAGGCCGTAGTAGATATGCACCTGCCGGCTCGACTCGTCGTAAGTGATCTTTATCTTGGCTGAGGTGGGCGGCTCGTCATATTCCACACGGTTCTCTCTGCCGCGGGGAAACGGCCTTGGGTCTTCCTCGTCGGCAAGGCCCAGGTCCATCCGGTCGTCGCGAATATAAAAGTGCAGCCTTCGCATCATCGCGTCTTTGACCCAGATGGTAATGCCGGGCGATGAAGTGCGCCCGCGGGGATTGAACTGAATGTTCTTGAAGGCGAAGGTCATCTCGAAAGAACCCGCCCCAATCAAGCGATTCATACCCTGGAAATGCGACTTGGAAATAATGGTGTACTGGCCCTTGCCGTTAAATCCACCGCCGTGGCCGTGATACGGCTCCCAGCCGTCGAGGTCGAACTTGTCCGGGCCGTCGAAGGTCTCTACCTCGTGCCTGACACGCACAGGCGGATAACGCAGGGGCGGCGGCGGTGTCTTCAGCCATTTCTTGTTGAAGCTGTAATGCGAATAACTGCTGACAAGGTGAATCACCCCATCCAACCCTTCGCAGCCCGACATATACCCGCGGTACTCGGCGTTGCGGCTGCTCATACAGAAGAACCCGCCGTTGGTGGTCATAGCGGCTGTGCCCGGCCCGTCGTCTGTCACCGGTCGCACGTAAGGCCAGGTCTTGCCGCCGTCCTCCGACAGTGCCGCAAACATCCCCCTGACTTCGCGCTTTTGCCCGGAGGCATCGGTGATGATAATGCCCCTGTCGGCAAACGATGCAAAGAAAAGCTCGCCCGACCTTAACCGCATCAGCACCAGCCGCTGTCCGCCGCCGATGCCGGGAAAGGGACTCGTCAGGTGCGTCCACGTCTTGCCCCTATCCGTCGAGTAACACCGCGCCATTCGCCGTTTTCGCGTCTTGTGGACAAGCGTCCTGCCCATATCTTTGTACGTGGTAACGACCTGCGGCGCGGGCACCTCCCTGTCGCGCAGGAAACCTATCAATGTGCCGTCCTTCAACGCCGCCACGCCCGGATGATTGCCGTTGATGTCGCCGCCGCAGCCTTGCCAGCTTATGCCCTCGTCCCGGCTTAGCCACAGCGTCGGAAAACCATCGGTCGTAATCGCTATCGTGCCGTCGTCCATCCGGAAGACCGGCTCGCTCAACTGGTGACCGCTCGGCACATTATGGTCCGGTATGATGATTCTTGGTTTGCTCCAGGTCGCCCCGCTGTCGCTCGACGTCCGCATCGCCACCGCAAGCGTCGCGTAGGTCGCACCGGCGGAAAACGGCTGAAAATGAAACACTTTGCCGGTTTTATCGTCGTACCACAGCACCGGCGCGTGGTCGTTGCGGTCTGGCGCATCCCAGAAGGGCGCCGCCGGGTCCCACTGCTCGCTGCCGAACCGAAGTCGGCTGCCGGCCACGGCAAGCTCGCGGTCCTTTTCCGACACGCAGGTGTACCAGATGGCAAGCAGGTCCCCGTTGGGGCACTCGGCTATCGCCGGGTTGTGATTGTGCCCTGCAAACAGTGGACCCGTGGCTTCCCTGGGAATTTTCACAAACCTGCGAGGCCCCTTGAAGTACGGCTTTGCCGGGTCCGGCCCCTTGGTTACGACTTCGCGCCTGCGCTCGACCACGTACATCTGGTGCAGCGGCTTCGGCGGACCCAACAAACCGGCGGTCCGGGGCAGTTCGCCAATAACCACCCGAAAACCTATCAGCCAGTGCTTGTCTGCGGGCAGCGTACCCAGCCGATTGGCGCTGCGAAGAAAATATGCATACGTCGAATGACTGCCGCCGCGGGTAACCTTGAAAAGGCCGTTGGCATAACCGACCGGGTCAACCGCGATATCAGCCGTGTAAGGCCCGTACCAGTCATAGCACCATTCCTCCACGTTGCCGTGCATGTCGTACAGGCCCCACCGGTTAGGCGTGGTTTGGCCGACCCGCAGGTCAATACCTTTGCCCATGCGGACCCGGCCGGGCTTCTTGAGAAACTCCGCCGGAAGAATGTCCCCTGCATAGTAATTGGTCGTGGTGCCGGCCCGGCAGGCATATTCCCATTCCGCCTCGGTCGGCAGCCGGTAAGGCAGACCCTCCTTGTCCGAAAGCCACTGGCAAAACGCCTGTGCCTGGTACCAGGTCACGTAAACCACCGCCTCGTCGTCGCCGCTGGAGAAGCCGTCTCGCCCGCGAAGCCGCCTGTGCTGGTAATCGAATGCCTCGAATTGCTTGTTCGTAACCTCGTAAGCACCGATGTAAAAAGGCCTGGTGATTAAGACCGTATGAATCGGCTTCTCGTCGTAGTCGCCGTTGGCCAGCAGGTCGAACCGCCCTCCACGGTCGCCGCCTTCTATTTCCGGCAACACCTCAGGCGGCAACGTCTCCAACTGCCCCATCCGGAACCGGCCAGGCTCGATCCGAACAAACTTCATCCCGATCGAGTTGGTATAGTACTTCCCGCCCAGAGGCTCCGCCTGCCCCACCGAACCGCACGGCACAAGCAACGCAACCAGAACAAACAACAACCACACCGATGTCATCCTCAACTTCATTCTGCAAACCCCCTACTGCTTCATCTGACGCCTTCCTGCTATGCTCAACCCCTGCCACCCGTCGGCTCAAGGGGCAAGCCGCTCGCACGCAGCACCGCCTCGTGCACCGTCAAATCGTGTTCGGCGGAATAATCCGGCTGCTTCTGGCCGCGAATCATTTTTGCAAAGTCTATGAGCTGCTCATCATACCGCCCCGGCATCTGCGGCAGTGTCACTTCCTGATAACCCTTTTTGTACCCGCCGCGAGGCTGCTCCAGCGCAAGTTTCAAACGCGGCGGCTCCAGAGGCCGGATGTCTATCGTCCCGCGCGTCCCGCAGACTACGAATTGCCGACGGCTGCCTCCTTCGACCTCCAGAACGCTGCTTTTGATTGTCGCAATCGCGCCCGGGTACTCGAACACCGCCAACTGGTTATCCTTGAGCGCGTCCAGCTCGCTCCTGGTGGACCTGACGTATGCAGTGATGCGGTCGGGCTTACCCAGTACCGCCACCAGCGCATCGACCAGGTGGCTTCCCAGGTTGTACATCGTCCCACCGGTATACTTCAGCCAATCCTTCCGCCGGGAGTCGCTTATCTTCTTGCTGATTACACCGTCAACCTCGAAAACGTCTCCCAGCCAGCCCTCCCGAACGGCCTTGAAGCAAAACCTGAACGCCGGATTGTACCGGAACATATAGCCCGGCTGAACCACCAGCTTCCGACGCCTTGCTTGCTCCAGCAACCGCCTGTACGCACCGAGCGATTCACCGGGCGGCTTGTCTATATGCACGTGCATACCGGCGGCCACGCAGCGAAGAGCCGTCGGCACCAGTTCGCTTTCGGTCGTCTCGACCGCCACAGCCTGCAGGCCGGCCGTATCGAGAAGCTCCTTCTCGCTGATCCACTTCAGCCCGCGATAGGCGGACTTTTCCTGTGCAGCCTGTCGCCGCCGGGCATCCGGCTCGACGATGCCCACCACCTCGAAATCATCGCGCAGTTTGCGCAGCGTCTCCATCTTGCCGCGCGCGTGCGGATGGGCGGTGCCGATCTGACCGACCTTGATGCGCCGGGCCGAACCGCCCCGGCCCGACAATGCCGAAGCCGAAGGCCGGACTCCACCCAGTACCGACGCCCCCGCAAGGCCCGCCCCGCGGGCAAGCAACCCGCGCCTGCTTATCTTCTCGGAGCCGCTGAACATTATTGCTCGCCCCCAAGTACCAACATAGTCTTTCGGCGCGCTGACCCTGCGCGACGACGAGGGTTTCGCCGACAATCAGGCCTTCAAGCCAAGCTCATCCACGTATCGCTGGATAGTCTTGCGGTCCTCACCCTCGAACGGCCTGAACGGCTCGGCAAGGGCATCGCTGCAGATACCCATACACGAAAGCGCACACTTCAGCCCCCGCAGGTAGCTTGAATACGCCCCGACGTTGTAGATTCTCACGCTTATGTTCATCACTTCCCGGTGCAGGGCGGCAATCTTGTCAAAGTCCTTCTCGACGGCCGCCTTGTACAGGTTGACGTAAAGCTGCGGCTTCATATTCGCTCCGCCGTTTACACCACCGTGGCCGCCCGTCAGCACCGTCTCGGCCAGCAGTTCCTCGGGCCCCACAAGAAGCGTAAAATCATCCCGGTCGCCCAGCAGAGTCTGGACCATGTGGAAGTAATGCATATTGGCGGAGCTATCCTTCAGACCAATGATGCCGTCGATGTCGGCGGCCTGCCTGACCGTATCCGGCGCAAACGTCAACTTCGTATGGCTGGGCATATTGTAGAGGAATATTCCAAGCGGAACCTCTTTCGCCAGGTGCCTGAGGTAATTGAGGATTTCGGGCTGGGCCGCCGGGAAATAAGGGGGATGCGCCACCACCACTGCCGCCGCGCCGGCCGCCTCGGCCTGGCGGGCAACCGCCACCGACTCCTCGAAAGCGGTATCGGTGATGCCGACCAGTACCGGCACCCGGCCCTTGACCAGCGCACAGCTCTTTTCAATGACCTGCCGTCGCAGCCTGTAGCTCAGACTCGGCCCTTCACCGGTCGTACCCAGGATAAAAATCGCGTTCACACCGCCTCCAATAACGTGTTCTATCAGCCGCTCCAGGCCCGCCTCGTCGAGCGTATCGTGGCCCGTCAACGGCGTAATCAACGGCACAACTATGCCTCTTAGTGGTGTAGGTAGCTCGGTCTTCATAATTACTGGTTCTCCTTTCTTTGACTTATCTGGTCGCACAATTCAATAAGAGCACGCACCCTGTCATCGGGGGTATCGACGTCGATGTCCGCCGCCACCAGGTCGCAGGGACCGTACTGCTCGGCGATTCTCTCAATATCAGCCCGAACCTCATCCCACGGCTTGTTCGTCAGGTCCATCGGCGTGTACATCAATGCCCGTCTTGCGTGCGGTATAAGCTGCCGTGCCCGCTCCAGGTTCGACTCGATGCCCATATCGACGTACCCGAGTTGCTCGATCTTCGAGTATGCCTCGAGGTAGGGGTCCGCGTTCCAGGCGCAATTGTGAATGGCGATGTGGCCGAACTCCTCGGCAAAGCGCCGGTCGTACGGCAGGAAGTACTGCTCGTATTGCTGCGGAGAAATCATATTCACCAGGCAGTTGCTCACCGTCATAAAATTGATCTCCACGCCGCTTGCCTTCTGGCGCTCGTGGAGCCTTCTGATGCCCTCGCTCATCGTCGCGTAGATGCAATCGAACAACCGCCGGCAGCGCTGCGGCGAATCAACCAGGTCGAAGAAAATCTTCTCGCCGCGCAGCCGCTGGGCGTTGTTCAGGATGCCCTGCCAGTTCAGGTACCCGTGGATTTCGCCTTCGGACTGCTCTATCCAGTCGATCTGTCGCATAATGTCCTGGAAAACCGGGTTGGTGTCGAGGTCCGGCGGTTCAAGCCGATCAACTTCCTCGTCGCTGAGATACTTATGCTCGCAGTTGGGCCAGTTGTCCTCGGCATAAACGATGGGCACACCATAGATCATCGCCACGACATTTCCACCATAAAGCCCCGTCAGCACATCCAACGGCTTGTCCGGCTTGTCGATACCACCTATCTTGCTGCCGGGAAACCTCTTCCGCAGCTCCTCCCGCATTGCAAGAACCGTTTCCCGCCGATAGGCTGGATCCGTGTGCCATTTCTCGCCGAAGTCGATGCCCAGCTTGCTGCGGAACCACTTGGGGGTGAAACCAATCTCAGGCCTCAGGTACGGCTCGTCGCCGGTGGCAGCCTGCCTCCTGGCCGGTGCCGCCGGAGCGATGTAACTTATTTGTTGCGAAACACTTGCCATAACCTTGTACTCCAAATCCAGGATACCATGACGGCCAAAACCTGCACCGCGAAGGTGCCCCGCCGGCAAACGGGCCAGCCATCTTACACCACGACGGCACCGCCTTCAAGCATAATCGCCGAATACCCTGTCGCAGCCGTCTGTCCGCATCAACCTGCACCGCTGCCAACGTCGATACCGCCTGGTGTTTCGGGGCGAAAATGCTATAATTGCCGATGGAGCGACAATTGTGCTATGACGACTGACCGGTTCAAAAATGCGTTCACGCTGATAGAACTGTTGGTGGTGATAGCCATCATCGCGCTATTGATGGCCATACTTACACCCGCCCTGAACAAGTCCAAACGCCAGGCCAAGGCTGTTATATGCCTGTCGAACCTTCGCCAGTGGGGCGTTGCGGTTTCGATGTACGCCGACGACCACGACGGCTCGTTTCTGGCCGGCAACACCGGCATCACCGGCGGCTGGGCCTGGATGGAAATCCTCCGGCCGTACTATAAAAACGACAAGCTGCACCTCTGCCCCGAGGCAACCCGCGTGGTCAACAATTATGATTACGCGGCAGGCGGCACCTTTCACGCCTGGAATCCCGGCACCGTCGACCAGCCTTTGTACGGCAGCTATGGGCTTAACGGCTGGCTGTCTAATCCCGGCCAGGACAACGAGGTATTCGGCCGACCGGCTGACGACAATTGGCGGTTTGTTTACATCAAAGAGGCTCCGTACGTCCCCCTGATACTCGACTGCGGGATCTGGGACGGCTGGCCGCGCCGAACCGATGAACCGCCCCAGTACGAAAACCAGGCCGTCGTTCACGGAGTGCTCAACGACGAGATAAGGCGCTTCTGCCTGAATCGTCACGTCGGCGCCGTCAATGGTGCGATGCTGGATTTCTCCGTCCGGAAAGTACCTTTGAAGAAACTGTGGGACTTGTGGTGGCACAAGCACTACGATATGAGCATCCCGCCGCCCGACTGGCCGCAATGGATGAACGACCTGCCGGGCAACTAAGCGCATCGCCCAAAGATGCTTTCTCTGATCTGCCGGATTCCTCGAGCACCCGCTGTGAACCGGTCTCGCAACCGGGCGCCTGCACCGGCACGACGGGTCCGGCTGCCGCCCAAGGCCCGGTGCATAAATTCGGCCCTCCCCGCCGTCAAATCTCGGAGCCGGTCGGGCAGGGGTCACCGGCAAAGTGCCGGCGTCCAGGTCGGGTCTTATTCGAAAGGAAAGACGGTGTTGAAAGAGCTGTGTTGTTTGACGGTCATTGCCTGCGTACTTGCACCTGCGGGCATAGCCCCGGGCGTGTCGCTCAAGGTGGATGTCGGAGTTTGCGGACCCGTTCAGCAGGGATGGATACCGCTGCCGGCCGCCAGGGGCAAGCTCAATAAGAACGTTGGCGGCACGAACATAGACGTTATGATAGGCACGGGGCCGACCGGCACCGGTCGCGGCGGCGAGTGCCGATGCGACAGCGGCAGCAAGCACCGACTCGCCGCGGTCGAGACTACCTACATAAAAAAAGATGCCCGCAGAAACGCACGAAGCCCCAAGACCGACATCTGCCTGATCCTGCGCGACCTGGAGCCGGGGGCACGCTACACACTTTACACCTATCACCACAGGTGGGACCAGGACGAGCACCCCATCACCAACATCATCGTCACCGGCGCAACGGACGTCACGAAGCCGGACATTATCTACCAGAAACCGGAGATTATGGACCACCCTGCCAAGTTCGTCTTTACAGCGGGCACGGAGGACGTCGTAATCAGGTTTCAGTGCCCCCAGCGCGGCCAGCCGTTTCTCAACGGCTTCGAGCTTTACGGCGGCAGTGCAACCGTGCAGTTCGCTTCACCGGCTTCGGCAGCGAAGGAGACGACAACCTCGGTCACGATACCGGTGAACATCAACGACGCCAACGCCGGCGCGACCTACACCGTGGATTACGCGACCACGCCGGGCTCAGCCACCCCCGGCCAAGACTACAGGCCGGTATCGGGCAGGCTCGTCTTTGGCCCCGGCGTGACAACCAGGAATATAAAGCTGGATATTGTTGACGACGATCTCGACGAAGACAACGAAACCGTGGCTATAGAGCTATCCAATCCCACCGGGCCGAACATAGTGCTCGGTGAGCCGGCACGGCACGTCCATACCATTGTGGACCCCCGGCCGGAGGTTTTTTTCGCCCGTCAAAGCGGCAGTGCAATGGAAGAAAAAACGCCGGCTTATGTGCCCGTCAAGCTCTCGGCGCCGACGCGAAAAACCGTCACCGTGAACTACGAGGTGGTCGGCGGCACGGCCACAAGCGGCGTCGATTACACGCTTGAGCCTGGCAAGGTCGTTTTCGAACCCGGCCGGACCGCCTGCACGATTCCAATCACTATCATTGATGACAACGACCACAGCGAAGGTATAGAGACCATCAAAATCAAGCTGTCGAACCCGAAAAATGCCCTGCTCGGCAAGAACATCCTTTACACACACATAATCGTATCCGAGCCTGTGTCGTTGAAAGTGGATTTGGCGATACCCACCTGCGACAAGAAAGGGATTTACGAGGGAACGGCCAAGCCCGGCTGGACAATCTGGGCTGCCCCGGCCTGGGCTGATATGTATATGCACGACGGCGTCTGGCTGCCGTCCAGGAAAGACCCGAAGGCCTTCGAGGCCGGTATCGAGGGCACCGGCATAAAGGCGTTTCTGAGCACGGGCAGCGAAGGCCAGCTCGGCATCGGCGTCAAGGGCGTCTGTCGAGCCAATCTCGGCGGGGGCGGCTGTCCACACGGCAAAGCACAGGGCGACCCCATAGCAAACAGTTGGGCCTATGCGGTCGATTGGGCCGGGCCTTATGCCGGCGACATAATACTGTTACTGAAGGACTTGCCGGCCGGGCGATATGAGCTGCGCAGCTACCACAACCACTGGGAGCCCTGCAAGCAGAAGACACGCAACTGCCTGGACTGCGACTGCGGAATGCCTCCTATGCCCTTGATAAGCGCCAATCCGCTGCCCGCCAAACAGGACGAACCCCGGCAGGACCGTTCCGAGAATATACTCACCGGGTACAGGTGGAACCTGCCCCCCGGCACCGGCGGCGGGGTCAAAGCCATAAGGAACGCTTACGATGTCGCCCCTCAGCACGTCTATCGCGATGAAGAACTGGTACCGTCGACAATTGAGTTCGAAACCGACGGCTCCGAGGTGCTGGTCATCTACCAGGCCGACCGCAGCAAACCTTTGTATCCCGACTGCGCCCGCAAGGGCAGAGAAGGAGCAAGAGGAATACTGAATGCATTTGAACTGACTCTGCTTGAGCCGAAGTAGCCGACCGGCTGTGCGAAAAAACAAAACCTATTCTGCACTGACAGGAGCAAGGCTAATGGGAAAATGGCATGAAATCGCAATCGCAGGTATAGCAATTCTTATCGCCGGCAGCAGTATCGGCTGCAAGTCAACCGCCACCCGGCAGGCACAGGCAAGGGACATTTTCAAGGGTGGTAAACCCGGAGTCACCTGGGACGGGTCGGTCTGGTATATCGACTCGGACCCCGAAAGGTTGTTTGTCAATGCCGACGGCGACCTGGAATGGACACCCCGCGGAGGAGACGTCATCGTCACAGCCATCACCCCGCAGCGCTTGAGCGAGGTGGGCGACGTGGTAGAAAGATCATACTTGTTTATGAGCGACGGCGAACACGATTGCCCCGATTGCCTCAAGTGTCCCGATAGTTGCTTCGACGACGACATCACCTGCCTGGCCGGAACCAGCGACATCAGGGTCGGATTGTTCGAATCGGTCGAAAGAAAACCCGGCCACGACGGCTTCAGGGGCTTCAAGGGCTACAACTTCCGCTTCG
>CAYSBK010000077.1:0-10582 GCA_964429265.1 uncultured Pirellulales bacterium | reverse complement strand
TAGTACCGGCACGAGGCAACGACGCGCCGCAGTCTGCAGTTACAAATCTTCTGGCCGGGGAAGGCACCGGCACTGAGGGTGACGGTGCGGCCAGGCCGAGTTCGCCCCAGCTCAGTACAATGCCTGCCGGGGGCATAACCGCGCAAGCGGCCCTAAAGGCCGCAGCCGGCGGGGTTCCACAAGTCGTTCCGGTGGACCCGCAGCCCGGCGCCGATGCGTCGGCTGGGAGGATCGAACAGCCGTCGGGACAGCAATCTGTGGCGGCCGAGGGGCTTGTTTGGAGCCAGCGCGGCTTCGGGGTCGTAAACAGCGGCAAGAATCCGGCGGGGGTTGCAGGCAAGCCCGGCATTTACGGCGGCGGCTCGGCCCAATCACCCAAGGATGTTCAGGGTATGCCGGAAAGACCCGGAACGGCGGAACCGGCAAGCCAGGGCGACACCAATGCCGCCCACAACCAAGCCGGTATGGAGCACTTCGCAGAGGCGTCGGCAGTGTCGCAGAACGCGGCGACGGCCCGGGCAGAGACATCCGCCGCGGCATCGGCTCCACAAGAAAGCGGAACGCAGCAGCTTTCCGGTGGCGTAGGCCGGCAGGTTGTAGAATCCATCAGAAGCTCCATCGCCGACGATGCAAGCGCCCGCACCATCACCATCAAGCTCAATCCCCCTGAGCTGGGACAGGTCCGCGTGGAGTTCAGCCAGGACCGCGAACAGCTTGTGGGAATGCTGCAGGTGGACAGGCTCCAGACCAAGAGCCAGATCGAACAGGCCCTGCCGCAGATAGTCAGCACGCTGCAACAGTCCGGCGTAAATCTCAAGCGCCTCGACGTGATGCTGACGGACCAGCACCAGGGCCAACCTTTCGAGCAGCAACTGCACGGCGATAATGGTTCTCGCCAGCAATTCGGTGACTTCGACCGGCCCGGCTCGGAAGCGAGCGGCCCAACCTCTATCCCGCCCCAAAGGCACAGCGCTTATGCGTCCGCGTATGAAAGACAGACGTTCTTCGACGGGCGTTCGGTGAATATGCTGGTCTGAGGCAGGGTACTACCGCGGCTTGGAAACTTGGCATCATACCGTGTTTCGAACTGCAACTTTCTATTCGCCGGCTGAATGACATCCCGGCGACCCTGCTTCTGCTCAGGTCCGGCACGACCAGGTTCTGGCGGCTGGTGCGGTCTATGGTGTGTCGGTGTCGGTGGTGCTTTGGGTTTTCCATTTCTGCCGGGCTTTCTCAATCGCACGGAGGAATCGCTGTCTGAAGCGGTCTACGGAGAATCGCTGCAGGGCGCTCTGTCTTGCCTTTTCGCCCATTGAGGCTGCCAGATCCCTGTCGTTGAGCAGCATCCTTGCGTACCGGCCCAGTTCGGCCGGGTCGTCACTGACAAATCCGCTTACGCCGTGCTCTATCGGACAAGATGGGTTGGTGTTGGTCAGCACAGGCATTGCCGCGGCCATCGCCTCGACGGTGGCCATATTGTAGCCGTCCTCACAAGCCGGGTCGGCCGTGTGGACGTAGAACCTGTGAGATTGCAGAAGCACTTTCAGGTGGTCCCAGTTGCGCGAGGCAGCGGCACCGGGTATCCCGGGATTGTGTCCGACGAGACGGATGGGGACATCCGCAAAAGCCTTTTCGTGAAGGTCCCATAAGAGGATTCGCCTGCGGCTCGCCACGAAATTGCATATCCGCAGCCCGCAGGGTTTTTCACCCGTATAGGGCAGGTAATCATCAGGGTCGACACCGAACGGTACGACGTCGTCGTCGCCTGCCAGGCCCCAGGAGTTGAGCTTGAGGCCGCTGGTGGCGATCGCGTGGCAGCCTGTGAGCTGGAGGTATCGGTGGAGCATCGCCCTGAGTTGGCCGGCGTCGGTGCGGGCTTTTTCTTCGGCGATGCGTCCTTCAATGGTGGAGTGAAGGACCAGCAGGCGAGGTTCAGGGCGGTGCTTGACATCCAGCAGGTCGGTTATGTTGTGGGCGATTATGCAGTAATAGCGACTCTTCGAGGCCAGGGCCTGTGGTAAACTCAGCAGCCTGGCCCCGGGCGGTACGGGGCGAATCCTGTGGTCCCAACCGGCGGTGTGTCTGCCTTTTAGACCGATAATTATGTCGAGAGGGTATCCCAGCCATCCGAGCTGGTAAACCCATGCCTCGTGGCAGTTGAATACGAGCAATCTTTTTTCGTTGTGTCGCATCTTTTACGGCAAATAAAGCCTGGCGTACACGTTCGGCAATCGGGAACGTTACCGAGCCTTGCAGGCCTACCGTGGGCCAGTATACGACGGCAGTGCAACCCCGGCAAGAAGCTCACCATACCGGCATTTTGTCGAAAAAACCGCTCAAGTCGCACCAAAGCTGGACGATAATGCCTATTGAGAACTGGGATTTGGCCCCCAACCAGTTGGAAAGTGGATGTTGTGTATGCAATTGACTCGGCGGGGCGAAAACGCGGAGAACAAAGTGATTTGTGTTCTTTAAGGAGTCAAGACTATGTTAGCAATCAAGAACAACATTATGGCCGCGAACGCCGCCCGGTACCTGGGCGAGAGCTACGATGCCCTGGCCAAGTCGGTCGAGAGGCTGTCGTCCGGCCTGCGGATCAACACCGCCAAGGATGACGCGGCGGGTCTGGCAGTCCGCGAGTTAATGCGGGCCGACATCGCCGTGTTGCAGCAGGGCGTTCGCAACGCCCAGGACGGCATCAGCCTGCTGCAGACGGCCGAGGGTGGTATGCAGACCATCGACAACCTGCTGGTTCGTATGAAGCAGCTTGCCGAGCAGGCCGCCACCGGGACGTACTCCTCTGCTCAGAGGTCCCTGATGGACAGCGAGTTCGACGAACTGGCCAACGAGATCGAGCGTATCGCCGGCTCGGCCAAGTTCAACGGCACGACCCTGCTCAACAGCGCCACCGGCACTGTTTCGATCGTGTTCGGCAGCAGCAGCGACAGCATCACGGTCAGTATGACCGACGTGACCAAGACCGGCCTGGGCATTGATTCACTGAGCATCGACTCCGTAGACAATGCACAGTCGGCGCTGTCGAGGCTGGACTCGGCGATAACGGCCGCCACGAGCGCCAGAGCATCTTTCGGTGCCAAGATGAACCGCCTGGAGAACACCGTTGCGGTGTTGAACATCCAGGCCGAGAACCTGACCGCATCGGAGTCGCGTATTTCCGACGTTGATGTGGCGACCGAAATGGCCAATATGACCAAGACGCAGGTTCTGGCGAACGCCGGCGTGGCGATGCTGGCGCAGGCCAACACGATGCCGCAGATGGCGTTGACACTGCTGCGTTAAGCGCGGGCAGGTCGACTGATTCGACCAAACAGGGGAGATGACCTCAGGGACCGGAACGTCATCTCCCCTTTTGCGGTTTACCCGAAGTGAGCCCGGCGGTATGCCGGGCCTGGCCTGCAAAGACCAGAACAGTGATGGAGTAAGACGATGGACCCTACCACAGCGTATCAGGATGTCGCTGTTACGACCCAAAGCAAGGGCCGGTTGATTGTGCTGCTGTACGAGGGCGCGATAAAGTTTATGAAGCTGGCGATAAAGGAGCTCGAAGCAGGCAACTACGAGGCGAAGGGGCGGTACATCTGCCGGGCCCAGGACATAATAAACGAGCTCAACGCCGTGCTGAATATGGAGGCCGGGGGCGAGATCGCCGGGAATCTCCGGGCACTGTATTGTTTTATGACGAGGCGCCTGTCGCAGGCCAACTCCGAGCGTGACCCGGAGATGATTCGGGAAGTTATCGCAATAGCGGAGGAACTGAACGAGGGCTGGAAGACGATTGCTGGTTGAGCAAACCGACCGATATTTCAGATAAGGAAGTGAAAACAAAGATGCACCTATCAAAGATTACCAAATCCGATGGTTCCAAACAAATCGGGCATGGCACGGTGATACCCACACCCGGTGACATCATGACAAAAGACGTGGTCACGGTACGGCCCGACACGCCGGTGCTGGAAGCTGTCGAGCTTATAGCCAACCACGACATATCAGGTCTTCCGGTTGTGGACGACGAAATGAACCTTATTGGTATTCTTTCGGAGAAAGACGTCATAGGGCTTCTGACGCTTGAGGAAGACGAATACGAGAAGACGGTGGCCGATTTTATGACCCAGCCGGCACTGTACTTCGAGCAGGACGAAGACCTGCTGGACATCTGCGATTTCCTCAAGAAGAACGTCTTCCGGCGGGTACCAATCACCAATAACGGCAAACTCGTGGGTATTATCAGCATAAGGGACGTGCTGGAGTTCATTCTTCGTCTGCGGGGAAAAATTCCGCTGTCGGCGTATTCGTCCGGCCGGTGAGCCCCCGGGCCGTTTCGAGGACGCGGCAGCGTGCAAATGCGGGTACAGGCCGGCCGGAGAGCGGTTACTGGCCGATGATTTTGACAAGGACGCGTTTTTTTCTTCTGCCGTCGAACTCGCCGTAGAATATCTGCTCCCACGGTCCGAAGTCGAGCTTGCCGCTGGTGACGGCCACGACTACTTCTCTTCCCATTATGGTGCGCTTCAGGTGCGCATCGGCATTGTCCTCGTAGCTGTTATGGCGGTATTGGGTGTAAGGTTTTTCAGGTGCGAGTTTCTCCAGCCAGCTTTCGAAATCCTGATGCAGGCCGGGCTCGTCATCGTTGATAAAGACGCTGGCGGTGATGTGCATAGCGTTTACCAGGCAAAGCCCTTCCTTGACGCCGCTTTCGGCGAGGCACTTTTCGACTTGGGGGGTGATATTGATGAGGTCCCGCCGGTGCGGCGTGTTGAACCAGAGTTCCTTTCTATAGCTCTTCACGACTTGTCCTCCAGTAATTGTTTGTAAACCCGCTCGATGATGTCGACCATTTTATCGGGGGCAAACTTTTCCTTCACGGACTCTCTGCCGGCGGCGCCGAGCTTTTGCCTCAATTTCTCGTCCGCAATCAGTTCCGCACAGGCATTTGTCAACTGCTTGACATTGCCTGGTTCAATAAGACGTCCCGTTGTGCCGTTCACGACTTCTTTGGCACCGTCTACGTCGAAGGAGATGGCCGGTCTGCCGCAGAGCATCGCCTGGGGCAGGGTCCGGGCCAGGCCCTCGCGCAGCGAACAGTGCACGAGGATGTCGGATGACTGAATGGCCAGTGGAATCTGTTCAGGCCGCAGCAGGCCTGTGAATTTTATTCTTTCGGCCAGGCCCAATCGGCGAACCTGCTTCCTGTAGCGGCGGGCAAGATTTCCGTCGCCGACGAACAGCCATTGGACGTTGCCGAAGCGCCGGCACAGTTCCTTTGCGGATTCGATTATGAAGTCGTGGCCTTTCAGCATAAAAAGCCTGGCGATCGTCACCAGAACAACGGCATCTTCGGCGATTCCGTACTTTCGCCGGAACTGGTCTGTCTGTTCCTTAGGGATGGGATTTAAAAAAGCCTCTTGTTCGATAGCAGAATAGGCTGTGATAAACTGCCCGGCGTTACCGATGCCCGCGGCCATGGCCTGGCGGGTCATCGCATCGGCGACGCTGATGAAGAAATCGGTTCTGCGGGCGGCAGCCTTTTCGACGGCTATGTAGAATCGGTTCAGCCAGTGACTTTGATAAGGATGAAAGGCCAGGCCGTGTATCGTATGCACCACGGCCGGGCGGCCTTCGGCCCAGGTGCCTTTCAGGGCGGCCGCAGCAAACCGACCCAGTATACCCGCTTTGGCTGAGTGGGTGTGAACGACATCGGGGGCGAGGTCACGCAGCAGTTTCCTCAGGCTCAGGTAGCAGGGCACGTCGTAAAAAGGATTGATTTGCCGTCGCAAATTGTTGAGGATAATCAGCTTGAATTTCTGGTTTTTTGCCCGGTCGTAGAGGTCGCCCTCCGGCCCGAGTGCTGGGCCGGTTATCAGAGTTACGTCGTGACCGCGTTCGGCCAGCAGTCGGCAGGTTATGAGCGTATTTTCCTGCGCCCCGCCGAGGATGAGTCTTGTTATTATGTGAACGACCTTCAATACCTGACCCACATAAGACAAAGGCCGGCCGCCGGCGCGATTGGTCCGGCGGCACATCTGTCCCTGGCCTGCAGAATTTCGTCTATTTTTTCGGGCGGCCACCGACCCTTGCCTATTTCGACCAGCGTTCCGACGATGTTCCTGACCATATTGTACAAGAAAGCCTTGCCTTCGACGTCGACGTACACCCAGTCGCCGTCGGCCCGGCTCTGGCAGCGGAGAATCGTTCGCACGGTGTTGGTTCGCTTGTCGCGGGCGGAGGCGAATGACTTGAAATCCTTTTCGCCGACGAGCAACTTGCCGGCTTCGTTCATAGCCGCGACGTCGAGTTCACCCGGCAGGTGCCAGCAGTGGCGTATCTGCAGCACGGGACGGACCCGGCCGGTAAAAATGGTGTAGCGGTAAAGCTTCCCGACGGGACCGCCGATCAAGTCGAAATCCTTCGATACTTCCACCGCCTCAGTCACGGCGATATCCTCGGGTAACCTGTCGGTAATGGCCTTGGCGAAGTTTTCGGTTGGTATCGGCGAATCGAGTTCTATAAGTCCGACCTGTCCCAGCGCGCTGACGCCGGCATCGGTTCTGCTGGCACCGTGGACGGTTACCTTGCGTCCGACAAGGCTGCGCACGGCCTTGTTGAGCTCGTCCTGAATCGTTTTCCTGCCGGGCTGGGTCTGCCAGCCGTGATATCCACTGCCGTCGTAAATGATGGTCAGCTTTATCTTGCGGACAGCCATTTTGCCGGGTTACAGCAGTTTCTCGGCGATCTGGACGGCGTTGAGTGCCGCTCCCTTTCGAAGCTGGTCGCCGGCGACCCAGAGGTTGATGCCGCGGTTGTCGGGTATCGACTCGTCCTGGCGTATTCGGCCGACGAAGATGTCGTCGGCGCCGGTGGCGTCGATGGGCATAGGAAACCGATTATTTTCCCGGTCATCCAGAATCGAAACACCCGGGGCGGTGCTCAACAGGTCCCTGACCTGGTCGGGCTCAATAGGGTCGGTGAACTCCAGATTGATACTCTCGCAGTGGGCGCGGAAAACCGGGATACGCACGCACGTGCAGGTGATCGCGATATCGGGGCAATCAAATATTTTCTGGGTTTCCTTTACCATTTTAACCTCTTCGAGGTTGTAACCTTTTTCGTCCAGCTTTGAATTGTGGCAGAAGCAATTGAATGCGATCTGGTACGGAAACACCCGGCAGGTCGGCTCTTCGCCGGCGAGTATCTGTCGGCTCTGATTTTCCAGTTCGAGCATCGCCTGGTAGCCGGCTCCGCTGGCGGCCTGGTAGGTGCTGATGACCATTCTCTTTACGGGGTTGGCCCTGTGCAGCGGCCAGACGGGTACGTCCGCGATAATGGTCGAGCAGTTTGGATTGGCGATGATGCCCTTGTGCTCGGCTATCTTCTGGGGGTTTATCTCCGGCACGACCAGCGGCACTTCCGGGTCCATCCGGAATGCGGAGGAGTTATCGACTACCACGGCACCGGCCTCGACCGCCGCAGGAGCGAACTGCTTGCTTCTGTCGCCGCCGGCGCTGAAAAGGGCGATGTCCACACCCTTGAAGCTGTCTTTCGTGAGCTGCTGGACGATATATCGCTTGCCCTTGAACTCGATCGTCTTGCCGGCCGAGCGACTGCTGGCAAGCAACGTAAGACTGTCAAAAGGAAAGTCCCTTTGCTCGAGGATCTTCAGAAATTCCTGACCGACGGCACCGGTCACCCCGGCGATTGCCAGACTACAGCCCATATATTGCAACTCCTTAAAAAGCTGCCATCAAACTTAAGGGCAGTCGGCCCATCGACTGCCCAACACACCTGTCAATTACATCGCAGGTATTGTAGCAAGTTCCGGGGGACGTTGCAACAGCTTGCCTGTGCCGGTGGACCGGTGCCGCGGGTTATTGCCTGTGGGGCCTCTGCCACAACGCGGCAAGGCCCGAGGCGGTAATTATGCACAGGAAAACGAATACGGCGGCGGGCATCGCGGCCTTTTCGCCGATGTACTTCAGCGCAAGGATTGTTCCCAGACCAGCGTTTTGCATACCTATTTCTATGGTAAGGGTTCGCCTTCTCTTTTCGGACAGGCCGAACAACAACCCGACCCCGTAGCCGCCGGCCATACCGTACAGGTTCAGCAGCAACACCGCTGCAAAAACCAAGGCCGTCACCCGCCCAAGGTAGTCGTGGTTCAGCGCGATCACCAGCGAGCAAATAAAGATGATGAACGTCACCGAAATGGCCGGGAAGACGGGCAGAATCCGTTGCACAGCGGCGGTGAAGTAGTGCCTGAGCAAGAACCCGGCCAGCAGGGGGATTATGACCATCTTGACCAGCCCGAAAGCCATCACCCAGAATGATACCTCGAGCCGGGCGCCGGCCAGTGCCAGGGTCAGCCCCGGCGTCAGCAGCGGACACAACAGCGTCGAGACCGTCGTGAGCGACACCGAGTAAGCGGTATCGGCACCGGCGACATAGCTCATTACGTTGCTGGCCATCGCCCCAGGCGCCGAACCAGTCAACACCAATCCTACAGCTATCTCGGGCGGCAGCCTGAATGCCCTGGCCAATATGAACGCACCAAGGGGCATAATGGTGAACTGTGCCGCCGACCCTATCAGGACGATCAGCGGCTTTCTGGCGATACGCCTGAAGTCTTCGACGGTCAGCACCGCCCCGATGCCGAACATCGTAAGCGCGAAGAACCAGTTCATCCCGCCCTGCAGTCGAAGCGCCGCCGGCAGCAACCGTTCGATGCTCGATGCGAACAGCCGACTGGTCGCCGCCTCGACGGCGGTGAATTGTTCCGGCCAGACGTAAGCCGCTGCTGCGGCCAGCAAAACCCACAAAACAAGGTACCGGCTATAAAAACGCAATATCCTGTTCAGCATCGCCGACGAGTCTAATCCAACACGACTGCGGCCACAAGGCATTTGTGGGTCCGGCGGGGAACTGCGCAGCAGAAAGGCCCCACTGCTGGGGCGGGGCCTTTCTATTTTGGGACCGAAAAGGATATCAAGCGAGCTAATCCTGCGGCAAGGTGAGCATCAAATAGAAGACATTCTCACCCTGCTTTACCAACAGAAGCAGCGTCCCCCGGTCGGCGGCTTTCTTCACGGCCTCGTTAAACTCCTTTATGTTGTTGACCTTCTGACGATTGACCTCCGTTATCAGTGTTCCGGGGGTGATTCCGGCCCTGTCGGCCATTGAGCCTCGCTCGACCCCGGTAACTATCACGCCGGTGTCTTCATCTTCGTAGCCGTAGCGCCTGGCCAGGTCTTCACTGAGGTTGGTCACCGTCAGACCCAACTGCTCAAGCACCTCTGGCCTCTGGGCGAGTTTTTCCTCCGACGGACGGGTTCCCAGCGTTACCGTAAACGTTTTGCGCTTGCCGTTTCGCACGACGACGACTTTCACCTTGCTGCCGGGCGGCCTCATTGCCACCAGGTTCATCAACTCCGACGCCTTGCTGACGGAATGGCCCTCGAACTCGACTATCACGTCACCTGCCTGTATCCCCGCTTTTTCGGCGGCGGAGTCGGGCTGGACGTGTGGCACCAGGACCCCTTTTGTATTGCGGTCGAGTCCGAACGCCTCGGCCATATCCGGCGTGAGGTCCTGAATGCTGACGCCAAGGAAACCTCGCACTACCTTTTTTCCTTCCTTCAGTTGGGGATAAATGGCCTTGGCCATGTTGATCGGTATTGCAAAGCCGATGCCGATATTGCCGCCCGGACCTACGATGGCCGTGTTAATACCAACGACCCTGCCGTCAAGATTAATCAGCGGCCCGCCGGAATTGCCGAAGTTGATGGCGGCATCGGTTTGAATGAAATCCTCGTACCTGGCAAGGCCGATGTTGCTTCGGCCCTTTGCACTTATGATCCCGGCGGTGACCGTGTGGCCCAGGCCGAATGGATTGCCTATGGCGATGACCCACTGTCCGACCTCTATGGCGTCGGAGTCGGCCAGTTCGAGGAAAGGCAGGTTTTCCTGGTCTATCTTGAGAAGCCCGATATCCGATTCGGGGTCCGTACCTACTATCTTCGCGGTGAACTGGCGTCCATCCAGCAACTTGACGGTTACCTTGTCGGCGTCATTGACAACGTGATTGTTGGTGAGGATATAGCCGTCGGGAGAAATTATGAATCCGGAGCCCTGGGCCTGCTGGTGGAACTTGCGCTGCCGGGGCTGACGCCGGTGCAAATCCCGCCGGAAGAAGAAATCCCACAAATCATCCTCGAACGGGTTGAAAGGCTCTGCGAAGGGCCAGTCCGGCACGCTGTAATACTGCACCGTTGTCTTTTCGACCCTGACGCTTACCACTGCAGGCGAGGCCTTTTCCGCCACAGCCGCAAATGCCTTGCCCAGCTTGCGGAGCATCTGGATGCTTTCCTGTTCTTCGGCGGACCCCACCAGCGGCAGCGCCGTAACAATCAGTGAGACCAGCAGCACCGACAGCACGTACACCGAGTGTTTTCGCCTGCGAGGATGTGAGGTTGAAAGCAACATTTTCGCGCCTCCTAATAAAAGACAACAAAGTCAGGTAAAGAAAAAACATCGGTACGGCGCCCGCGTGATAATCGGACAAACTCTATAC
>CAYSBK010000076.1:0-10605 GCA_964429265.1 uncultured Pirellulales bacterium | reverse complement strand
GCCGATGCCATAATAACCTTTTCGCTCCCCAACCACAAGTAGCTGTTCTCCCTGCAACGAGCCTACCGCAGAAATCAACTGTCCGACTGTTCAAATAGCCGATCTTGCCATCCCGGCTCATTTGGATTTTGGTAATTGCGATTCGTTCAGGATTCAGTGCTTGCTATTATCGGTTCCTGGATAAGTAATGTGTATCAGCAGGTCTTGACAGTCAACTGAGTGGCGTGAATGAACGAACCAGGCAATTGTTTATCGGGTTGACCCGAATACGGCCGGAACGGCCAGGGGAGTCGCCATTACCGCCAGCGACGTGTTGCACGCGCTTGGGTTCTTGTGGCCGGCCCTTGTGCCCGTCGCCACCGGTATAGGCGGGGCTCTGGCCGCGTCGCGCAGGATCAAGCCGAAACTCACCGCCGCCCAAACCAAGGAAGAGGCCTTTTACAATGCCGGCTTCGTAATGGCCCCTGCCATCGAGGAACTGAAGACTAAGCATGCCGATGCCCGGGCCTGCCTGAAACGCGAAATCGAGGAGGTCCGCGACAAGCTCATCGATCCCAAGCATCAGCGGCGACTTGAAAACGTGATTCGCGGCCTGCGCGGCCTGCCGCCGCTGTCTGAAACGACCAGCTAAAGCGTTAATTCTCCGTGGCGATTTGCACACCACATTTCGGGCAGTAATAGCGATAACCGCTGCGAAAGGCAAAATACAACAATCCCGGCAACAGGAACACCAAGCATAGGGCCAGGCCTATCAAGACGTTGCCTCTTGGCTGAAGCCGCGGCTTGCCGCGATAACCGCATTGCGGGTTGGGGCAGATAATAGGCCGGTTTCGTTGCCGATGTTTGCTATAAGCGATCAAGCCTATGCCGGCCACTAATATGCCGGTGAGAACTATCATTCCCCTCGGATTACCGCCATCAAAACATTCTATACAACTAAGCGGAAACATAATTATCGTAAGAAAGGCGGCGATTGAACCGACCCAGAAACACACTTCAGCAACATCATCCCGCTTGACCATACTGTTGGCGCTGGGCCGACTGCCGGGATTGCCTTGATTCCGCAGCTTCTTGAAGCAAGCTTCGCAGACCACGCAATCGCGCCAGACATATGCCTGTTCGAGTCTGCCGATCGTATTTCCGCAATTCTCACACGTCTCCGGCTTTATTTTAGCCTTAGCGCCCATCCCGCTGCTCCTAAATCAACATTCTCAGAGCTCGGAATTAGCAGTCCCCCATTCTGTTTGCCCGCCAATGCCATAATAAGTTTTTCACCCTCAAGCACGGATCGGACACCTCCGCTGGTACTGAGGGTCTTAAGTGGGCGGTACAGGACTTGAACCTGTGACCTCCTGCGTGTCGAGCAGGCGCTCTAGCCAACTGAGCTAACCGCCCGGCCTTTTGCAATCGGCTCACGGCCGGTGTTTTGCTGGTTCGGTGACCGCCCTGTGCCACAGCAAATCCCGCAGCGGCAGGCAGGAACCACGTCCAACCAGGCTGTCACATACTGTACACGAAGTGCGGGCGGTTCGCAAGAAGATTAGGGCTGAATTTTGGCATATCCGGTGTGTTTCCTGCGGCAAGCAAGCCGGCGGGGCAGGGATGCTTTGGGGTTCGCTTGGAGGACTTCTCTGTCCGTCCAGGCAGTTCAGGCACCGGTGGTTTCGGTGCCTATGGACTTAAGGTGGGTTATTTCGACGGTGGAATCGAGCAGGCCGACGTCTGCCGGGCTTGTGGTAATGTGGATGGTTTTGATGCCGGCCGGCACCGGCGCGGCCTTCAGGGCGGCAAGTAGATTTACAAGCTCCTGCAGGGTCATACCTTTGAGTCGGACCTGCACGGCCGTGGCCAGATGGTCGGCGTCGTGAGGTGCGTCCTGCCGGGTGATCTTGACGAGTTTTTCCCGCAGGTGGTGCTGCTCGACGAGCGACTCGATAAAGGCGGGGAAACTGAAGTCTTTCTGCCGGGCAGCGGCGACGTTGTCCCGTATTGCCTCAAGCTGCTGCGTCAGGGAGGTGTATTGGGCGCACTTGATGCGTAGCTGCTGCAACTGGCGCTGCTTTTCAGGGATTACGCGGTTGAGGGTTTGAATCCTTTCCATTGCGGGCTTGACTGCGAAAGCGTAAGCCGCCAGACAGGCTACAACGCCTGTCAGAATCCACGCCATCAATTTCTCTCTTGGTTTCAGCAACATTTCACCGTGGGGTATTCGACGATATCAACATAGTGTAAGTAACTTTTCCACTTGCCTGGTCCTTTTTCATCTCATCGAGGACCTCGACCGACGTGAAGGCGGGTATTCGTTGCAGAAGCGTGCGCCATCGGTGGAGGGTTTGAAACGAGTCGCACGTACCTTTCAGGCGGATGGAGCCGCCGCTGATAAGCAGATCGTCGGCCGTGATGTCACCGTTGGGGGGCCTGCTGTTGCTTATGGCGTAGAGGACCTGCAGCGCATCGGCGGCGCCGTCGTAGCAGCCGGCAAGGCGGTCGTATTCGGCGCGCAGCGAGTTCAACTTCTGGTCTATCTGGGCCAATGGATTGACGATGTTATGCTCCTGGGGCAGTGTGGCACGGAAGAGTTGATGGGTCTTTTGTTTCAGTTGGGAATACCGGGCCTCAAGCCGGCCGAGCCGGACAAACAAGCCGACCAACCACATCGCGGCTATTGCGGCCAGGAGTATCGAACAGCAGACCAGGTCTTTCCTGAGGTTTGCACGATGGTTCGAGCCGGTGTGGAGCGTTTCAAGGAAGTTGACTCCGGCCGTTTGACCCGTAGCCAGTAACCGCAGGGCCAGGCCGGTGGCTGCCGGGGCGGCTGATTCGGGGGTCTCGGTGGAGGTGTCGATCTTTTCACGGCCGGTGGTATAGACGACCCGGCAGGGCATTTTTTCATCGAGAATACTTTTCAGCTCAGCGTGGCGGCCGTCATCCGCAGCGAGATATATCCTCGTTTCCCGATTGATTTCGTCGCCGAAGGTCTTCTGCCAGGTAATGCGTCCCTCCGTATCGATCAGGTGGGCGATTTGCTGGGGCAGCAAGTCCATATCCGCGCCGGCGGACACAATGGGGATATTTCTGACAAGCAGGGTCTGGTTATCTTCAATCGCCGCCAGCAGTACCGCGCCGTCGCTTATCCAGGCGAACAGGACGCGGCCGACTGTTATTTCGGGGTGGCTGACCGCCACGGCGTTGTAAGCTGCGAATACCGGGGCATCGACAAGAGCCGGTTGGAGTTTGGCCTGCGAGAAGAAATCGATTACTTCATCAATCGATTCTTTTCGGGCAAGTGCCAGCAGGACGGCGTACCTTCCATCCGGCAATCGGCGGCACGAGGCCACCTGGGCGGCGACCTGGTCGGGGGGGTAAGGCAGGTCATCCTCAAATGCGGCGAGGTCCTGTGCCCGGATTTGCTCGAGGCCCGCCGAGTCCGTTTCGACGTTTCGGAAAAGTACGGTTCCGGGCGGCAACGAGACCGCCAGGCGGGCGCGGGGATCGAATCCGTGCTGATTCATAAGGGAGCTTAATATGTTGGGCACGGCATCAGTTGCCCTTCGGG
The DNA here is from genome assembly GCA_964429265.1 of uncultured Pirellulales bacterium. Classification (GTDB taxonomy): domain Bacteria; phylum Planctomycetota; class Phycisphaerae; order Sedimentisphaerales; family Anaerobacaceae; genus CAYSBK01. Next base: position 7,049 of record CAYSBK010000076.1, on the reverse strand, counting down.
TCCGAGTGCCGAATGCGTTTTCGAGGCAGAACCGGTGGTCGGTTCCGCGAAGCTGCACCGCCCGCAGGTACGTGCAACCCAGTTCTATGCCGATACAGCGTTTGACCATTGCCTGAATCTCTTTTTGGTCCCGGTGTTTGCAGGCTAACCGGAGATGTTTTTATCGCTCTTTATACAGAATCACGTCAACGGTCTTGTTCTCAAGGTCCTTTGCGACTATCGCGGTTACTTCACAACTGACATCGTCAACATAGCCCCGGCAGATTACCTGAAAGTAGTGCCGGGATGCCTCGACGGTGGCTGTTTGCTTTATGACGTTGTAGATGTCGTCGGTCATACCTGGTAGATCCCGAAGCTCGGCTATGGATTCGAAGGGCCTGAGATTGCGCCGGTTGATAATGACCTGTGCCAAAGCTTTGTCTACGTTTTCCGAGAGGCTTTCGAGCACAATGTCGGCTGCGGCATTGAGGTTGACCCTGCCGTCGCCGTAAACGGTGATGTAGGGCTGTATCCGCCTGAAAGTTTCTGAGGTCACATCTTTGACCAGCAACAATTCGTCGACGGTGTCGAGGGGGGCGTTCTTGCACGGGTACGGCGGTTGTTGTGCATTGTAGTATGCGGACTCAGCGCCGAGATTTGCCCACTTCACAAACGGCAAGGCCGTGACTTCATCGTTACGGTCAATCCAGTCGATAACAGCGGGGACGATGCTGTAGCTGATACGGGGGCCGCCGGCGTTGTCACGGTTAAGCAGGTCGATCAGTCGCAGGAACCGGTTTACGTGGACGGGGTCCGGCTTGTCGTTTTGTTTCAGCAGGTAATTGAGGTTCAGCTTGCCGCTTTCATCGACGATGGTAACGCTGCATCTGCCTGCCTGGACGGCGATTTCGCAGGTGCCGGAGAACAGCCTGCCGGGTTCCGTGTCGCCGTAGAACTCGTTGCAGTCCCTGACGGCCGCGATGGCTGCGTTCAGGCCGGCTGTCGCGCAGTGCAATGCCTGCGCTGACTTGAGCAGGTAATCGGCTCTGCGAAGTTCGACCCTTGCATTGTTACTGAAGCCGACCACCAGTGCGGTCATCAGTATGAGCATACCGAGCACCACGACAATCGCAAATCCCCGGTTACGTGTCCTGGCCTGTTTTGGTTTCATAGGCTGCTATCTCTGCACGCTGTGAGTCTTCGCTCCAGTCCGCCGGCACAACGGCAAGATGGTTGTACCGCAGCCGAGTTCTCTGTGATTCTTGTCTTCGAAGGTGATTTCAATGTGTACGGCCAGCGGTAGTTCTTTAGTGTCGTGATAGCTGTAGCTACTGTGCCAGTTTTCGCCGTCGAAGAACCGTAGTTTCAGTTCGCGGACGCCGTGGGCAACGGGCCGCCAGTTGGTATGTCGTTCGATGTTGCCGGTGCGGGGCACAAATATCTCCTGGCTGGTGTAAATGGTGCCGGTCGCCCTTTCGAACCTGTAGGCCACTTCATAAAGTCCTTGCGGTACTTCAGGCTGGGGGAAAACCCTCGTGGTGGTTACGAAGTGAAGCAAGGGTATGCCGTTGCCGTTGCAGCCACCGGTGAAGTAATCCGTTTCATTTTTGAATGTTTGTTGAGCCTGCCAGCCGGTTTGCAGATTGGCCGCGGTGCTTATGACAGGCGCGGCGTCAGGTTCTTGCGGCAGCGAGGCCGGGACGAAACAGGTGCGTAACTGCCGGCTCAATTGACGCAGCAGTGTCTGCTGTTGCCGGCGGGCTGCTATCCGGGCGTTGTAGGCATCGGCCGAGCCGGTAGCGGCGGCGTAGCTGCCGTAGGCAACCGCGACCACGGTTGCAACCACGGCCACGGCTACAAGCAGTTCCGCCAGCGTAAAACCTTTTTTGTGCAGACGCATAGTCATTGCCAGTTTCGTTTCGCCACCCACGTGGACAGGCAGATGCGCTTGCGTGTATTGCCCTGCTGCCATTCGACTTCGGTTGATACCTGCCTCAATTTGTGAATGCCGGCTGTTTGAAGCTGCTCGTTTGTGACGCGGCTTACGATGGTTTTCCAGTGAAACGGGAGCCGGTCTATGGTGGTGGTTCCGCTTTCGGTGCCTGTTTGCGGACAGCCGAGGGTCGTTTTTTCGGCGAGCTTTGTCTGAGCCAGCGAAACGGCGCGGGCGATGTTGTCGGCTGTCTGAGCCATTTTTATGCCGTTCAAGTGCAACCCCAGCAGCGCCACCAGGGCAATCGAAACCACCGCCAGAGCGATAAGCGATTCAATCAACGTGAAGCCGTACGTCTTTGATTTTGTCATCGGCGTAGCCCCATGTGCCGGTTTCGCTTGTTCTACTGGTCGAGATTCCAGCTTTCGATATCGGCATTATCGCCGGTTCCGCCGTCTTCGCCGTCCTTGCCATAGGATTCCAGGTCGTAGTCCTTGTTGTGGACGCCGGGCGAAATGTAAACGTAGCTGTTTCCCCAGGGGTCGAGCGGCATCTTGTCGAGGTAGCCGTCGGGGCTGTAACCGTCTATGCCCGGGTTTGATACGAGTGCCTGGAGACCTTCGGAGGTGGTGGGGAACCGGCCGGTATCGGTTTTGAACAGTGCCAGGGCCGACTCGATGTTGCGAATATCTATTTTCGCTTTCATCCTGCGGGCCTGCTCGGGCCTGTTCAGAATCCTCGGCATAACCACTGTCGCCAGAAGTCCCAGTATTACCACGACAATCATAAGCTCGATGAGCGTAAAACCGCTGTTCCGCCGACAGCAGCGCGGGGTGGCGGCCGTGCAGGTGTTGGCTTGTTTGCTTGTATTGCTCATTTGAGGCTCCCTTAAAGCGCCTGGTTTATTTCGAATATCGGCAGCAGAATCGCCAGCACGATAAAACCGATAATTATACCCATAACAAGTAGTACAGCCGGCTCGAGCAGCGAGGCCAGGATCCTGGAGGTGTTTTCGACTTCGGCGTCATACATATCGGCAAGGTTGGCCAGGGCCTGTTCGAGGCTGTCGTTGGCGGCGCCGGTAGCGGTTACGTGGAAGACAAAAGGGGGAAAGACGGCGGTGTTTCTGATGGCGTCGGCCAGAGCATCGCCTCTGCTGACGGAATCCTTGACGCGATCCAGAGCTTTCGCGATAACACTGTTGGTTGAGGCCCGCTTGACTATCTCCAGGGCGTTGAGGATGGGTATGCCGCTGGAAAGCAGTACCGCCAGGATTCTGGTCAGCCGGGCGGTTTCAAGCTTCAGCAGGAGTCCGCCGAACAACGGCAGTCGCAGTTTTATACGGTCGGCCAGGAGTTTGCCCCGCTTGCCGCGAGATGCGGCACCGATACCGAGCGCCGCGGCACAGATTGCCAGCAGAATCAACAAGAAGTAGCTTTTGGTGAAGTTGCTTACGGCGATCAGCAACATGGTCGGCCAGGGAAGGGTACGGTTCATTTCCATAAACATCCGGGTTATGCCGGGTACCACGTAAGAAAGCAGAAAGGCAACGACGGCCACGGCGACGACGGCCATCATCACCGGATATGCGATGGCGGCCTTGACTTTGCCGGTGAGTTCGAGGCGCTTTTCGAGCGTTGCAGCGATGCGCAGCAGGACCTGTTCGAGCGTTCCGCCGGCCTCGCCGGCGGCCACCATATTTGTAAAAAGCGGCGAGAAAATCTCCGGATAAGCCGCCAGGGCTTCCGACAGGTTTGCCCCGGCGTTGACGCGGTCGCGAATATCCCGCAGCACGGCAACAAGCGGGTCTTCCCGGCCGTGTCGGCGTACTTCCGGATCGCTGGAGTATTGTTCGAGCAGGGCCGACAGTGCAGGCACAACCGGCATACCCGCCTGCAGCAGGCAGGCCAACTGGCGGACAAGCAGGCACAGCCTTTTTGTCTTGATTGTTGCGTGGGCTGCGGTTTCAGGTGGTGCCTTGTCGTTTTTCGAGGCACAGCCTGTCCGCCGCGGAGCCGCGGTGGCGTGGTCATACGTTGCGGGCCTGGTAGTAACTGTCGGCATCTTCAATCGCCTTTGCTGGTTGGCGTGACAGTGTCCTGTGTAACCCTATAGACTTCCTCGAGGGTGGTTTGGCCGGCAAGGACCTTTTCGATTCCGTCTTCCCGCAGTGTTTTCATTCCTTTTTCAACTGCGGCCTGTTTTATGATGTGGGAGCCGGCCCGGCGACTTATCAGTTCCTTGATTTGGTCATCGATGACCAGCAACTCAAAAATCCCACTTCTTCCCAGGTAACCTGTCTGGAAGCAATTCTTGCAGCCGAGGCCCTTGTACAACCGGCGCTGAGTGGCGGCCGATGCGCCGGTATGGTCGAGCAGAGAAAGCATTTGTTCGCCGGGCCGGTAGGGACTTTTGCAGTGGGGACAGATCGTCCGCACCAGTCTCTGCGCCATCACGGCAACCACCGACGAGGATATGAGATACGGCTCTACGCCCATATCGAGCAGTCGTGTCGCGGCCGAGGCCGAGTCGTTGGTGTGCAGCGTGCTGAACACAAGATGACCGGTCAGGGAGGCCTGAACGGCGATTCTTGCGGTTTCGGCGTCGCGGATTTCACCGACCATAATCACGTCGGGGTCCTGCCTGAGAATATGACGCAGGCAGTTTGCGAAGGTAAGGTTTATTTTTGGTTTTATCTGCATCTGCCCGACGCCTGGCAACTGGTACTCGATGGGGTCCTCAACGGTCAGGATGTTTCGTTCTTCACAGTTAAGCTCCGTGATGGCGCCGTAGAGTGTGGTTGTTTTGCCGCTGCCGGTCGGCCCGGTCAGCAGTATTATGCCGTGGCTGAGCCTGATGAGGTTTCTGAAACGTTTCAATAGTTCGCGTGAGAAACCTATCCGGTCGAGGCCGCGTTTGCCGCTGGCCTTGTCGAGAAGTCTCAGCACCACTCGCTCGCCGCTGTGGGTGGGGACAACAGAAACACGGATGTCGACCGTATTGGTGCCGATCTTGATTCTGCTCTGGCCGTCCTGGGGCAGTCTCCTTTCGGCGATGTTGAGATTCGCCATAATTTTCAGACGCGACACAACGGCGGCGGCGTGTTGCTTTGGCAGTTCGAACATATTGTGCAGAAACCCGTCGATTCGAAAGCGGACGCGCACTTCGTTTTCGTAGGGCTCGATATGTATGTCGCTGGCCCTGCTGTGGACGGCCTGGAAGAAGATTTTGTTTACGAGCTTTATCACCGGAGCCTTGTTGCCGATATTGAGCAGGTCTTCCGGCTGGGCGTGTGCTGCGGCGGTGGCGGCGTTCCGGTGGTCGGGCTGGTGCTGCTGTTCGCCCTGCTCGACAAGCGAGTCCTGATAGTAACATCGGCTTATCGCCTGCTCTATTTCCGATGCGGGGCAGATTACGCGCGGGCAGGGTTGACCCGGCTGCCAGAGATCGGCAAGCTGGTCCGATGCCCCGGCAAGTACGGAGACGATGGTGTCGTAGGCCTCAAGGTTCATCGGCTCGGCAAGGGCGACGGCCAGCCGGCCCTGCTCAAGAATGATGGGGATGGCGCACTGTTTCTTGAGGAACTCCAGAGGCAGTCGTGTGACCAGTTCCGGTCGCAACTGTTCCGGTGTTATGCTTTGCAGATACTGGTGTTCTGTTTCGTGTTGTAACTGCACGGCTTCTTTACCCGTCTGCGGAACGTCAATCGGATTTCTTCTCGAGTTGTTCAATCGCGGGCTGCATTTGCTTCTTTTTCGCCTCGGTCATCCGCCGCATATCCTCCGGGCTGCTTACGACGTGCGGCGTTATGAATATCAGCAGGTTGGTTTTCTGGATCTGGTCTTTCTTGAAGCGGAACAACGGCCCGAGCAGGGGCAAATCAGAAACAAGCGGTATCCTTTTTTCCACGGTTACCTTGTCGTCGCGCATAAGCCCGCCGATGACGACGGTCGAGTCGGTGTTCATCGTGACGACGGTCTGGGCCTGCCGCTTGGCGGTGGTCGGGGTGTCGAGCGATGGGCTGGTGACGGTTTCAACCAGCTTTGTGAACTCACTGTTTATCTCGAGCCTGACCATACCGCCCTGGCTGACGTGCGGCGTAATCTCCAAGGTGATGCCGACGTCCCTGTACTCGATGGTCCGTATCACGGTCGGCGTGCTGGGGTCGGTTTCGGTGATCCTTTCGGCGGTAACGAACGGCCGGTTCTCGCCGACTATTATCCGGGCCTTGTGGTGGTTCGAGGTGAGGATGTGTGGCGTGGAAAGGATGTCGACGCCGGATATTTTTTCCAGGGCGTGAAGTATCGGCCCGATAGTGGTGTCGGTTCCCTGCTTTGTCCACATTCCGACGCTGAGACCCTCGAGGTCGCCCTGGACGAAGTCGACCCTCGGACCGAAATTGGTTGCCCCGAAGAAACGCACGCTACCTGCGACGGCCTCGTCGAGTGTGGCCCAGTCGATGCCTATTTCCTTGAGGCTGTCCTGACTGACCTCCATAATGATCATTTCCACCAGGACCTGTTCGCGGACGATGTCGAGCTTTTGTATGATTTCGGAGATGACTTCAAAGTCCTGGTTGGTGGCTGCAATGATAAGGGCGTTCGTGCTTTCGTCGGCGGTAATCTGGATTTGTTGCGTGGCGTCCACGGCGCCGGTGATACGGAGGTTGGCCAGCGCGGCCGTCAGGGATTCGGCGGTTTCCGCGGCCGATGCATTCTTCAGGTAGACGACGTGGACGTTGTTGGTGCCGGTGCGTCGCTCGATGTCGAGTTGTTCGGCGAGCCTTTTGACCATCTGTGTCTGCTGGGCGGTGGCGACAACGATGAGGGAGTTGGTTCGTGCGTATGGAAGAATTCTGGGCTTTTGAGCCCCGCTTGATACGGCGGTGGTTCTGGCCGGAGATGCCGATTCCCTGGTTTGCTCGATGATGTCGCTGATTTGCTGACTGAGCACGTCGGCTGAGGCGTGCTGGAGAGGGATAACGGTCACCTGTTCCTCGGAGCCGGGCACGTCAAGACGGGCAATGATCTTCGCAATGTGATGTACGTTGGAAGACGTATCGGTAACCATAATCGAGTTTGTCCGGGGATATGTTGCTATGTGCGAGCCGTCGGCCAGCAATGACCTGATTATGTCG
>CAYSBK010000075.1:3563-10665 GCA_964429265.1 uncultured Pirellulales bacterium | reverse complement strand
AGGGATTATGCGCATTTCGCCCGATACCGGCTGCAGGACCACCGCCGGCCGTGAGATCACCGTCCGGGATCAATCCGGCCGGCTGGGCCCTGCCGGGTCCCAGGCGATATGGTCAAGTACCGCCGCCGAACCAGTGGACGCGATGCCCCAGCGGATGTAACTTCCACGTGCAGGTGTGCGCCAGCCTATCTGAATGTCGGCGCGTTCAACCGCCACAAGCCGGCCGTCGCGATAGATCTGCACCACGGTATCGGGCCGAACGGCAAGCCGATACGTATGAAACCCGGTTGCGTTGTCAAGCCCGCCGGCCAGTTTGACAAAGCCGTTGTCGTACCAGTAGTACAGCGCGTCGGTGGTAATCGATATGCGGTAGTGATTGACGGTTAAAGTGCCTCCCCTGACAAAGAGCTCGAACTCAAAGCCGTTGCCATCGGGGCTTTTCAATACCTGTACCGCTGTCTCGGCAGTGAAACCCTTGTGGGCATCGACCGGGCCAAACCAGTCGGTCCTTTCATTCGACCATTTCAGTGCGACTTCGTCGGCGTCGCCAAGCTCGAGCACGTTCTTGCCTGGGGCGTTCACAACGTCGCCCTCGTCCACGACGAAATGCCACGGTTTATCCGACCGGCCGGGTGGTTCGTTGGGTTCATAGACGAAAGGCAACTCGGTTCGGACACTCAGCGGCTGCTGGCGGGGCGTGGCGGTCTTATCCGGCGGCGATGCCTTGAGCCAGGCCAGATTGAACGCGTAGTGGTTCGTGCTTGAGATAAGATGTATCAGGCCGTCGGCACTTTGACAGACGGACATATAACCAAGCGGCTCACCCGCTGCGGCATTCATCAGGACCGGCGCATTATCAATCGTGTCGACCGGATGGTCGGGCTTGCAGTCGGTTATGAGCCTGCGGACAGGCCAGGTCTGCCCGTCATCGAACGAGACCGCACCGAAGATGCTTGATACGTGACGCGGGGGCCGGTTTTTTTCCGGAATCGGCTCGAACTTGTCGATGTCGGCGGCGAAGGATGCGAAAAACAGCGGACCTTCACGCAGTCGAATCAGTGCCGCCCTCTGGCCGCCGGTTATCGGTGGAAAGACGCTCGGCTTTGCAATCCAGGTCTTTCCCATGTCGGCCGAGATACTCATCGGCATCCAGCCGTCGATGTTTTCGTTCCGGCCCAGGGCCATCAGTCTGCCGTCGTGCAGTTCCACGATGCCGGCGTGGATACCGTTGATGTGTCCGCCTGAGTCGCGGAAGGTAAGGCCGTTGTCGGTACTGACCCAGACGGTAGAGCCGTGTTCGGCGTCGGCGCCGAAGACGATCGCGCCGCTTCGTGTGCGGAAGACAGGTTCACCAACCATCTGTCGAAAGCCGTGGTCCGGCACAATCAGGCGAGCCTTGGACCAGGTGGCGCCGTTGTCGGTAGAGGTTCGCATAATCACCGCGAGCGGCTCCCATTTGCCCGCCACGCACAGGCCGTTGAAATGGTACAGGGTGTCCCGGCCGTCGAACCACAGTGCAGGGCAGTGGTCGTTACGGTCGGGGGCGTCCCAGAATAGGGACGCCGGCTCCCACTGCTGCCGGCCGTAGCGCAACCGACTGGCGGCCACCGCCAGTTCCCGGCCGCGTTCTTCAACGCAGGTGTACCATATCGCCAGTAGGTCACCGTTGGGGCATTCGGTTATGGCCGGGTCGTGGTTGTGGTGGTAAAACAACGGTCCGACGGAACCTTCGGGAATCCTTACATAGCGGCGCGGCCCGTTGAAATAAGGCTCACTTATGTAGGGCAACTTCGGCCTGTCTTGTTTGACGCGCACTTGGCATCGGGGGGGCGGCGGTACAGGCAGAGGCGCAGTTTGCGGCAACTCGCCTATGACCACGCGGAAGCCGATGAGCCAGTGCTTGTTTTCAGGCAGCGTGCCCATTCTGTTTGCCGATCGGAGGTAGTAAAGGTTCGTCCCGTGGCTGCCGCCGCGGGTAACCTTGAAGTCGCCGTCGGTGCGCCCGACGGGGTCGTGCTGGGGGCCGCGTTCGTAAGGCCCGTACCAGTCGTAGCACCATTCCTCCACGTTACCGTGCATATCATACAGGCCCCAGGGGTTTGGCGGGGTTTGGCCGACGGTCAGCGGGACAATATCTTTTTCCTCGTCGAACGAGGTCCGGCGGGCGTTCTTGTGGAAAACCGCCGGAAGGCTGTCGCCCGTTGAGAAGGTGGTGGTTGTTCCGGCCCGGCAGGCGTATTCCCACTCCGCCTCGGTAGGCAATCGATAGGGGAGGTTCTCCTTGTGCGAAAGCCATTCGCAAAACGCCATCGCATCATACCAGCTCACGAAGATCGCCGCCTCATCGTCTTCTTTGGAAAAGCCGTTCTTGCCGCGAAGCAGCCTGTGAGAAGGGTCGAACAGCTCGAACTGCGCATTGGTCACCTCGAACGCGCCCATATAAAAGGGCCTGCTGATAGTAACCCGATGGGCGGGCCTTTCGTCGAAATCACCCCTGCGGACATGCTCGGTAGTAATGTGAAATTTTTCCGGGTCGCCCTGCGGGAATTTCTTGAGCAGTTGCGCCCGGGTCGGATAACTGAGCTTGTCGGTAAGCTCTGTCGGCACGTCACCGGGACCTTTGCCCATAACGAAGGTGCCAGGCTCGATGCGAACGAACTTCATTCCGATGGAATTGGTAAAGGATTTGGCTGATGTGCCCGGTTGCGGCTGGCCGGGGGAGGCTGCCACCAGACACAGTGTGGACACCACAAGTGCTGCTATTGAGATTCTCATAACAGTTCCCACAAGAAAACAACGATTTTAGTGGTAGGGAAACACCCCCTCGATTAGTGCGGCTTCGATACGGCCGGCATCGGTTCTTTTAGCCAGGCGAGATTGAAGGCGTAATAATTCCAACTGCTGATGAGGTGAATAACACCATCGGGTGTGACCGTGCAGGCCAGGTAACCGTGAGGTTCGGCATTGGTTGGGCTCATCGTGTACTCATCGCCGTCCGAAGTGTAGGCCTTGTGTGCCGGCTTGCCGTCGGTTATCAGCTTTCTGAGGGGCCAGGTCCTGCCCTCGTCGTAGCTGACCGCTGCATACAGGCCGTTTGCCTGAAACGTCCTGCCTGTCGCATCAACCATCTCCATATTCTCGCCGAAAGATGCCAAAAACAGCGGCCCTTCAACCAGCCTTTCCAGCACCAGCCTCCGGCCGCCGCCGATGCCCTGAAAGTCGCTGGCCGAGTACGTCCAGTTGATGCCCATATCCTTCGAGATGCTCTTTGGCATTCTGCCGTTGATTTCATCGCCCCTGCCGAAGGCCAGCAGGCTGCCGTCGGCAAGCTGCGCACAGCCGGTGTGAATACCGGCTATCCACGCGCCGGTACCGCCGGCCTCGAACTTGGGTTGCGGCCGGCCGTAACCCGGGTCCAGCCAGGTCTTTCCGCCGTCTTTGCTTATGTGGATGGCCGAGCCGCCGCTGCCGCCCGGTACGGCATCGCAGGGCACGATGATGTAACCTTCCCTGGTGATGAACGACCCGGCTATGACCTGGTGGTGGTATTCGTGAGTGGGCTGGATTATGCGGGCCTTCGACCAGGTCGCGCCGTTGTCCTTGCTGGTTCGCATAATAAGCGCGAGGTTGGCCCAGGTTGCGGCGGCGCTGAGGCCGTTGAAGTGATAGAGCGTGTCGGTCCTTTCGTCCCACAGCAGGCTGCTGCCGTGGTCGTTGCGGTCAGGCGCGTCCCAGAACGGTGCCGCCGGTTCCCACCGGCTGCTGCCCCGGCGAAGCCGCGATGCGGCGACCGTAAGCTTTCGGTTCTTCTCGCTGGTGGTCGAGTACCATATCGCCAGGAGGTCGCCGTTGGGACAGGCCGTTATGGCCGGCTGGTGATTGTGGCGTGAAAAGAGCGGACCGTTCGAGCCTTCAGGTATCTTGACGAAGTTTTCCGGCCCCCTGAAGTAGGGCGTGTTGCGGTATTGTTCCACCGGCCAGTGGTACTTATCCTGCCTGACGGTAGAGGCCCAGCGTTCCACCGTCCGCCTGCGCAAGGGGGCGGTGGAGGGTCTCTTGCCGATTACGACGCGGAAACCGATAAGCCAGTGCTTGTCTTCGGGCAGCGTGCCCTGGCGGTTGGCCGAGCGCAGGTAGCGAAGCTCGGTATTGTGGCTGCCGCCCCGGCTGACCCTGAAATCACCATCGATATACCCAACCGGGTCCGTCTGCTCGGCCGGGAGGTACGGGCCATACCAGTCCAGACACCACTCCTCCACGTTGCCGTGCATGTCATAAAGCCCCCACTGGTTGGCAGGTGTGGTACCTACCGTAAGGTCAACAGGCTCGGGAAACCCGTGCATGCCCTGCTGCTTATGGTAGATTTGCGGCAACTCATCGCCGGTGCAGTACGCAGTGTCGGTGCCGGCCCGGCAGGCGTATTCCCATTCCGCCTCGGTCGGCAGGCGATAGGGCAGGCCTTCCTTCTTGCTTAGCCAGCGGCAAAAGGCCACCGCATCGTGCCAGCTTACATAGACGACCGGCTCGTTGAAGGCCTTGGATATCCCGCGCCTGCCTCGCAGGAATTTATGCTGCTTGTCGAACTGTTCATACTGGGCGTTGGTAACCTCGGTCACCCCCATGTAGAACGGCCTGGTTATGTTGACCTTGTGAACGGGCCTTTCGTCCCAGTCGCCGCCGGTCCGGCTGCCCATTATGAAGCTGCCGGGCTCGATACGCACGAACTCCATGCCGATCGAGTTTGTGTATCGCGGCCCCGTGGGCATACCGGCGGCGCAAGCCAGTCCGCCGGCGACGAGGCTGATTGTTACGATCGCTGCCCGGCCCGCCATAAATCGACGTTTCGATTTCATTGCTGCTGTCCTTTCCAGATTAAAGATCGTTTCGGCTCTGTGAACAAAGGACGTGGATTATACCGGCCGGCTTCGGTGATTTCAAACGGCGCTTTTGTCCGGAATATTCCGCGCCGTCAAGGCGGCTCCGCGGCTGAATGTAAAAGGGATTTTTGCTATTGCCGGCGGCGCAGGTATACTGTACCGTGCGTGGTTTTTGGTTTTATGGGGCCTTTTTGCGTGGCAGAAAAATCGAAAAATCAGGAACAGCCCCCTGTGCCGGCGCATCATAACAGTGGATGGCGCCGGGCTGGCCGTACTGGCGGTGTGCCTGTGGGCAACTCTTCGCTGGTACGGAGGTTGCGAGCCGGTGACAGGCAGGCAGCGGCAGAAATAGTCGACCTGTACTACCGGCAGATATACCTCTATATGCGAAGACTGGGCCACAGCAGGCAGGTCAGCGAGGACCTGACGCAGGAGAGCTTCCTGCAGGCCTGGCAGCATATCGACCAGCTCAGGGACGACGGGGCATTGAGCGCGTGGCTGTATCGCATCGCCGGCAACGCCTCGAGGTTGTATTGGAGGCGGCACAGGTACGACAAGCCGGCTGCGGTTGAGCATCTTGAGATTACAGCCGATAGCGGCGACGCCGGGCAGATGGGAAAGTTCGAGGAGCTTGAGCGGCTGCAGAAGGCGGTCGCGGCACTGCCGCCGAAGTTCAGGGAAGTGATAGTTTTGCATTATATGCAGCATTTGACGATAAGCGAGGCAGCCGAGGCTGTGGGCGTCCGTCCGGGGACGTTCAAGAGCCGGCTGAGCAGGGCGTTAAAAGCCCTGCGAAGGCAGATGGGTTGACGATGATGGATAGCGACAGAATCGAGACGCTGTTGACCGAACTGGCCGACAGGACGGCCGAGTCAGCCAGCGCAGAGCTGGGTGAGCAGATAACCAGCCAGATCCCCGGGTCGTTGATGCCGCATCATCACGAAAAAAGGCACACCATCAGCATAATGGTGGATTTGCGGATCGGCAAGCTGACGGCGGCGGGGATAGTCGTGGCGTCGATGCTCGTGCTGGCGGCCGTGTTTGGCAGCAGGTCCGGAAGTACGGGGCTGTATGAGGATGCCAAGTTCCTGGCGGGCTACCTGTTCAAGAAGGCCGCCGGCGAGCAGGCTGCGGCCGAATCGCTCCGGCAGTACCTGCAGCAGAAGGGCCAGCAGGTGGTCTACTATGGAAAAAGGGAATCGGCCGAGCCGAACAGCATTCTGCTTTACTGGAAGCTTGGCCCGAACCGCTACAGGGTCGTTTTCTGCGATTTCAGGGAAAAGGAGGTTACCGCCGAACAGTTGATTCAACTGCAGTCGGAGATGCTGCTTCCGGGCCGAAGGTGAGCGAAAGGCGACCGATTTTAAACGGCGCTTGAGTCGAGGCGGCTATGATGGTAAAATAGGCAAGATACAAGAGTTCGGAGTATTTTGAAAGGGTTTAGGTTAAGGAGTGTTTGTTATGAGAAGAAAAGGTTTCACCTTGATCGAGTTGCTGGTGGTCATTGCTATCATAGCGGTGCTGATGTCGATGCTGATGCCGGCATTGAACAAGGCCAAGGCCCAGGCCAGGGAAGCGGTCTGCAAGAACAACCTGCACCAGTGGGGCCTGCTTTGGAAGATGCTCACCGACGACCAGGATGGGTTGTTTCCCGTGCGCAATGGCGACTACGAGGACCCAGACGCCGTGTTTATGAATAACTGGATAGGCGCGGTGGCGGGGCATTACAGCCAGAGTCTCAGCCCGAAAACATGGCTGTGTCCGATGGCCACGAAGACCATAGAGGAAGGCGGCAAGAACCCGTATATGGCTTGGTTCAAGGATGATGTTTACATCGGCAGGGGTAGGGTAACGAGAGTAGTGTCCAGCTACGTGGTAAACCTCTGGGTTTCGAATAAGGAGGGCGAGAGGTACTGGAAGACCCCGAATAGAGGCGATGCCCAGTACGCGCCTATTATGGGGGACGGGCAGTGGAAGGATATGGAGCCGTTTCCGCAGGATGAGCCCCCGGCCTACGAGAGCTCCATCTGGCTGCCCAATCAGCAGGAGATGCAGCGGGCCTGCATAAAGCGACACGCCCCGTATTACGTGAACCTGCTGCTTATGGACTTCTCGATAGATAGGAAGACTATCAAGGAAATCTGGGCAACCCGCTGGCACGCGACTTGGATCGAGGATTTGCGACAGTACGGCCACCCGACGGATTGGCCGGAGTGGATGCGGGA
>CAYSBK010000075.1:0-3463 GCA_964429265.1 uncultured Pirellulales bacterium | reverse complement strand
ATCGGCCGATTTTCAGTTCCGAACGCAAGTACTGTTAGACCAACGGCCGGAAGGCCGATTTCGGGAATATGCCTGTGACCGCACGCTTCAAAGCGTACTTCCTGCGTGGGCTGGCGGCCCTGCTGCCCACGGTGTTGACGATTTGGATTTGCGTCTGGGGCTACAGGGTCATCCAGAAATACATCGGCGCCTATGTGACGGCCGGCATCCGCAGCCTGATTCTCAGCGCGGGGGGGTCCACCGCCGAGCTTGAAAAGTTCTGGGTGGACAAGGCCCTCGACGTGGCGGGCTTCGTCATTGCGCTGGTAGCGGTCTGTATCCTCGCGGTGTTGCTGGCAACGGTCGCAGGGCGGGCGCTGTGGCGTGTCATAGAGAACTTTATAATGAACACGCCTGTGCTCAGGCGTATATACCCGTACATCAAGCAGGTAACCGATTTTCTCCTGGCCCAGGAGTCGCAGCAGAAGTTTCTCAAAAGGGTTGTGGCCGTGGAGTATCCTCGAAAAGGAATATGGTCGCTGGGTTTCGTAACAGGCTCCGGGATAAGGAAAGTCGGCGAGACCACCGGCGAGGCGATGCTGGCGGTGCTGATACCCACCTCGCCGACGCCCTTTACCGGGTTCGTGATAATGGTGCCGGAATCGAGTACCATTCCGCTGGACGTAACGATAGAAGAGGCGCTTCGGTTCACCGTCAGCGGCGGCGTGGTCACGCCAGCCGCGACCCGCGCCTCTGTTGAGCCGGGGGCAAATTTGCAGCAGCAGAAACAGGAAAAAGTCGAAGTGACCAAGTGTTAAGGAGGACCGTCTTGCTGTTTACCATCACTGCAAAACATATCGAGATAGGGCAGGCCGTCCGAAGCTATGCCGAGAAGAAGACGGCCAAGCTTCCACGGTATTACGACCGTATCAACCGGGTCGAGGTGATCCTGGACGGCGACAAGAACGGCAACGTAAGTATCGAAATAATTGCCAGAGCCGAGCACAACAAGGTCTTTGTGGTCAAGGAAACACAGGAAAATCCCTACAAGTGTATCGACGTGGCGGTACCGAAACTCGAAAGGCAACTGCGAAAAATAAAAGGCAAGGAACACGAGGACAAGCGCCCCGAGATTGCCTAGCCTGCGGCCGGCGATCTGGTAAGTTTGCGTATCGGCCGGTAAAGCCGGCACCGATACGGCTGGTATTTGCTGAGAGGTTCGCTTTATGAAATTTGCAGACTTTGTTTGTCCTGATGCGATAATTCCAGAGCTGCAGTCAACAGACCGCGACGCGGTTATAGAGGAGCTTGTGGCGGCGATTGCTCGTGCCGGGGCCATACCAAAGACCCGGCAGAAGCTGCTGGCGGCGGCGGTAATCGAGCGTGAAAACGAGGCCAGCACCGGGATGGGCAAGGGCATCGCCGTGCCGCACGCCAAGCACAAGGCGGTCAAGAAAATGGTCGCTGCGATTGGACTGAGCAGCAAGGGTATCGACTTTTCGTCCCTCGACAAACAGCCCGTGTACTCGGTCGTGTTGCTGTTGAGCCCCGCCGACGCGGCCGACAGGCACCTTCAGGCGATGGAAAAGATATTCCGTCACCTTAACCAGGAAAAATTCCGCAAGTTCCTGCGCCAGTGCCAGACGGCGGAAGAGGTAAGAGAATTGCTGAAAGAGGCGGACGAAGACCCCTCTCTCATGCAGTGAATGTTGGTCGGAATCCGAGTATTGGTGTCTTGAGGTTGCAGGCAGAAAAGGACTCGCTCAAACAACCGGTTTGCCAGGCGGACCTTCAGATAAAGAACGCCGACGGCCTGCATATGCGCCCGGCTATGCAGTTCGTGGACGTGGCCAATCGGTTCGATTGCGATATCACCGTAAGCAACGAACAGAACCGTATTACGGTTGACGGCAAAAGCATTATGGAAATGAGTATGCTGGCGGCCACGTGCGGTACGACCCTGAAGGTAACCGCCACGGGGCCGGATGCGGCCGAGGCAATCGAGGCGCTGCGGGAGTTGGTGGAAGAAAGAATGTTCGACGAACCGCCGCCCAAAAAGAAGAAATAGCACCGTAGCAAGTACGATTATGGAAATAAAAAAAGGTATAGCTGTTTCACCGGGTATCGCACTGGCCAGGGCCCTGATAATCGACTCTGAAGAGTACCGTATACCCAGGCGGACCATCAAGCCTTCCCAGAGGATGACCGAGATACAGCGGGTGCGAAACGCCTTCAAGGCGGCCGCGGCGGAGCTGACCGAACTCGGAACCGCCGAGCCGGGCATCGAGCAGGGCAGTATCGAGGACATCTTCGCCGTTCACCTGAGATTCCTGCGAGACAGAAGTCTCCGCAAGAAGATAACCGACCTGATTCACACCGAATCCGTGACCGCTGAATATGCCGTCTCCAGCGTCTTCAGGGACATCGCATCCCACTTTACGCGGGTCAAAGACCCCTACATCAGTGAGCGTGCCGCCGACATCTACGACATCGAAAGGAGGCTGCTGAGGCACCTGCTGGGCAAAACCAGGGAAGACCTGGCGCACCTGAGCGACGAGGTGGTGGTCGTCGCCCGCGAGCTCAGCCCAACGCAGACGGCGGGCTTTAACAAGACCTTCGTGAAGGGCCTCGCCACCGACGCCGGCGGAAGAACCAGCCACACCGCCATCGTGGCACGGTCGCTGGGGATACCGGCGGTAGTAGCCCTTGAAGACCTTACCGAAACCGTCGGGCCCAACGACCAGGTCATCATCGACGGCAATCGGGGCATCGTCATCGTTGAACCGAACGCCGAAACCATTGAGCAATACCGGCGGTACTCCGAGGACCTGACCCGGCTCGGCCACAGGCTCGACGCCATAAGGCAGAAACCTGCCGTCACGAGGGACGGGGAAAAAATCACCCTTCTGGGAAATATCGAGTTCCCCGACGAGGCCCAGATCGTGCTGGAAAAAGGCGGCGAAGGTATAGGACTTTACCGCACGGAGTTCCTGTACCTCAACACCGACACCGAGCCTACCGAGCAGGACCACTATCAGGCCTACGCCAAGGTCGTCGAGGTGGTCGGCCGACGACCCGTGGTTATCAGAACCGTTGACCTCGGTGCCGACAAGTATACCCAGAGTAAGCGCTTTGCCCCGGAGCCGAATCCCTTTCTTGGGCTCAGGTCCATAAGGTTCTGCCTGCAGAACCTGCCGATGTTCAAAACCCAACTGCGCGCGATTTTGCGGGCCTCGGTGCTGGGCGACGTGAGAATAATGTTTCCCCTTATCACGAACCACCAGGAGTTGATGCAGGCCAAACTCATCCTGCGGGACGTGATGGAAGACCTCAGCGATGAATCCATCGCCTACAACCCCGACATCCCTGTCGGCATTATGGTGGAAACTCCGTCGGCGGCCCTGACAGCCTACACTTACGCCCGCGACGTGGATTTCTTCAGCATCGGCACCAACGACCTGACGCAGTACACCCTGGCCGTGGA
>CAYSBK010000074.1:0-11050 GCA_964429265.1 uncultured Pirellulales bacterium | reverse complement strand
CCGTGGGTTATGCGGTGTTGTGCGAGGCGGTCGATTTCCCGGCGGAGATTTTCGAGGGCGTGCCGTTTTTGCTCTTCGCTGTTTCGGTCGTCCCTGAGGAAGTCGTGAAGAGTTCGGCCTTCGACATACTCGGTGATGAAGTATGACTGCCAGACGAGCGGGCCGCGGAGGCATTCGATGAATGCGACGGGGGCGGGAGTTTTTACGTCCAGCATTGTGAGCCGATGCGCGTGCAGCCAGCAGCGTCGTGCCCGTGAGCCTTTTATTGTATGACGCAGCGAGTGCCAGAGGCCCTTATGATTGTAGCGCTTGACGACGAGGTCCCGGCCTGCCAGCGTTATTCTGGAGACGAAGCTGGTGTTGCCGCGCTTGAGAACCTGACCCTGCTCCATCAACGTATCGACGTCGGCGACGAACTGCTCGAACTCCAGTTCGTCGGCGAACCGCCTTTGAGCGATGGCACGGAAACCGCGGCGGACAATTTTGCGGTGGCGCGTGCTGGTGCGGAGGAGCTTCTTCAGGCCGCGGCGGATGCCTCTTTTCTTTGCGTGGGCGAATCGTTTTTCGAAGAGGCGGCGATCGGCCTGTGTCCAGTGCCATCGTCTGGCCGCGGCGTATCTGGTGCAAATTTCGTCGAGGGCCGGCGTGTTGTCCGGCGGCAATATCGAGGCAAGCGAAGCAAGCTGGGTGATTGAACGTTTCCTTGCGACCGGGCCGGAGGCAAAATGCATCTGCGCGGCATCGAGTGCAAAGACCTTCGTGCGGTTGACGAGGAAGTTGCCGAGATGCAGGTCTTTTTGGAGGACGCCGCGGTCGTGGAAGCGTGCAAGCTCACCGGCGAGCAGGCACAAGAGTTGGGTTTTTTGCTGGATGGTTTCGGCGGTGTCCCAGAGTTGCCTGGCGGTGGCCGCGGCGGGTATCTTTTCGGTCAGCATGACCCAGCCGTGGCTGCTGCTGCCGCAGCACAGCGGTTGCGGAGCGTTGAGGCGGCGGCTGTGGAGCTTTCTCAGGCCTCGCCATTCGCGCATTACGTGGTATCCGCCCTTGAGGGGGCTCTTGAAGAGCTTGACGATGACGGGGTTGCCCTGGTCGGTGCCCTCGAAGACGGTTCGCTTGTTGCCGAGGCGTCGCAGCACGGCGGTGCAGAGAACCTTGCGGCGGCCGGGGGTGGGCTTCGATACCTCGATTTCGATGGAGAAGGGCAATTCGGTCATAACGATCGGTAAGTCCTCAGCTTTCGATGAGTGGCTGTTGCGGCGGTGATTTGATTCCGAGCAGGGCGATTCCGAGGCGGTCTGCAAGCTCGATTGTTTGGGGCTTGTCGAGGATGATTATCTTTTCGGCCTCGACCACGAGGCAGGCGGCGGAGTTTGAAGCCAGCGCGCGGATGGTGTCGGGGCCGACGCAGGGCACGTCGAAGCGTTCGTCCTGTTGAGGTCTTGCAACTTTTATCAGGGTCCAGCGGCCTGACGGGCAAAGCCGGCCGGCACGCTCTATCATCGCGGCGGTTCCTTCCATCGCCTCGACCGCAATTACCTGGCGTTCCTTGACGGCGATGGCCTGGCCGATGTCGAGTTCGGTCAGTTTTTTCGCGCGCTGCCAGCCGAACTCAATGTCCTGCCGGGCCGATGCGGGTGCCCTACATTTTCCCATAAAGCCTTCAGCGGCGAGGTGTTCCCTGCAGTACATTGTCGAGTTCTCCAGTATTATGCCGCCTGTTTTCAACTCGTCGGCTATAGCGGAAAGGACGATGTTGTCAAGTTTGTCCTTGCCTCGCAGTCGCCAGTACCAGATGCGAAAGGCTCTCCAGTCCGGCAGGTAATGGAGGATTCGCCTGGGGGTGTAGAGGCGGGCCTTGGCGACGCGGCCCACCATAATGGTCCGGCTGACGCCGTGGCGTTTGAGCTTTCGTATCCAGCTTCCGGGCCTGGCCAGAGCGGCCCAGTGGAACACGTCGACGCAGGCAGACAATTCCGGCTCGCAGGCGTCGGCCAGGCCTACGCAAACGACCTTCAGCCCCGCTTTTCTGGCGCCGGCAGCGACGATAAAGGGCAGTCTTCCGCCACCCGCAATCAAGCCCAGCACGTTTTCAGTTTCCATAAGACGATTTCCCGCGTCGGCCTCTACGGGGACGCCCGGCACAGTTTTTTATCCGGTCGGGTTATTCCTGCGGCTCTATCACCGACAGAATGTGTTCGACCTGATTCTGGAGGTTGCGCACGGTTTGTCGTATTTCCGGCAGATATTGTATCATGCTGTAGGCGCGTTTTCCCTGGTTTGCCTCGATAGCGGGGGCACCGAGGACGACCTTGCCATCGGGGATGTTGTTGATGACTCCTGCCTGTGCGGCGATGGTGACGTTGTTGCCGATGTTGATGTGTCCGACGATGCCGACCTGGCCTCCGACGACGCAGTGATGTCCGAGGGTGGTAGAACCTGCGATGCCGACCTGCGCGACCAACAAGCAATGTGGGCCGATCTTGGTGCCGTGCCCGACGGTAACGAGGTCGCCGAGCTTGCTGCCCTGGCCGATAACGGTATCGCCGAGTGTTCCTCTTTCGATCCCACAGCAGGTGCCGATTTCGACATCGTCTTCGATTATGACGGTGCCGGTCTGCGGTATCTTGTGGTGGACGCCGTTGTGGCTGGCATAGCCGAAGCCGTCTTCACCGATGGTGGTGTTTGCGTTGATGATGACCCTGTTGCCGAGCTGGCAGCCATCGTAGATGGTGACATTTGGGTAGATGATGCAGTCGTTGCCTATCTGGACGCCCTGGCCGACGTAGGCACCGGGGTAAAGTATGCAGCCGTCGCCGATTCTCGCATCGTCTGCGACGACGACAAAATCGTGGATGTTACAGTCGGCGCCGATTTTTGCGGAGTCGGAGATAGAGGCTTTCGGGCTGATGCCGACCTTTTTGTGCTTACGGTGGCCGTGCAGCAGCACCATAATCTGCATGAAGGCGTAGTAGGGGTCGTCGGCGACGAGCAGAGGCACGGAGGCTTCCGGGGTTTGCTCGCCGACGATTACGGCACTGGCCTTGGTGGTGCGAAGCTGCCTTTCATACTTTGCGTTTGCCAGGAAGCTGATGTCTCCTTCCTGTGCGCGGCCAAGCGTTGAGGCGGACTTGATTCTTACATTTGGGTCGCCGTACACGCGACCGCCGACATACTCGGCCAGTTCACCAAGCGTTCTTGTCTGCATCGGCACACACCTCTTTTCGTGCAATTGCCGGTGCCGCGCCTGCTGCGGCACCGGATACGTTAACATCTGAGTCGGCCGGAGCACGCCCGTCCGAACTTTTGCCGGGATGATTATAGCACAACGCACACGGCGGTCAACAGGCCAGCGCGTCCAGTAGCTGTCGTTGAAGGGCGGGGGCAGGGTCTTTGTCAAAGTGGTCTCCCGGCCAGGAGAAGACCTGCACGCGGGGTCCTATTGGTCTGTAGACTGTGGGATTGGTGGGCCCGAAAACGGCCATCGTTCTAAGGCCGAGTCCGGCGGCCAGATGGGTTATGCCGCTGTCGTTGCCGATATAGGCGTGTGCGCAGCTCAACAAGGCCACGACCGCGCCAAGCGGCAGGGTGTTAGCGCAGCGGCCGACGCGGAGCATCGATTCTCTATCCGGGTGGGTGAGCCGTTCCGTCTCGGCCGGTCCCAGCAGGAACAGGACCTCGAAGTCTTTCCGCCGGAGGCTTTCAGCAACGGCGATGAAATTGCTGAGGTGCCAGCACTTGCGCGGGGCGCCGCTTCCGGGGTGGATGACCACGACCCGGGCGGTGGTGTCACAACCAAGCTCTTCAAGCAGTGTCGTGCCCCGCTGGACATCTGCGGTGGAAGGACGCAGTAGCTGTGCGTTAAGGTCGGCGGCACGGCAGTCGATGTCAAGGTTGCAGCTTTCGATGAACCGTCTTATGTAGTAGTGGCTTATATGACAGGCAGGTTGGGTGCCGGGAATGGTCGGCAGGGTGATGACCTCGGCGCTGTGGGTGCAATGGGCGGTGAAGATGAGGTTTTGCTCGAAATTGCTCTCGGGTTCGCCGAGGAAGCTGATAATCCAGGTGTACCCGGCAAAGAAGTCTATCAACGGGTCGTGGTCGGGCAGGTCGAAACTGCGGTGGTTGACGAAAAGTCGATGCAGTTGAATCGAATCAATGGAGTGAATTCCGTCTATGTTCGTTCTTCCCGGCAGGATGCTGAGGTAGTCTGCGCGGCCGAGCATCTCTACGCCGCCAAGCGGCAGGTGCTGCTTCAAGAAGTTTGCAAGTGGCAGGGTCAACAGGCAGTCACCGATGGCGCCGGGTTGGAGGATCAGCGCAGACTCCGATCGCCTGGCGGCCTCTGCGCCTTTTTCGGCCAACAGCCTCAGTATGTCGTCGCCCGCCTGCATAACGATGCTCGTAACCGATCGATAGCAGATTATAGCCGTTAAGCGCCACTGTTGCAAACCGGGGCAAGCGGCGGGATGAAAGGGCCGCAGCCGTGCATTTTCGACAGCGCGAACCGGCGGCGGGATATAGGGCTTGACGACGTGGAATCGCAGCCCTAACCTTTGATTACAGACAATCAGAGGATTCATCCGCCACGGGGACATATAAAAACAACGAGGCGACGTGTATGGGGCGAAGGCTTTGCCGGGTAGGCATCTGGCTGTTCATCGCGGCGATGCTGCTTGGGGGTTGCGGCGGTGTGGCATCGGACCTCGAGAGGTTCGACGGGATCTTCAGGACGGACTGTTTGCAGGGGGGGCGGTTCGAGAGATCGGCGGCATTTGCCCGGTCAAAGCTTGGTCGGGGCGACAGACCCGCAAGAAACGACCTTTTGTGGGCACTGCAGCTTGGATGCATCGAGAGACTGCGGCAGGATTATGCGCGGAGTGTCGAATACTTCGACAAAGCGGAGCAAATGCTCAACTACTTTGACTTCGAGAACGCAGTGGTTGATTCGGCGGCTGCGACCGTCGTGAACGACAATGTCATTCCTTATACGGGCAGCGAATACGACGGGATTATGGTCAACACATACAAGGCCCTGGACTTTATGCAACTGGGAAAGAACGACCTTGCGCGGGTGGAGTTCAACCGTGCGCTCGACCGGCAGAGACGGGCGAGAGAGAAGTTTGCGGCGGAGCTGCGCAAGGTAAAAAAGCAGCTCGAACAAGAGCAGAAGAAGCGGCAGATGGATCTCAAGAAGAGCGTTGAGAACCCGCAGCTCAGGCGGCTGATCGAGGAGAAATATCCGGGGTTGTACGAATTCGAGGCGTATCCGGATTTTGTTAATCCCTTTGCGACATACGTGGCGGGTCTGTTTTTCGCGCTGGTCGGCGACTACAGCAAAGCAGTGGACCTGCTGAAAGAATCGTACGGGATGGTGAGCGACAACGCGTACATAGGCGAAGACCTGGAGTTGGTCGAGCGGGTGCTGGACGGCCGGGCGAGGTTTGAAAAGCAGGTGTGGGTAATTTTCGAAAACGGACTCGGGCCGATCAAAGAGGAGTTCCGAGTCGACGTGCCCTTGTTTCTTGCAACCAACAAGGTCAAATATATTGGGATCGCCCTGCCCCGCCTTGTTTTGAGGGAACAGGCCTATCCCTACCTTTGCGTCAGAACAACCGATGGCAATCACCGAACCCAGCTTGTTGCGGATATGGACCGCGTGGCGCAGACTGAATTCAACAAGGACTTCGAGGGCATTTTGACCAGGGCGATTGTCTCTGCGGCGGCCAAGGCCGCGGCCCAGTATGTCCTTGCGGAAAACGACAGTGCCGGGGCGGAGGTAGCGTCGGTTCTGGTTGCGGTCTATAGCTATGCCACTACCAAGGCGGACTTGCGGATATGGAGTACGCTGCCGAAGAACTTCCAGGTAGCCAGGCTCCCCATACCACCCGACAGAACCGTGACCATAGAACCGCCGAGCAGCCCGTGTTTTTCGGTCAAGATTCCCCCTTGCGACAATGCTCTGGTCTATGTTAGAATACCGTTTGCGCAAGGCAAACCTACGTGGCAGGTCATTACGTATTGACAGAATCCGGAATGTGGTTGGAGAAAGGCAATGAGAACTCTAATGCTGGGCTCCGTAGTTTTGATGATAATTGGGACGGGTTGTTCTCAGCCGACGGACCCGCGAGTTCACCTGCGCGAAGAGGTGCGCAGCGACTCGCTGGGCAGCAACATTGTTACGAGGCCCGTCGCCCATGCCTTTAGTGACTTGATAGGCGAAGGTCTGGCGATAACAAACGCCGTGACCAGGAGAAATGATGCCGGGCTGCTGGAGTTGCAGGTGAACGGGTTTAACCAGTCGTACAGGACCAAGAGATTCCAGTACAGGGTGGAGTGGCTCGACGCGGACGGCTTTGTGATAGACACGAAAACCAGCGTGTGGCTGGATTGCTCGGCGATGGGCAATTCGCCGTTCAGCATCAAGGCCGTGGCGCCGCGACCAGAGGCGGTTGATTTCAGGATGGATACGAGAAAACGGTAAGGGGAAGTTAATAGTTACCGGTTCATTGTTCCCGGCCAAAAGGTAGGTAGCGAATAGCGAATGGAGTTGGCAATGAAAGCGACGATATTGGCAATTGCTGGTGTGATGGTGCTGGTTGCAGGCTGCGAGCAGCCGACGGTAATGATCGATACGGCGCACGACGAGGGCAAGCCCGTAATGGCGCTGGACTACAGGGATTTCGACACGGCGGCCAGCAGGCTGGTTCAGTCGCTGCTGTCGTCGGGGGCGCTGAAGAAGCCCGACGGCGGCAGGTACGTGGTTGCCACGGGGCGTATCCTCAATGACACGATGCAGCGGATCGACACGGACCAGTTGATGGTGAAGATTGAAACCGAGATCCTCAACAGCGGCCAGGCGGTGATGACATCGGCGGTAGGTTCGGGCACGGACGAGCTTGTTCATGAAGCACGCAAGCTCAGAGACTCCGAAGAGTTCGACCAGGATACGGTAGCGGCCCGGCACACGTTGATCGCTCCGGAACTGAGCCTCAGCGGCAAGATATTCCAGCGGAACATCCGCTACGACAGGAACACCCAGCAGGTGGAGTATTACTTCCAGTTGAAGCTTTCCGACATAAAAAGCGGCTTGAGATACTGGCAGGACGAGGTGCTGGTGGGCAAGAGAGGCTCCAGCAAGTCGGTTGCCTGGTGAATAGTGTCCAATAGTTGAGTTCCTGTTTTGAATTTGAAAGGGCCGAGCGGTGAAGGCCTTGCGTCCAATGATTGTGGTTTGTGTGCTGATAAATATGCTGGCGTGTGCCGAAAAAGCGCCGGCCGAGCAGAAAAAAGCTGCGGCTGCAAATACCCCTAAGGCACCAGCAGACGGTATCCTGCGGGGCGACACGCGGCGCGTCATCATTGTGGAAGTTGTCGGGCGGGGATCCGACCGGGGCCAGGCCGTCAAGAACGCGCTCTGCGACGCGGTCAGCCGCGTCAGGGGTGTAAAGGTCGATTCGGGCAGTTATGAATTTGCCTTTCGTGGTGCTGGTGCAGGCATCGAAACGCAGCAGCCGGGCGGCAGCAGGCTGCAATTCGACTCGGTCGGGGTCACTACCAGAGGAACCGCCTATACAACTGAAATTGAGGGCCTGGTAAAAGGTTATGACGTTCTCGAAGAAAAGCAGCTCCAGGACGGCAGCTACCAGGTCAAATTGAAGGTCTCCGTATTCGACTACGGGGCCCGCGGCCGGACTGGACGAATCAAGATCGCACTGATGCCCGCCAAAACGATGAACCGGAGCTACAGCTTTCTCGGCCTGACGGTTTCAGGAGAGACCCTGTCGAAATTGTTCTCTCATCTGCTGGCGGTGGGATTGACACAGACCAACAAATTCGCCGTGCTGGACAGGGAGAGTGTAACCGACTTCGACCGTGAAAAACGGGTGGTTTTCTCGCAGGACGCGCCCCTGCGGGAACGGGCGAGAATCGCCGAGACCCTCGGTGCGCATTACCTTCTGATCGGCACAATCACACGGGCAAGAATCGAGAAAATAGAAAGGTACCTGCGGGCTGCCCGCTACACGAGCCAGGAATTCAAGGCGAGGTTTGTCTTCGACTACCGGCTCGTTGACAGCTCCACAAAGCAGGTTGTCTTTGCCTCTATCGCGCAGAAGTACCTTGAGGATGAACAGGTCAGGGACCTTGCCGACGAATGGGACCCGGCCGAATGGGACCCTGCACAGGTTCGGGATGCCTTTTTGACTGTGGTGGCGAACGAGGTGGTTGAGGAGATCATTGACCGTGTTTACCCGACCAGGATTGTTGCCATTCAGCCAGACGGTACGGTCGTGCTGAATCTCGGAGGCAGTCGAATCTCCGAGGGCATGTTGCTCGACGTTTTCGCCGAGGGCAGGCAGGTGCGAGACCCCGACACCGGAGAATCTCTCGGCAGAATCGAGAATAGAGTCGGCACCGTGGAGATTCAACGGGTAGGGCATACCATCGCCTTCGCGAAAGTGATTGACGGCGGCGTGTCCGGCATCTCAGAACGGCTTGTCTGCCGACCCCGGCCCGTAAAAAGACAGTACAACAGGGGCGCAAGACCGGACATCAAGCGAACCAAGAGCGGCGGGGTAAAACTGCCCTTCGATAAATAGGCCCCCAGGGCTCCGACCGGCTCTGCCGGACACGTGCTAATCCGGTCTCGAAAAAAGTTTGCAATTTGAGGCGCGCGTGGTATAATCTCACCATAAGTTCTTGGGAGCGTTCGGCTTATGAAAAAGGATATACATCCAAAATACGACAGGGTTGTGGTCCGGTGCGGCTGTGGTAATACCTTCGAGACGCGCAGCACCGCGTCTGAAATCCACGCGGAGATTTGCTCGGCGTGCCATCCCTTCTTCACGGGCAAGCAAAAGTACATTGATACGGCCGGCCGGATTGAACGTTTCCGGAAGAAATACGGCAAGGACTATTTCAAGCAGTCCGCGAAGGACCAGAGCGAACAATAGCGTTTAGCGTCCGGTTCCGGCTGCCGTTGCGGCCGGGGTGCGTATTTACCGTATGCTAACCGCTATTTTTTTATGCAGGTGCGGAGCCGATGCCACAACAGAAGGACGCTTTTCTTGCCAAGCTTGAGCAGCTTGACAGCCGTTTCACCGAGATCGAGCGGCAGATAGCCGACCCGGCCGTCAGCACGGACTCTGCGCGGCTGGTGGCGCTATCCAAAGAGCAGGCGAAGCTCAAGGACATTGTCGCAAAATATCGCCGGTACAAGAACTTTGTCGCCGGTATTGAGGATGCGCAGACCGTTCTGGCGGATGACAGCGTGGAGGCGGAACTGAAACAGCTTGCGGAAGAAGAGGTCCGTCGGCTTCAGGAGGGGGCCGATGGACTGCTGGAGCAGATCAAGAACCAACTCGTTATGGCGGATGATGCGACGGTTGACTCGGTGATCATGGAGATACGGGCGGGCACCGGCGGCGAGGAGGCGGCGCTTTTTGCACGCGATTTGTACAATATGTACGTAAAGTATGCCGAGCGTCGTCGCTGGAAGGTGGAGCAACTCAACTTCAGCCCGACGGAGATGGGAGGGCTTCGGGAGGTGATATTCAACGTGAAAGGCCCGGGCGTCTGGTCGGAGCTTGGATACGAGGGCGGGGGACACCGGGTTCAGCGGGTGCCGCAGACCGAGTCACAGGGTAGGATTCACACGTCGGCGGCGACGGTTGCGGTGCTGCCTGAGCCGCAGGAGATAGACGTTCAGATAAATCCCGACGACGTGATAGAGCACGTCAGCCGGGCAAGTGGCCCGGGCGGCCAGAACGTCAACAAGGTAAGCAGCGCCGTCAAGCTCGAGCACAAGCCGACCGGTATAACGGTCAGCATGCAGGACGAGCAGAGCCAGCACAAGAACCGCGCCAAGGCTTGGCGGGTACTTCGCAGCAGGGTGTACGAGTTTTACGAATCGAAGAAGCGTGCCGAGCGTGACTCGAAGCGAAGGTCAATGATCGGCACCGGCGACAGATCGCAGAAAATCAGGACGTACAACTTTCCGCAGAACCGCGTCACCGACCACAGGATAAACGTGTCGCTTTACAGCCTGGACAGGATAATCGCGGGTGATATGGACGAGCTGATTACGGCCTTGAAGGAACACGACAGACAGCTCAGGCTGCAAAACCTTCAGTTTTGACCCGTCGAAAGCGTAGGCGGCAGTAACGGACCGAGGCACTTATGATAGTTGTTGTTACCGGGATGGTCGGGATCGACAAGAAAAGCTACCTGCAGGAAGTCTGTTCGCTGGCGCAGAAGAACGGCAAGGAAGTGGTCTTGTGCAACGTCGGTGATATGATGTACGCGGAGGCGCCGGATGTACCGGCCGGCAAGATTCTCGACATTTCGCTCAAGAGGCTTCACTCGCTTCGCCGCAGCGTATTCAAGGACATCATCGCCCGAAGCGAAAAGGCAGAGAACGTGATTGTCAATACGCACGCGACCTTCCGGTGGAGGCACGGATTGTTTCCGGCGGTGGACTTCGACCAGATGCGGCAGCTTGGTGCGGATATGTACGTCTGCCTTATAGACGGTATAGTTGCGCTGCACAGCCGGCTCTGCGCCGAGCATGCCGTTGAGCACAGTCTCAAGGACCTGCTGGTCTGGCGGGAGGAGGAGATCATCGGCACGGAGATGCTGGCAAAGGGAGTCAATGACAAGGCTTCGTTGTACTGCATGGCCCGCGGCTCGGAGCGGTCGACGGCGGAAAGTTTTTACAGGCTGGTGTTTGAGCCGTGGGTTAAGAAGGCGTACCTTAGTTTTCCGATGACCCACGTGGGTGATGACGGTGATACCAGGAGCCAGATAGACGCCTTTCGGGAGGAGATGAAGCGGTATTTTGTATGCTTTGACCCGGCCGACCTGGAAGAGTCGTACCTGCCCGGCTGTGCAGCCGAGGCGCTGGCACAGGGGCGGCAGTATATCGAGGTGGAGGCTCTCGGTCGGACGGTGAGGCTGGAGGTGGAGCAGGTCCGCCACATTGAGCGCGACATAAACAGCCAGATTTACGCCCGCGATTTTATGCTTATCGACCAGTCGGATATGATAATCAGTT
>CAYSBK010000073.1:0-11221 GCA_964429265.1 uncultured Pirellulales bacterium | reverse complement strand
ATTCTGGTACTTTCACCGCCGGAGTATATCGACCGTGTGCGTGAGATGATAAAGGATCTGGACGTGCCGGGACGACAGGTGAGGATAAAGGCGGTGGTTCTGGAGGTTGACCACCGTGATTTGACTTCGCTGGGTGTTCAGCTGGCGGCTCATCCGGACGTATTCGGGAGCCTGGACGAGGATTCGATCACCATTCTGAGTAATCTTTCGGTTCTGGAAGAGCGTGGGTCGCTGAGGCTGGAGGCGAACGCGAATATCAACGCGCTAGTTGATTTCCTGGTGAAGAAGGTTAATGCAAAGGTTCTGAACCAGCAGACGCTGTGGACGAAAGACAACGAGGAGGCGGACTTTTTCAAGGGTCAGCGTGTTCCGTTTTTCGCCGGGGCGACGCTGTCGGCCGAAACCGGCTCGACGAGGCAGGATTTTACGTTTGAGCGTGTGGGGATGGCGCTTCGAGTTCGGCCGAGCATTACGCCCGAGAAGAACGTTGACGTGACGATAAACCTTATCATTTCGCAGTTGACGGCGGAGGAGATAAACGGCCAGCCGATACGAACGGAGATGGACACGGAAACGACGATGATCGTCAAGGACGGGGAAACGGTTCTGCTGGGCGGGATGCTGTTCCAGGAAGACAGCTCGATCAGGCGGAAGGTTCCACTTCTTGGGGACATACCGTTTCTGGGTGGGCTTTTCCGGCACAGCGAGCTGGTCAAAGCCAACGACGAGGTGCTGGTTTTCATAACGCCGTACGTAGTGGAGGAGGACCCCGAGAAGATGCTTCCAGAGACGAGGCAGCAGCTCAAGCAGGAGAAGGAAAGGCTTAAGACCGTTTTGAGCGAGCTTGGTGCCAGCGTTGGAGGCGATTAGGCCGCCGCTGGATTGGGGGGGAAAAATCACTTGCCGGGGAGCGTCCAATCCTGTATAAAGCGGCTCTGGGATTCATTGGGCACTGCATATCAAGGGCAGCAGCCATCCTGACGGGGTTCGTGCAGGGCAAGTCCCAGGATATCAATCGTTTCGGGCCGGCTGAACGGAGTCGGTTCGCAGGTAAGATGTCGTGGTAAGGATTTTTTTCAGGATAACGGAGAAGCTATGAGTCGCAAAATGGTAACAATCGACGGTAATACGGCTGCGGCGTACGTTGCGCACGCCACGAACGAGGTGATAGCGATATACCCAATCACGCCGAGTTCTCCGATGGGTGAGATAGCAGATGCGAAGACGGCTGCGGGCCAGACGAACATCTGGGGGACGGTTCCGTCGGTAACGGAGATGGAGTCGGAGGCCGGTGCGGCGGCGGCAGTTCACGGGGCGCTGGCGACCGGCGCGCTGACGACGACTTTCACGGCGTCGCAGGGACTGCTTCTGATGATACCGAATATGTACAAGATTGCGGGGGAGTTGTTGCCGACGGTGTTTCATATCTCTGCGCGTTCGCTGGCGTGCCAGGCGTTGTCGATTTTCGGAGACCATTCCGACATTATGGCGTGCAGGCAGACGGGGTTTGCGATGCTGGGTTCGGCCAACATTCAGGAGGTGATGGATTTTGCATTGATTGCGCAGCAGGCGACGCTGGCGGCGAGGGTGCCGTTCCTTCACTTTTTCGATGGTTTCCGTACGAGCCACGAGATTCAGAAGGTCGAGCAGCTTACGTTCGATGATATGCGGGCGATGATAGACGACGAGTTGGTTCGTGAGCACAAGGCGCGGGCTCTGACGCCGGACAGGCCGATGATTTCGGGCACGGCGCAGAATCCTGACGTTTACTTCCAGGGCAGGGAGACGGTGAACAAGTTTTATTCGGCGGTGGCCGGGATCGTCCAGGAGACGATGGACAAGTTCGCCAAGATTGTCGGGCGGCGGTATCGTCTGTTCGATTACGTCGGCGCCGAGGACGCGGAGAAGGTTATCGTGATAATGGGTTCCGGGGCCGACACGGCGCACGAGACGGTTGAGTATCTCAGCGGTCGAGGTGAGAAGGTGGGGGCGGTGAAGGTTCGGTTGTACCGGCCTTTCAGTACGAAGCATTTCATCGAGGCTTTGCCGAAGACAGTCAAGAAGATAGCGGTGCTTGACCGGACGAAGGAGCCGGGGTCGCTGGGCGAGCCGTTGTACCTGGATGTCCGCACGGCGGTCGGCGAGGCGATGGCGGCAGGCGAGGCGCCTTTCCGGGATTACCCGGTTATTGTAGGCGGGCGATACGGGCTTGGCTCGAAGGAGTTTACGCCGGCGATGGTCAAGGCGGTGTTCGACAATCTCGACGCGGCAAAGCCGAAGAATGGTTTCACGGTCGGTATCATCGACGACGTGGCGAATACAAGCATCGAGGTTGACGAGTCTTTCGAGCTTCCGAGCGAAGGCGTTTATTCGGCGATGTTTTACGGGCTCGGTTCGGACGGGACGGTGGGGGCGAACCGCAACTCGACGAAGATTATCGGGGAGCTGACCGACAATTATGCGCAGGCGTACTTCGTGTACGATTCGCGCAAGGCGGGTGCGATGACGACTTCGCACCTTCGGTTCGGAAAGAAGCTTCTTCGCAAGCCTTACCTTATAAGCAAGGCTGACTTCGTGGCGTGCCACAATCCGAGCTTTCTGGAGCGTTATGATATGCTTTCGTGCGCAAGAGAAGGCGCGACGTTCCTGCTTACGACCAGCCACGGCAAGGACGAGGTCTGGGATAGTCTTCCGCAGGAGGTTCAGAAGCAAATAATCGAGAAGAAGCTGAAGTTTTATATCATCGACGCGATTTCGCTGGCGCAGGAGATAGGCCTTGGGCCGCGAATCAACGTGATTATGCAGACGGCGTTTTTCAAGATAAGCGGAATAATACCGCTGGAGACGGCGGTCAAGGCGATAAAGGACGCGATCAAGAAGACGTACGGCAAGAAGGGTGAGAAGATTGTCGAGATGAACTGCGCGGCGGTGGATAAGGCGCTCGAGCAGGTTTTCGAGGTTGCGGTTCCGGGGAAGGTGACGAGCAAGATCAAGATGAGGCCTCCGGTGCCGGATGATGCTCCCGCGTTCGTGAAGGAGCTAACGGGTGAGCTGATTGCATTTCGCGGCGACAAGGTGCCGGTGAGCAAGATGCCGGTGGATGGCAAATTTCCGCCGGGGACGACGAAGTATGAAAAGCGGAATATCGCGGTGAAGATACCGCAGTGGGTGCCCGAAGTGTGCATACAGTGCGGGCGGTGCTCGCTGGTGTGTCCGCACGCGGCGATACGGATAAAGGCATACGACGAGAAGTACCTGGAGAAAGCGCCGGCGACGTTCAAGAGCACCGATGCCAAGGGCAAGGAACTGGCCGGTATGAAGTTCACGGTGCAGGTTGCTCCGGAAGACTGCACGGGTTGCGGGGCGTGCGTGGCGTTTTGCCCGGCGCAGGAGAAGGACGCGGACAAGAAGCCGACGGGCAGGAAGGCGATCAATATGGTGCTGCAGGAGCCGCTTCGTGAGGCCGAGCGGGAAAATTACGCGTATTTTCTTTCGATACCAAACACGGACCGGTCGCTGTTCAAGAGCGACACGGTCAAGGGCAGCCAGTTGATCGAACCTCTGTTCGAGTATTCGGGTGCGTGTGCTGGTTGCGGGGAGACGCCGTACGTTAAGCTGCTGACGCAGTTGTTCGGGGACAGGCTTTACATCGGCAACGCGACCGGGTGTTCGTCGATATACGGGGGGAACCTGCCGACGACCCCTTACACGACGCGGCAGGATGGTCGCGGGCCGACGTGGAGCAACAGCCTGTTCGAGGATGCGGCGGAGTTTGCAATGGGAATGCGCCTGACGGTGGATAAGTTCAAGGACCGGGCGTTGACTCTGCTTTCGGCGGCGAGGGAGAAGGGCTGCGTTGAGAGCGGCCTTGCGGAGGAGATTCGGGCCGCTGCGGTTGCTGACGAGCCGTCGCAGGCGGCGATTGAACAGCAGCGTGGGCGCGTTGAGAAGCTCAAAGAGCAGTGTCGAAAGAGCGATTGCGAGGTGTGCAAGCAGTTGCTGGATGTTGCGGATTTCCTGGTTCGCAAGAGCGTCTGGGCGCTTGGCGGGGACGGCTGGGCGTATGACATCGGCTATGGTGGGCTGGATCACGTGCTGGCCGGCGGGACAAACGTCAATGCGCTGGTGCTGGATACGGAGGTGTATTCGAACACTGGAGGGCAAATGTCGAAATCTACGCCGCGTGGTGCCGTGGCGAAGTTCGCGGCGGGCGGCAAGCCGACCGCGAAAAAGGACCTGGCGCTTCTTGCGATGACCTACGGCAATATCTACGTGGCGCGGGTAGCGCTGGGGGCCAACCCGAATCAGACGGTCAAGGCGTTCGTGGAGGCGGAGGCCTATCCGGGTCCGTCGCTGATAGTGGCGTACTCTCATTGCATCGCTCATGGCTTCAATCTTGTCGAAGGCTGTGAACACCAGAAGCAAGCGGTGGCCAGCGGTTACTGGCCGCTTTACAGGTACAACCCGATGTTAAAGCGGCAAGGCAAGAATCCGCTGCAGCTTGATTCGAAGGCGCCGACGTTCGACTTTGAGCAGTACGCGTACGGTGAGAATCGGTATCGCAGCCTCACGAAGGTCAAGCCGCAAGTGGCGCAGGAGCTTCTCGAACTGGCGAAGCAGGACGTGGCGGAAAGGTTTGCGCTGCTGGAACAGCTTTCGAGGATGTAGTATCGGACGATGATTGTAAGGGCGTGGTGGTCGCGGGCCGCCGGGAAATGAGGCGCGCGGTACGGAGGAACAAAATGGCTCGTCGGTGTTTGAATGTCTTGATTCTGGCGGCGGCTGGGGCGGTATGTATTTGCGGGTGTACGCCCGGCCAGGAAAGGGCGATTGAGCCGGTCAATCCACTGGCTGATGCGAACGTGGTCATACCGAAAGATGTCAGCCGGGCGATTGCTGCAAGCGGTGGGACTGCTGCGTGGATGCAGCGAGGTCAGATAGAAGCCCGGTGCGTGGTCACTTTTTACGGGGACTGTCCGTACATCACGGAGCATCGGTACAGCGTGTCGGCGTGGCCGGGCAGTATTCGCATCGAGGCAAAAGAGCCGCAGGGCGCTTTCGTTCGGCGGTTATCGGCGGAGGGTTTCAGCAGTGAGGGGGTGTCGCAGGGGCCCGTGGCGGTGCGTGGCGTCGATGAGTTCTTTGCGGAGGCGGTGCTGGATGTAATGACTGCGCCTTTGCGTGTGCTGGAAGGTACGGGTGAGGCAGGCACCGCCGATCGCGTGGTGAAGATAGGAACGAGCCGGTACCGGCTGATTGAGAAGCGGATTCAGCGGGGCGGCGCAACCGCCAGGAAGGTGGTGTTTTACCAGGACGTGGACAGCGGCTTGATTGACACGATATGGCTGGCGGATAGCGGGAATGCGCGTCTTCTCGGCGGTGGCGCGGCAGGCCGGGAGGATCGGACGGTAGCGGTACGGGGGTATGATTACCGCAAGATAGCCGGCGTCGGGGTCAGGGTGCCGAGTAAGATCGAGCTGTTCGGCGCCGACTACGCAGGGGGGCTTCACAGTCTGCTTGTGCGGATAGATTGCCGGTACCTGGGGTGGGTGCGGCAGGTGGAAGCGGATTAGTCGTCGTCGTATTATCGGTACAAGATATCGCGTCTGTTTTCGAACAAGTCCGCAGGGCTGCGCGTATAGAGGGTGTGCCGTGGACCGCGTGACGGCGACTGGACGAGGTGTGGTGGTTGCTTGGTGTCGAGGGTGGCCATTTTCGTGATAATTCCTTGCGGTGGGGGTCAAGAAGAAGTTAAGCGTCTGCGCCGGCGAACCGATAAAAATCCAGTACTATGAGGTTGGAACGGAGTTTGGTTGTCAGGGCCGGATTCTGCGAGGTAGCACCGGGCTATGAGAGATAGGATACCAGTGGCAAGGACCGCGAGGGGAGCTGCAGGACGGCTGTTTCTGCTTGCGGGGATTTGCGGGTTCGCGGTCTGGTACGGTGGTGGTTGCACGAGCAAGGCTTTGGACCCGAAACAGGTCGGGCGGTTTCGTCCGAAGCCGGCGGTGAACGTTATCCTTGATTCACTTGGCGTTGCTCCTGAGACGCCATCGGCGTGGATTGGCGCGGAGGAGCCGCGTCCGGAGGACGTTATCGAGAAGCCGGTGGATTACGTTTTCCACCCGGGCGACGTTGTACGGATAAGTATTTTCGAATTGTTTCAGCAGGGCCAGCTTTTCACCAACGACTACGTTGTTACGGAAACGGGAGAGATTTCGATACCGGATGTTGGGGTTATTCAGGCGCAGGGGCTGACGGAATCTCAACTGGAGGAGGAGATACGCGATATTCTGGAGCCTGATTACCTTCGGAATGCCTCGGTGACGGTGCGGTTGGTGAACTCGCAGCAGCGGATCGTTTCCATTCTGGGCGACGGCGTTGGCGTACCGGGCCGGTACTTTGTGCCGCGTTCCAAGTTCAGGCTTGCGGATGCCCTGGCCACGGCAGGTGGGATAAGTGAGTTCAACGTAAGTTATATTTACGTTACGAGGCCGGTAACGGGTACGGAGGCTGTGAGCAGGTCGGCCGAGCCTGGCGAGGGGGCTGCCCCGGAGGTCCCGGCCGAACAGATGCTTGAGATGATAGAACCGCAGGTCAGGGCGGGTAGTGACAGCCCGGTCGTGGCGTCGGCGGAGATGTCCGGCTTCGCGGAACTGGCCGGTGCGGCGGTGCCGGATGGGTTTGAATTTAGCGGACAGGCACCGGTCGGATATGGTGCGAGCGGTAGTGCTTCCGTGGGAGGGCAGCAACAAAGCGAAGGGCGGATAGAGTGGATTTTTGAGGGGGGCAAGTGGGTGCCTGTGCAGGTCGGGGCGGAGGAGGGGCCACGGCGGGCCGAGCCGGCACCTGAGACGGGCGAGCCGCTGGAGCGCCAGTTGCCGGTCGGTTTCGGGTGGGAAGAGATAGGTGCTGCAGGGGTGCAAACGCGGGTTATCAAGATACCGGTGGACAGGTTCCAGTCGGGGGACCCCCGGTACAACATCGTGATAAAGCCTGGTGACACGATTTACGTTCCGGTAGATATAGTGGGCGAGTTTTTCGTGATCGGCAATGTGAACCGGCAGGGCGCCATCCCGATTACGGGCAGGCCGATAACGCTGAAGATGGCGATTGCGGCGGCGGGGGGACTTGGCGAGTTTGCGTGGCCGAAGCGATGCGAGGTGATACGTCGGCTCGGCAAAGACCGTGAAGAAATCGTGATGGTTGACCTGGACAAGATATTCAGCGGCGAACAGCCTGACTTCTTCATAAAAGTGAATGACCTGATAAACGTTGGCACGCATCCGAGTTCCCAGTGGCGTGCGGTTCTTCGCAACGCGTTCAGGGCCAGCTACGGGTTCGGATTCATATACGACCGGAATTTTGCGGACATAGACGTCGGCCAGCGTAAACTAACGAACTGGTTCTGATGTGTGGCCCGCGGGGCGTATTGGGGGCCGCAGGGCGGTGGGGCCGGGCGGTTGAATGTGCGTGTGGTCGGCGAGGCTCTGCAGCAAGGAGGACGCGTTACTCAGCGGCCAATTGCCTCTTTGCAAGTCGGTCAATTACAAGTACAATCCTGGTATGCTTAGGCGCCTGTGGCCGACGAAACAGCGGGTCATACGACCGGGTCAATCGGTATGATTGAAGAGAACCCCGCCGAGGGTCGAAACAGAACGGGCAGTTGCGAAGACAGGGTTTTGCAGGGCCCGGCGGTCGATGCACGAACGCTCAGGCCGGTTCACACCTGGAGAGGGCTTGGGTTGCACAGCTACGTGAAGGTTTTGATAATCGGAGGCTTGTTTTACTACCTTTTCCGTCGTGAGCTGGGCAGTATTATATCTCAGTGGTTCAAAGACCCGAACTGGTCGCACGGTTTCCTGATACCTCTGTTCAGCCTTTACTTCGTCAACCAGCGGAAGCAGGAGATTCTAAGTGCGCAGGTGCGGCCGAACTACCTTGGGCTGGTGCTTCTGGTGTGCGGGATATTCTTCTATGCCTTCAACCTTCTGTGGTTGCAGTACGGGTACCTGACATCGGTGGATATCATATTTACGCTGGGGGCGGTGGTGCTTTTTCTGGGGGGATGGGGTTTGGCCAGGCACCTGTGGCTTCCGGTGGGTTTTCTGGTCTTTGCGATGCCTCTTCCGAATCGGTATTACGTTCAGATAACGATGCCTATGCGGAAGCTTGCAGCGCAGGTGGCCGGTGCACTGCTGTCGCTGGTGAACGGGCTGGAAACGACGGTGAGCGGGGTGGTTATCGACGTATTCTACCGCGGCCACCACGTGGAGCCGCCGCTGAACGTTGCGGAGGCGTGCAGCGGGATGCGGCTTCTGATGGCGTTTCTGGCTCTGGGGGTGGCGATGGCATACCTGCATTACAGGCCGGTCTGGCAGCGGATTGTGCTGTTGGCCAGCACGGTGCCGATAGCGGTATTCTGTAACATCGTTCGGGTGACGGCGACGGGGTTTATTTACGTACTGGCGGACCCGGAATATGCTTCGGGGATTTACCACAGCCTGCTCGGTCTGGCAATGCTGCCGCTGGCGTTCGGGTTGTACGGTTGTCTGGCGTGGTTTATGTCGAGGCTTTTCGTGGGGGAGACGGAGACGGTACCGGACATCGTGGTGCGGCGGCGTAAGGCCAAGGAGGGTTGAACAAGTGGCTGGTACTGGATACAGGGCGTACTTACAGCCGGCTTTTTTGATATGTGCGGCGGTCCTCGCGGCAGCAGGGGCAGGTATGTCGGTGGTGAAGAACCGGCTGGAGATGTACTTTGAAAAGGAGGCGTTGCCGCTGAAAAAACCGCTGGAGCTTCTGGACGAAAAGGCGCTAGCTCCATACCGTGTTACAGCCAAGCAGCAGATTGGTTACGAAGAGGTAATCAAGGCCCTTGGGACGGACCAGTATCTTCAGTGGGTGCTGGAGGACCCGTGTGTTCCGGAAGACAGCCCGGTGCGGTTGTGCTCTCTGTTTATAACGTACTATCCGGTTGCGGACAGGGCGATTCTGCACGTGGCGGAGGAGTGTTATATCGGGGGCGGATACCGGCTGGCCCGTGCAGGCGAGGCGGTTACGTTCAGGGTCGATGCGGCGGGGTTGCCGTCGGAGCTGCGGGGCAGGTACCTTTTATTTACCGGCTCGGAAGGGGGCTCGTGGCAGGATACGATGTTTGGTGTGTTTTACCTGTTCAATGTGAACGGCCGGTACGCTGGGAGCCGGGAAAAGGCACGGTTTATACTGAGGGAAAACCTTTTCGGGAAGTATTCGTATTATTCGAAAGTTGAATGGAAGTTTTTCAACACGAGGCTGGGGCAGCCGGTGTACCCGAGCAAGGAGGAGGCGTTGTCCGCGAGCGGGCGGCTGTTGTCGGTGCTGTTGCCGGAGCTGGAGAGTGAGCACTGGCCGGACTGGCCGGTGGCGGGCGTAAGTGATGCGGGCCGAGGTGTTCTGCGAGAAAGGAAGATGTCTGATGGCGAGGAAAAGACTGAATAAGAAGGTTGCGTTGCTGGGCTCGGTAGTCTTTATGGTGCTGGTGGTTGCGGCTATCGGGCTGATTCTTTATTTGAATCGTGACCCGCAGAAGTTCATTGCGGATGCGGATGCGCTGGTGGTTGCGGCACAGAAGGCAACGGACGCGGACACGAGGGAGGATTTGTTCAAGCAGGCTGAGACGAGTTATTACAAGGCACATGGGCTGGCGAAGACGGACTCGGCGAAGATCGACATACTATTCAAGGCCGCCGATATGTATCGGCTGTGGGGCAAATGGATAAAGGCGATGGGTTGCTGGAACAACGTTGTTCGCCTTGATAAGAGCAACGTAAGGGCGCGATTTTCGAGACTTAAATACCTTTACCTTTCGGCGGATAGCAGTGGTTCGCCTCGCGCGTGGGAGATGGTTGAATCGGACGCAACCGAGCTGATTGAGATAGCGGAGCAACGTGGGTTGCTGGGAGAAGATACGGCGCAGTGGGACCCGTTCGAGCAGGACGGCCGGTCACCGGCCGGGGAGGTTCTGGGGCCGTTTCTTTACCTGGCGCGAGGGCGGGCGAATCTGGCCAGGGCGCAAAGCGGGGCAGCCGTGGACCGCCAGGAGGCCCTGGAGAAAGCGGTCAGCGATTTAGAGAAGGTGCGGGAACTGGAGCCGGGGAACGTTGATGCGTACTGGTACCTGGCGGTGGCGACGCTGACCAAGCAGGATATCCTCGGCGCCACGGGCAGCGCCGAGCAGCGTCAGCAGGCGGCGGCAGAGGCGGAGAAAGTGCTCGAGCAGGGCGTTGAAGCGAGCAAGGGCAGTGCGGCCGCGCGCATAAACCTTCTGCGGCTTCGGCTGCTGGGCAGGGGTGGTGAGCCTATGGAGCTTCTGGAAAGGGTTCGGTCATTGCAGCCGGAGTATGAGTCACTGATCCGGGATTTTCCTGATGACCCGGCGGTTTATCATGCTGCTTCGCGATTTTTCCGGCTCAGGCCGGAGACGCTGGATTTGTCGGTTGAGACGGCGGAGAAGGCGGTGTCGCTGGATAGCAACAACATAACATATATGATAAGCGCGGCGAACGCGCACTACAGTCGCTTCTGCATCAGCGGGCACAACGAGGAGGACCTCGCCCGTGCGATAGAAATAGCCGAAAGTGCGCTGAATCTGCCTGGGGCGCAGGATACGCCGGGCCCGCGGGAGATGAGGAAGAAGCGTAATCGGGTGTCACTGGCGGCCTTTCTGGCAGAGTGTTACCTGGAGCAGATACTGGACCCAACAGGTCCGGTGTCACAGGAGCGTCGCGAGGAATTGCTGGCGGCTGCAGAGCAGGCCATTCGGGAGATTGAAGGGGTGCTGGAGGTTGGCCAGGCGACGGAGGTTCTGAAGTGGCGTGGTCTTCTTGAGCTTGCGCGTGGGCAGAGGGATTCGGCGGTGAAGAAGATGTACGAGGCGTACGAGAAGCTCAAGTCAGTCGACAGGAAGGATTCTTTGCTGTCGTATCGACTGGCGAAGGTGTTTGAGAACACAAGCGAGATCGGCGCCGTGAGGGAGTTTCTGGAAAGCGCGCTGACGTCCACCGAGCGTATTGCGGGTATTGACGAGCGGAAGCCGGATGCGATTCTTGATTATGCTCAGGTACTGCTGCGACTGCGTTCATACAGCAACGCGGCCGCGGTGATAGATTTCTTTGAGAGAAAATACGGTCCGAACGACAGAAGCAAGATGCTGCGGACCTACGCGCATATTGGGGCGGGG
>CAYSBK010000072.1:0-11377 GCA_964429265.1 uncultured Pirellulales bacterium | reverse complement strand
ACCGGAGGAGGCCGCAGCGAACAATTGCTCTGGAAAACACCAAACATCAACAAAGCCGCGTACGTCCCGATGTTTATGGACTGCGTGCGATTTGAGAACGTCTGTCCATACCGTACCGATGAACCACCACAGTATGACGGCGACTTCATCCAGGCCGGTGGCAACACCGACGAGATGAAACGACTCTGCCTCAACAGGCACAATATGGCTGTCAACATAGCCTACGTCGATTTCTCAGTCAGGAAGCTCCAATTGAGACCATTGTGGGACCAGTGGTGGCATCGGAATTGGCCCATCGACCAGCCCCCGCCGGTCTGGCCGGATTGGCTGCTGCGGTAACTATCGCCCAACCCACCTGCCGCCGGGCAACCGGCTCAGTTGCCGCCTTTGGCGTTTATCATCGCCGCCAGAAGGATATGCCTGAGTCGGTCCGCGCTTAGTCCGTCGAGGTACTCCTCGCTGAAGTCCAGCCTGAATCGGCCCCTGAAGTTCCTGATTCTCCTCTTGAGTTCATCCTTGCCCAGCGAGGCTATCGAGGTGGCGGTCTGTTCGAAATACTGTCTCGAAGACATCGAGCGGTTCCTTATACGGATTGACAACCGCAAGTTCCTTCAACAATGCGTTATCGACCGAACAGCCCGGCCGGTTCCGTCCGAAATCCCCGGCATCGCCCCGGCTGGCAAATCAGCCCTGGTATTGACGTCAAAAACTTTTGTGATTTACTCAGCGGTCTGATAACCTTCTGCTATCTGCCATGGAGACAGACAAACTCAATTACCATTTGCCCCGCGAGCTGATCGCCCAGCAGCCGGCCGCTGTCCGCACCGAAGCCCGGCTGCTGGTGCTGGACCGCGCCGCCGGCCTGACCGACAGCCGATTTGAGAACCTCGGCCGATTTCTCACACCGGGCGATTGCCTCGTACTTAACGATACAAAGGTCGTGCCCGCCCGTTTCTTTGCCCGACGCCCCGGCACAGGCAAGGTCGAAGCCCTGTTTTTACACCAAAGGCCCGACGGACTCTGGCTGGTGATGCTGAAACCGGCCAGAAGACTCAAGGCGGGCCAGACCATCTATCTCAAGGATACCTCCGGCCGCGACTTCTGTACGGCCGAACTTGCAGAAAAGTTGCATTCCGGGCGCTGCCTGCTG
This sequence comes from uncultured Pirellulales bacterium, assembly GCA_964429265.1. Classification (GTDB taxonomy): domain Bacteria; phylum Planctomycetota; class Phycisphaerae; order Sedimentisphaerales; family Anaerobacaceae; genus CAYSBK01. Next base: position 10,227 of record CAYSBK010000072.1, on the reverse strand, counting down.
CGCGTGGAGGCCGCGGCGCCGGCCGAGCAGGTCCTTGAAAAAATCGGTTTTGCCCCCCTGCCGCCGTATATCAGGCGAGACCACGACCCTGCGCTGGATACTATGGACCGCCAACGCTACCAGACCGTTTATGCCCGCACAGCCGGTGCCGTGGCGGCTCCAACCGCCGGGCTGCACTTCACCCGCGAACTTATCGCCCGGCTGAAGACCGGCGGGGTCCGGTTCGCTTTCGTGACCCTGCACGTCGGAGCGGGCACCTTCAAGCCCGTCCGCGCCGAAACACTTGAGCAGCACAGAATGGAACCGGAGGCCTTTGAGCTTGACGACCACAACGCCCGCATCATCAATGCCGCCCGCAGCAGCGGTGGGCGGATAATCGCTGTCGGTAGCACCTCCGTGCGGGTGCTTGAGGCAACCGCCGAGGGCGGAAAGGTCCGGCCCTGCAGCGGACAGACTGACCTGTTCATAAAACCCGGCTATCGCTTCAAAATGGTCGACGCGATGATAACCAACTTTCACCTGCCCAGGTCGACCCTGCTGGCACTGGTGGCGGCATTTGCAGGTTTGGAGACCGTGCTTTCGGCTTACCGGCACGCCGTGCAAAAGCGATACCGCTTTTATTCGTACGGTGATGCGATGTTGATCCTGTGAAACCGCCCGCTATTCAAGGTATACCCGGTCGCCGGGCTTTATAACCGGTACGCACCCCGCCCTGGCCGCGACATCGGCCTTTTCAACCGCGAAACTCGCCGCCATTTCAATAATGCAGTCCGGCGTATTGTCAGCCCTACGAGGAACAAACACCCCCGCCGACTCCAGCCACTCCGCAGCCCGACAAACCATCATTGCTCTGCACGTCGCAGGGCTGTCTTGCCCGTCGGCGTTCTTTACAGGTGCGAACTCCTCCTGCCGCGTCGTCTCCAGAATCACCGACTTTTCTGCCAGCGGCAGGGCGTCGAAGACGAAGCTCTCCAGTTTTACCCCGTTCGGCTCGGCCGGTTCAACTACGTCGCCATGGCTGTCTATGTGCCGGATTTTCTTGACCGCACGGTGCAAAGGCAGCGCGAATCCCTGCTGGTTCAGCCTTTCAACGAACTCAACCTCAATCGCATGGATGGCGATGCTGCCCAGCCCGAAAACCAGCGACCCGTCGGCCCGGCGCTTCGTGGCCAGGTCTTCGGGCAAATCGCTGTATTCGATGACCTTTATTCTGCCGTCCGCCACGCAGAATACCCCCACCTTTTCACCCGGCTCCCGCTTCGGAAGGGCCTTCGAGGACATCGACGCACCTTCCAGCCTGTGCAGGCCCAGGAACAGCGGGTCGAAAATCTTAACCAGGGGGTTGTCCACCTGGAAATAGCTTATCAGCTCCACGCCGCGTTTGCGCATATCCGCAATTGCGCCGCTTCTGTACAGCGCCTTCAGGCTGCCGCCGTGGCCGTCCGGCGAGCAGGATATCGTCGACTTGTCCGCCATAAGTATCTTGCCGTCGAAGCTGAAATTGGGCAGTGTGCCCTGCTCGAAAATAAAGACGTCCTGCTGCCCAAGCCCGTAATAGCCGTTGCGCCGGAATATCTCGACCGTCTCCGAATAGTTGAGGGGGCTGGTCATAACATACCACGGGCAACGACAACCGTACTTCTTGCCGGCGGCGGCAATCTGCTCGGCGAAAAGCTGAAAGAGCGTTTTGTTCCTGATTGGACTGATCGGAAAGTTGCCCTTCGGCCCGGCAAACCCCAGCCGCGTTCCCTGGCCGCCCGCAACCACAAAGGCCGCAACCTTCCCCGCCGAAATCAACTCACGCCCCAGTTCCATGGCCTGGCCGTAGAGTCGCCGCTGCCGTTCGTTTCCGGGGATCGGCGGATAGGCCCCGGCAGGCTCAATGTCGCCTCTGGGCTGCTCCGGACCGCCTCCTGTGACGATTTCCGAGACCCACTCGTCGACCCGATCCAGCTCCAGCCCCTCGAGCTGGGCCAGCAGTCGCCGCCTGGCCGAGCCATCCAGCTCCTCCCAGAACGCCAGCAGGTGCTGCTGACCGTGTTTCTTGAGCAGTTGTGTGATTTCTGGCGGTATACTTTCTGCGCTCATAAACCCCATTTTCGGCCTCGCAGAGCCAACATCAATAGCCTTGCAAAAAATTTGCCTGATTTTGAAAAAATCCTGCAAAACGGTCTTGACGGACCCCCCTGTCGGTGGTAAGATACATTTGATGACAGAAAGTAGGTAGGTTTGAAACGGATGTCATAGCTTAAAAAGTCCTCATACTATTTACCTGCTTCATACACACGCCCGAGACCTACCTGCGGTTGAAATGTCTGTCTTGCTGACCGGACAACTTGATTGCTTTGCCTGAGGCTGTGGCTCGGCGCAGTCCGCTGGGCGTCTATCGGCAGACATTAACCGGTTTTGAGCGAATGGCCAAGGCCCGAAGCCGACCGTTCCCGGGCGAAACGTGCAGAATGTACGGGATTCGCAGAAAGGGCAGGTTACTGTAGATGCGGCAGAAGGTCGTATTAATACAATTTTTAGAAATGTGGGCTTGAGAACGGTCGGGCCTGCGTATCCCACAGGTTTGAAGGAGTTCGAACAATGAAAAGGAAAGGTTTCACACTGGTTGAGCTTTTGGTCGTGATAGCGATCATAGCTCTGCTGATGAGCATCCTGATGCCGGCTCTGGCGCGGGTCCGCGAGCTGGCCAACAGGACCGTCTGCGGCACCAACTGCCGCGGCATCGTCAACGCGATGCTCGTTTACGCCAACGACAACACGGCTCAAAAGTTCCCGTGCGCCGGGCCGCCCGGCACCCGCTGGAGCGAGACGACCGACTTAGAGAACGGCGCTGCCACCGTCGCGGCCAGCCTGTACCTGCTGGTCAGGCTGGACTACACCTCCACCAAGCAGTTCATTTGCAAGAGCGACCCGATTGCAACCCAGCCCTTTGCACCCCCGGACCCCACGGCCCTCTGGGATTTCGGCGACGAGCCCCGCAAGTACTGCAGCTACGCCTACCAGATGCCCTACACCTACACCCTCAATGGTACGGACGTGAGTTTTCCGATTACGCCGGCAAGCGACCCGGGGATGGCGGTTGTGGCCGACCGCAACCCGTTCCGGGCACCCGCAGGTGCCAACACCCGCGAGGAACTGGCACAGGGCAACTCCGAGGCCCACAACATGGAAGGCCAGAACGTCGCTTATGTCGATGCACACGTGGAGTTCACCAAGACCCCGGACGTCGGGCTCGACGGCGACAACATCTACACGATATCGGGTAGCTATAATGCCCCCGACCCCGTGGGCAGCGTTCCCTCCGTTGGGGACGGCCCGAACGGCAGGTGGGATTCGTTGGTTGTGACGGAGCCCTAAGTAGGCCACGGTGCCGCAATATCCTCCAGCGACGGTTGCAGACGAATATGCCCGGTTCGGCGGCCCTGTGCCCCCCGGCAGGGCCGCCTTCGCAGATAACCCGGCCCGGCCGGACCGCAAAAAAATCTCGGAATCTGCCGCTTTTTTGGCAGAGCCGGTGTTACTTATTCGTCTTTGTATAGGGATAGAGAGATTTCGGGAAACTCAGTTGGATGGTTTTTCGGACGAAATCCTTGTTGAGGCCAGCCGGCTGGGTGACAGAGACGCTTATGCCCTGCTGGTTAAGAGGCACTACAGGTATGTTTTTGCGGTGTGCCTGGGTATGCTCGGGAATATCGAAGATGCTGAGGACGCGGCACAGGAAGTGATGCTCAGGGGTTTCGCGAAGATAGGGCAGTTGCGTCGTGGCCAGCGGTTTGACCAGTGGATTCTGCGGGTCGCAAGGAACCTGTGCCTGGACCTGCTGAGACGAAAAAAACAGGCACGAACCCAGATGGCACCGCAGCCGGTTACGTCGGCCCCATCAGACCGGCAGAACGCCGGTCTGGCCGACGCCATCGGCCGGTTGCCGCGGGAAATTCGGGTACCGCTGGTGATGTACTACTTCGACAACAAGAACATCAAGACTATTGCCGAAAAACTGAGCATCTCCTACAGGAGCGTTTGCAGGAGGATCAGGGCCGCAAGGAAGCAGTTGCACGCGCTTTTGACTGAAAGGGACCAAAATGCATAGCGACTGTGACAAAATGAGGGACCACCTTGCAGAGCTTGTCGATGAAACGCTCACACAACACTCGCTGGAGGCCGTCCGCCAGCACCTGCGACGGTGTTCCGAATGCCGGGACTACTGGCTGGCGGTCAAGCAACAGGACGAGCAACTGGCGGATTTCTTCGGGCGGTTCGATGAGCCGCTGCAGCGAATGCAGGCAGGCGTCATCAATACTTTGAACCAGATGGACACCGCCGCATTGAAAAAGACGCGGCTTTTCAGCGCAGCAACGCTTGCCACCGCGCTGGGCAGGCACGGCCTGGCAGCAGCGGTGATAGTGGTGGTCACAGTCTATTTCGTGATAACCTTCAGTTGGATTCGTCAGATAAACGAGTGTATGCGGCTATGTATGTAGCCGGTGGAATTGAAAGCAGTTTTTTCTTCGTTGGAGGTGTGCTTGAAGAGACGTTGGGTAGTGGTTTGCCGGCAAACCGCTGCACGTTCAAAAGACAACAGGGCAACCCACACGCCGGTTCGGGTTGCGATCTGTCCAATCATGGTTTAAGGAGGTATGTATGAACAGGAAAGGTTTTACATTGATTGAGCTGCTGGTAGTGATTGCCATCATCGCGATGCTGATGGGCCTGTTGATGCCGGCGCTGAACGAGGCCAGAAACCGGGCGCTTCAGCTTGTGTGCGGCTCGAATCTCAGCGGCCTGGGCAAGGCGATTGCGCTGTATGCCACTGAGAACGATGACACGTTTATGCGCGCCGGCGGGCGGGGCAGTATCTGGAGCACCACCGGGAAGATCCAGCGATGGCTCGGTTCCTCGTCCCCCATGCAGCCCAGCACCGAAGAGGGCGCCTTCGGCCCACCGCCGGCGGCGGCGACGGTCACTTCAAGCTGGTACCTGCTGGTCAAGTATGCCAGCGTCAAACCCGACCAGTTCGTCTGCAAGGGTGACGGCGCCATCATCTTTGGCAGGGGAGAGGAGCAGCGTATGATGTCGCGGTTCAACAGGACTCTCACCGACGTGTGGGATTTTGGCGACGGGTTCCGTTCCCCCTGGCCGGGCCAGTGCGTAAGCTACGCCTACCATTTGCCATACGAGGTGCCAAACCCCCGCAGTGGCCCCGGTCAGCCCACAAGAATTAGCTTCTGCATAATGGACCAGTTCAGCCCCGCTATGCCTGTGGCAGCCGACAGAAACCCCCACCTGTCAAAGGACGGTGCGGGGACCACCCTCGACGTACGCCAGCCTTCGTTCGCACACCAGGAAAAGGGCCAGAATGTCCTCTTCAAGGACGGCAGGGTGGATTTCGTCAAGGGTGAGCCGACCGTCGGTATCGGCAAGGACAACATCTACACGCACGCACCAATGAGCGGCGACCGACCCGAAGGTGGCAGCCCCGACGGCACACCACCAACCGGTGACGGTGATGGCGGCCCGGAAGGCGAGAATGATGCCTACTTGGTCTCAGAGACCAATGCTCACTGACAGGCACGCACCTGTAACCAGCTGACAAAAAGGCCTCGCACAGCAAGCGGGGCCTTTTTCTTGTCTCAAACTCCCCACCTGCTTCGACAAAATCCACAAACCCGGCGCGATACCACTTTGTCTGCGCGGCTTTTTTCTGATAAAGTACCCGCTTTGAAGCCGGGGCTCTTTTAAGGAGCGCAAGATTGGCACTTACGCTTACTTACAAGATACTCAAAAGCCATCTGGTCGAGGGCGAACTCCAGCCCGGGCGGGAAATCTGCATCCGTATCGACCAGACCCTCACCCAGGATGCCACCGGCACCACCGCCTTCTTGCTGTTTGAGTCGATGGGAGCCGACCGCGTTCGAACCGACCTTTCCGTCAGCTACGTCGACCATAATGTCGCGGGCTTCGGCCCTGAAAACCACAACGACCATCTCTACCTCCAGGCGATAGCCGCCCGCGCCGGAGTTTACCACTGCCGCCCGGGCACCGGCATTTGCCACCAGGTGCACCTCGAGCGCTTTGCCCGGCCCGGCTGCACGCTGGTCGGCAGCGATTCCCATACCCCCACCGCCGGCGGGATGGGCTGTCTGGCCGTCGGTGCGGGCGGACTGGACGTCGCTGCAGCAATGGCAGCAGGGTTGTTTTACCTGACCTGTCCGAAGGTGCTGGGCGTCAGGCTCACCGGCCGTCTGCCAGACTGGGTCGCGGCCAAGGATGTCATCTTGAAACTTCTGAGCATCCTCACTACCAGGGGCAACGTCGGCTGGGTGGTAGAGTACTTCGGCCCCGGCGTGGCCAGCCTTTCAGTGCCCCAGCGGGCCACTATCACGAATATGGGGGCCGAACTCGGCGTTACCACCAGCATCTTCCCCAGCGACGAACAGACTCGCCGGTTCCTCACGGCCCAGGCTCGCGCCGACCACTTCAAGCCGCTGGCGGGCGATGACCAGGCCCCGTACGACCGCGTCGTCGAAATAAACCTCTCGGAGCTGGAACCGCTTGCAGCCTGTCCTTCTTCGCCGGATAACGTCGCCCCGGTGCGCGATATTGCTGGAATCGACATAGGCCAGGTCGCCATCGGCAGTTGTACCAACTCCAGCTATGCAGACCTGATGACCACCGCCGCCATCCTCCGGGGCAAACGCGCCCACAGCAGCGTTGAGCTGGCGGTTTCTCCCGGCAGCAGGCAGGTTCTGAATATGCTGGCAACCAACGGCGCACTTGCCGATTTGCTCGCTGCGGGCGCCCGCATCCTGGAGGCCGCATGCGGGCCCTGCATCGGGCTGGGCTTCTCACCGGGTCACGATCTGGTGAGCCTGCGCACATTCAACAGGAACTTTGCCGGCCGCAGCGGGACCCGACCCGACAGGGTGTACCTGGTCAGCTGCGAAACCGCCGCTGCCTCCGCACTGACCGGTCGGATCACCGACCCACGAGACCTGCCCGGGCTGTTCGGCATCAGCTATCCGCGAATCGAACTTCCTGAACGATTTACAATTAACGACAATATGATCGAGCCGCCGCTGGACCGGGACCAGGCCGCCGAGGCCACGGTGCCGCACCCGGCCACGATAGTGCCGCCGCAGATGCCCCCGCCTCTGGCGCAACAGCTTGAGGGGGTGGTGCTGCTGAAATGCGGCGACAAGATAACGACCGACCACATTATGCCGGCCGGCCGGTTCCTGAAGTTCCGCTCGAATGTTCCGAAGTATGCGGCGTTCGTATTCAACTGCTTCAACAAGCCCGGCGAGCCCACCTTTGCCGACCGGGCCGCCGAACTGAAGCGCACCGGCAAGGCCGGAATAGTCGTCGCCGGTGAAAGCTACGGCCAAGGCTCATCCAGAGAGCACGCCGCGCTTTGCCCGATGCATCTGGGGGTGCGGGTCGTAATCGCCCGCAGTATCGAGCGAATCCACAAGGCCAATCTCATCAACTACTGTATCGTGCCGCTGGAGTTTGAAAGCCCCGAAGACTATGAAAGGATTTCACAGGGACACGAACTGGTGATCGAAGACCTCCTGGCGGCGATCGAAAGCAGCGACACCGTCAGGGTTGCAGAAAAAACCGGCAGCTATGAGTTTGTCGCCAGGCTCGTTTTGTCGCCCAGGCAAAGGCGGATTCTTCTGGCCGGCGGACTGCTCAGTTTTATCCGCGGCAGGACCGATGGATGAGAAAGTGATTTCCGTATTCGGCAGCGGCAGGGCAGCCGGCGGTCAGCCCGCTTACGAGATGGCGGCCAGGCTGGGCGGCCTGCTGGCAGAGGCAGGGTTTACCGTCGCCAACGGCGGTTACGGCGGAACAATGCTGGCCTGTGCCCGTGCGGCGGTCGAGGCCGGCGGCAAGACCATAGGCGTCACCTGCTCGGCGTTCGGACGCAGCGGGCCCAACCCCTACATCACCCGCGAGATTGTCACCAGCACCCTTGATGAAAGGCTGGATACCCTGATAAACCTCGGCCAGGCCTACGTTGTCCTGCCCGGCGGCACGGGAACGCTCCTTGAGCTGGCCAGGGTCTGGGAGTTGAAAAACAAGGGCTTCTTGTCCGCTGATAAACCGATTATACTGTGCGGAGACTTCTGGAAGCCGCTGGTGGAACTGGTAGAGGCGGACGACCCCGGCGCCGCTCGGGCCGTCCGCACCGCCGGCGACCCCGAACAGGTCCGTGACATCCTTGTAGAGAAGGTTTGAAGGTTACGTTCGATTTATGGACTTTTATCGTGAACTTCGACGTCAATAAGCAACGCCTTGTGACTATGGTTGTCGCGGCGGTCTGGCTTGGGCTGCTACGGACCGCCGGTGCTGCGGTCCTGCCGGACGGAGCTGTTTTGCGAGGCGTCGAGGGCAGGCTGCTGCAGGAGTCGCTTTCCGAGCCGAACGCACCGGCAGCAAATAGGTGGTTCTTTGAATTCGCTGGTGCAGTAATTTGCGAAAAAGTGCCTATCACCGCCGGTACAAAACTGGAAGTTCTCCCCTGTGCGGTACTGGAGCAGATGGCCCGGTATGAACAGGCCGGCCGCGGCACACGTTACAGGATATGGGCGAGGGTAACGACATACCGCGGAAGCAATTTTCTCTTTCCGACCTATTTTTTACCTGTTCCAGGCAACCGGCGGCCGCAACGCCGGCCTCCAAGGGCCGCCGTGACAGCCACCGCCGAAAAACCCGGCCGACCCCACCCGAACAGCCCGCCTGTGCCGGTTAACCAGCCGAACGACGTGCTGACGCTTCCGCCGGAAGTCATCGCTGCGATGAATCTTCGCCGCGGCCGGCCGAATAAGCCGGCGACTGCACAGGTGGAAGATTTACACCCTCTCGGGGACCAGGTTGAACCACCCCTTGAAGTCGCTGGCGGGGTAGCGCGGGATTATGTGCTTTCGGGCCGGCTCGTCCGCCTCGAAAAACGAAGCTGCAAACAGTGCCCGGCCTGGATACGGCTGACCGCACGAATCGAGGGACTCGGCTGGAAGCTAACCGATGAATCCTTCGGATTGTTGCCCTGTAACGTGCTTGAACAAGCCGAGGCCACGCAGATTGCCGGAAGCCACCGGCCTTGTTTCAAGCTGACGGGCGTGGTTACGCAGTATAAAGGGCAAAAGTACGTTCTGCCGGAGCGGCTGACACGGGTTTACAGCTACGGCAACTTTACGAGATAGGCTCTTGTCGTGAACAACCAACTCGACCAGATCGTTGTAACGGCCCAAAGTCGAGACCGCACCGAGCGACTCAAACAAATCCGCCAGGCCGTCCGAAGCGCCGCCTATTTCGACATTGGCGACGAAAGGGTCGCCCGGGTCCGCGATATTATCAGCACCATCGCCGGCCGGGATGACCGCGACCAGGCGGTCCTTGAGTTCACCGGCAAGTTCGACGGCGTTAGCCTTTCGACACAGCAACTGGCAGTCACGCCCCCCGAGCTCGAAAACGCCCACAAACAGCTTGATGCCGACCTGCTGAACTCGCTTCGCAAAGCCATTGCCAATGTAAAAAAATACCAGGCCGAAATCCTGATTACCCAAGATCCATCCCGCCCGGCAAAGACCGGCATTCGCTACAGTCCGCTAAGGCGCGTCGGCATATGCATACCAGGTGCGGCCGCACCGCTTCCTTCGACCGTCATAATGACGGCCGTGCCGGCCCGGGTAGCGGGAGTAGCCGAAATCGCCGTGGTCTCACCCCCGAGACACAATCGCGACATCCACCCGGTAATTCTTGGGCTGTGCTGGGAACTTGGCATCACCGAAGTTTACCGCGTCGGCGGCGTCCAGGCCGTCGCCGCGCTGGCACTGGGCACCGAAACCATCCGCGCGGTCGACAAGATCGTCGGGCCGGGCAACCAGTGGGTCCAGACCGCCAAGAAGGAGCTGTTCGGGCGGGTGGGTATCGACCTGATAGCCGGCCCGAGCGAGGTGTTGATAATCGCCGACGATAACGCCAACCCCGCCTGGGTGGCTGCGGATATGCTCAGCCAGGCTGAGCACGACCCCGCAAGTGCGGTAGTTTTCACCACCTCGCAGCGGTTTGCTGCCAACGTCCTTGCCGAATTGAAGGTGCAGCTTGCCGGCATCACTCGCCGGGAACAAGCAGCCCGGTGCCTCATCAACTACGGTGCAATAGTGATCTTTGACAGTCTCTACGAGATGATTGCCCAGGCCGATGCTTTTGCCA
>CAYSBK010000071.1:0-11477 GCA_964429265.1 uncultured Pirellulales bacterium | reverse complement strand
CCTCATTGGTGAACTTCATCGTGAAATTGACACCCTACAACTACGATTACTCCCGTGAACCGGGTACGCAGTACACCGTTTTCGAAACCACCCCGGCCGAGCCGAACCTCTCATCCTACCGCTTCGGTGTGATGATCTGCTACGAGGATACGGTCCCGGCCATCGCCAGGCGATTAGCCGCCGGCCGGCACCGCCGAAAGCAGGTCGACCTGCTGGTCAACATCAGCAACGACGGCTGGTTCGTCCGCTTCAAACACGCCGCCGTCCGGCCCAGCACCGAGCTGGCGCAGCACGCGGCCGTCTGTGCCTTTCGCGCAGTGGAGAACCGTGTCCCCATCGTGCGAAGCGTAAACACCGGCATAAGCTGCGTGATTGACTCCCTCGGCCGAATAAAGGACGGATTTATCGACGGAAACCTCCCCGAAAAAGCAATGGCCAGGCAGGGCGTTGCTGGATGGTTCGCCGATGAAGTGCCGATAGATACAAGGGTAACGCTTTTCAGCAGGTTCGGCCAGTGGCTGGATGCCGGCTGCGCGATGGCCCTGGTTGCAATGGTGCTGGTGGCAGGCCGGACTGCACGGCGGATGAGCCGCCGCCGGCCTCGGGCCGAACCGAAAAAAACGTGATTTTCGAGGATACAGCCGAGATGACTGGCAAACAGCGATGCGCTTTTACTGAGCCGGCGGCTCCGCTGCACAAGACCGCCGGGTTTCTTCCGTCGGTGGCGGCTGCTGTGCTTGTAGCGCTTGCAGCCGCAAGCTGCACACGCACAGTTCCCGGACCCGCCGCACCTCCGGCGACCAGGCCGGTGGGGGACGTGGTGACCGCGGCCGGGCAAATCGTAAGCGAAGCCCTCAACGCCCCGGACCCCCTGACCAGGGTCAACGCCATTGAAGTCGTCGCCGTTACGCGAAAACTCAGGCTTATGCCTGTTGTTGAGCACCTGCTGCGGGATGAGTTTGTGCCGGTGCGTTTTGCCGCTGCACTTGCGATCGGCGATGTCAAATATGCCCTGGCCAGGGAAGAAGTCGCGGCATTGCTGAATGACCCGAATCCGAACGTGCGGCTGGCGGCGGCATACGCAATGTACAGGCTCGGCGACCAAAGGCAGTTCGACACCCTGCGCACCGCCCTGGGCAGCAAGGACCAGACCGTCCGGGCAAACGCGGCCCTGGTGCTGGGCAAGACCGGCGACAAAAGGGCGATAAAGCTGTTGTACATCGCCCTTAATATGCCTGACTCGGACGACAAGGTACGCTACCAGGCGGTCGAGTCCATCGCCCGCCTCGGCGATGAGCGGATATATGAAAAGGTCTGGACTATGCTTATCAGCGCCTACGCCGACGTGCGGGTGATGGGCGTCAAGGCGATGGGCGCCCTGGGCACTACCAGGGCCCACGAAGCACTGCAGGGTATGCTGGAGGACGACGTGCCGGAGGTGCGCCTTGCCGCGGCCGAGCAACTCGGCAGACTCGGCGACGACAGCGGCCAGCGAGTCGTCCTGGACGTGTTTCGCAAGAACCTCACCGCCAAGATGAACATCGCCGACCGCAGCCGCGTCGAGGTACTTGCCGCCGCGGCCATAGGACAGATTTGTACCGACAGGCTCAGGAACCTGCTGCCGAGGCTGCTGGACAGCCCCGCGGCGCCGGTCCGTCTTGCCGCCGCAAGGGCCGTCCTGACCTGCATAAAGCGGGCCAGACAGGGCCGGCAGGGCGGATTTTAGCAGCTCCGCGTCAGATAATAAATTATTGCCTTTGCGCAGCTTGCCAAAATTAACTTGCAATCGCCTTTCGTCGAAGTTATAATGATGCCGTACCGTGAATGGGTAGATTTGGGGTATGCGCACCGGTGGTTACTCGGATTGGGTAGTCCGATAAGCGAAAGGAGGTTGTTTTGAGCACTCTGACCAAGATACTGATTGTGCTGCTGACACTGTCTTCGATTTTCCTTTGCGGAATTGTGGTTACTTATGTCGCCAACGCCGACAACTACAGGCAGCTTTACGACCAGCAGTTGCAGAGAACTCAGCTTGCCCAGACCAGGCAGAGGCAGGCCGAAGACCAGCTAAGTCAAAGGAAAGCAGAGTTTGAGCAGGTCCAGGACGAACTCAACAAGCAAATCCGCTCGCTGGAGCTTCAGGTTGCCAAGCTGGAAGACCAGGTCAAGCTGCTTACCACCGAAAAGACGGTTCTCTCGCAGAAGCTTCAGGACAGTGAAAGCACCATCGGCGTCCTGACGACGACCAATGCCCAGTTGCAGACGATGCTCGAGCAGACCTCGACCGAGCTGAAGGCCGTCAAGGCCGAGAACATCGACACCTCCAAGCGTCTCGACGAGACCAGCAAAGAGCTGATCGACACCAGGGCTGTCGTGGAAAGGCTGTCGGCGGAGAAAAGGCGCCTGGAAGAAGAAAGGGCCCAACTGCAGACCCGACTGGATCGACTGCTCAGCAAGGCCGGCAAGCAGGTGGCGGCCTTACAGCCTGTCACGGAGGTTCCGGCGGTGGCCAAACCCACCGGGGCCGTCGGGGCCGTAGTCGAGCCGATAGGTCTCAAGGGCACCCTTACGGCCGTGGACCTTCAGAACGCGGTGGCGGAGGTCTCGATAGGTTCGGCAACCGGAGTCAAAGAGGGAATGAGGTTTTTTGTCACCCGCGGCACGCAGTTTGTGTGCGAGCTTCTGATTATCCACGTCGAGCCGGACAAGGCGGTGGGAGTGCTGGAACGCATTCGCCCGCAGCTTCAGCCGAAGGCAGGCGACAATGTAACCACGAACCTGTGAGGTTCGCGGGGGATTTTTTGTCGAGGCGAATGTGCCGATTATGAATTTTGTACAGGATGAGGTAAGCAGATGAGTCCCGTCGGGCAGGGCAAAGGCCGACACATCGTGGTTGCCGACAATCTCTATACGGCCATACTGGCGCTGGCGGTGGGCGTCGTGCTGGCTACGGCGGTGTTCGTCAGCTACAAGTGCTACTCGCGGTACGGCACCATTTTCAAGTCGCCCCAGCAGAGCTATTCACGCACCTGGATGCGTTGAGTGCACGGTGGCAAATTGATTATTGACAGCAGCAGGGTTTGTTGTATAACTGCGGTCGATAGTCATTAGCTTCAGAAGGGACTCTACGTGCTGCTGGACACCATCTTAGGCTGGTTTAGCATAGATATGGGCATCGACCTAGGTACCTGCACTACCTTGGTGTGTGTCCGGGACAAGGGCATCGTGCTGAACGAGCCTTCCGTAGTCGCGGTTCGCAAGGGAACCAACATCGTACTGAATAACGGCGAGGCCGTTGGTCTCGTTGCGCGCGAGATGCTGGGCAAGACGCCCGGGTCGATCACGGCGATAAGGCCCCTGAAGGACGGGGTGATAAGCGATTTCGAGATCACCGAGGCGATGCTGGGTTATTTCATCCGCAAGGTTCACCAGCGCGGCGGGCTGGTCAGGCCGCGGGTGGTTATCGCGGTGCCGACGGGGATAACGGCGGTCGAGCGTCGGGCGGTGATCGACAGCGCCGAGCGTGCCGGTGCCCGTCGCGTCTATCTGGTTGACGAGCCGATGGCTGCCGGTATCGGAGCGGGACTTCCGATTACCGACCCGACGGCGTCGATGATAGTTGACATCGGCGGGGGCACGACGGAAGTGGCGATTATGAGCCTTGCGGACATTGCTACGTGCGAATCGATTCGGGTCGGCGGCGACGATATGGACGAGGCGATCATCAATCACCTCAAGCGGACTTACAACCTGCTTATCGGCGAGACGCGGGCTGAAAAGGTGAAGATTCAGATCGGTTCGGCCGCTCCGCTGGAAGAGGAGCTGACGATAGAGGTGGCCGGGCGCGATACGATTTCGGGGTTACCTCGCAAGATCGTCATCACCAGCGAGGAGATACGCGAGGCGGTTCGCGAGCCTATCGCGGCGATAATCGACGCCGTAACGGCGACGCTGGAAAAGGCTGAGCCGGAACTCGCGGCCGATTTGATCGATAACGGGGTGCACATCTGCGGCGGCGGGTCCCTGCTGCGGGGTATGGATACGGTGCTGGCGAACGCGACGGGCCTGAAGGTTACGCGGGTGGATGACCCGATGACCTGCGTGGCCAGGGGTACCAGCGTGTATCTTGAGAACCTGGAGCTGTGGAAGGACACGATGGACCATAATGAGTACGCCTGGGAGTAGCGGCGCAATACCTGTTTAGGCTGCGAATCCCGATACCTCGGCCTTTTACAAGGCACAATGGCAAGGAAGCATTTGAGAGTCTCGGCACGGATGTTGCTGGCGTGGTGCCTGCTCGGGTCGTTTATTGTGTTTCTTTGCCCGGCCAGTATCACCGACAAGCTTGGTTTCCTGTTCGTGCGGACGTTCGGCGGGCCGTTGCGGCTGGGGCGGGGTATTACGCTGGCCAAGACGCGCCTCAGCTCGGCCGATGCGGCGGCCAGGCAGCGGCGTCGTTACGAGAACCACCTGGCGAACCTGCGTCAGCAACTGCTGCAGGAGCGCAGGAAGGTCGAGCAGCTTGCGGCGATGCGTGCCAGATTACCCCTGGGCGGGGCGGCGCTGGTACCTGCGGAGGTGGTGGTGGCGTCGTTGCAGCCGTCCCGGAGCCAGATTATCATAAACCGCGGCCGCAATGACGGGGTGGCGGTGAACCAGTTCGTGCTGGCCGACAACAGTATCATCGGCACGGTCTGCCAGGTGAACGCGAGGCTGGCGAGGGTGAAGCTGCTGGATGACCCGACGTCACGGATTGAGGTGGAGATTGAGGGTTTGCGTATCGCCAGGGTGCTGGAGGGTGCCGGAGGCGGGGTTGCGAAGATCGGGATGGTCTCGACCGAACACAAGATCAAGGAAGGCGCGAAGGTGTTTGTGCGCAAGAAGCCGGGACTGCTGGATGCGCCGGTGATAATCGGGACGGTCAAGAAATGTTCGGTGGACGCGGAGAAACCGTTGCTGTGGGACATAACCGTGGAGCCGGCGTGCAATCTGAGCACGGTGACAAGCGTGTCAGTGCTGGTAATGAACCCTCGCGGCGAGCTGAGGATGTGAGATGCGGTGGGTTCGGTTTGCGGTTCTGGTTGTGGTGGTCGCCGTGCTGCAGGCCGGATTCCTTGACCGGTTCGCGGTAACCAGCAGCAATATAAAGCCGGATTTGCTGCTGGTGCTGATGGTGTTTTTCGCGGTCGAAAGCATACCGGCGGGGCGGACTCCGCGGCGTCCGAGTTACCAGGCGGAGTTGTCGTTCGCGATAATCAGTTCGTTCGTGATAGGTTTCGTGGCGGACGTGGCGACGGTGGGTGCGGTTCCGGGCAGCAGGATGATAAGCTTCGGTCTGACAGGAACGACTATCGCGTACACGCGTCGGACGATAGCGGTGCGAAGGATGGCGTACCAAGCGCTGGTTGTGCTGGTGGCAGGAATAGTGGCCGGTTTGCTGACCGGTTTTTTGAGCCGGCTGAGAGGTCGGCCGGGTGCCGGGTTCGGGTTTGTCTTTTTCCAGTCTGTTTACTCGGCGGTGGCGGCGCCGTTTTTGTTCTTGCTGAGCCGGTGGTGGATGCGTATAAGGCGACGACGGTTCAGCCGATACTGACATTCAGCCGATAAAGTTAACTGCGATGTACTCCAGGCGCGTCAAAATCTTCGTTGGTCTGGTTGGGTTGTGCCTGCTGGGATGCATTCTGCGGCTGGGGCAGATGCAACTGGTTTCGGGATCAACCTACCGGGAGCGGATCGAGGAACTCAAGCGTCAGCGCAGCAGGTACCGGCAGCTCAAGACCATCCGCGGCAGGATACTCGACCGCAAGGGTCGGGTGCTGGCGACCGATGCGCCGCAATTCGAGCTGTGCATAAGCTACGAGCTGGCGAGCCTGATCGATGAGCGAGTGGACAAAGGCGGCGACCAGCAGCGTTTTCTTGAGAGACTGGCGCAGTTGCGGCAGATGATAGAAAAATGCGCCCGGTTCCAGGGGGTATCCCCAGCGGAGGTCGTTGGCGAGATACGCAGGATAAACGACCTGGTATGGGCGCGGCGGGCGTTTCAGGCCTGGCGGCGGAGATGCCCGGATTCCGAGTTGCTGAAACAGTACCGCAGCGTGGTAAGCGTTCCGCTGTCGGAAGCGCTTGCGGAGTTCGAGGCGACCGTGCCGGACGAGTTCGAGCGTCGTCGGCTGATCAACCGGATTGACATTGTGGAGATGCACCGGAACTGGCCGCTGCTGAAGCTCGAGGACGATGACGATATTTTTGCCGCCCAGCTTGAGTTCGATATGGAGGGTTTTGAGATACGCGCGGTTGCGGGGCGGAGTTATCCTTACCGGAGCGTGGCGGCCCAGACGATAGGATGGGTTGGTCGGCCGGGCGAGCGGGACCGGGCCGTATTCAGAGACGATAAGCTGGCCAGTTACACCTACGACGATCTGTGCGGCAGAGAAGACGGCACGGAGTACGTCTGCGAGGCGATGCTGCGCGGCAGGCGAGGCGAGGCGGTTTACGACATCGACCGGCGGCTGGTGAAGCGAATCCCGCGGCGGTTCGGGCGCGACGTGCGGCTCAGCATCGACATCGAGCTTCAACGGCGGGTGGAACAGTTCCTCGGCGACTGCGACCTCAATCCAAACTGCCGGGCACCGACGGCGGCGGTGGTGATTGACGTCAGTAGCTCGGAGGTTCTTGTGCTGGCGTCAATGCCGACCTATGACCTCAATCTTGTCAGATTCCACTATCCGGCCCTTGCAGCCGACGCCAACCAGCCGCTGCGCAACCGGGCGATAAACAAGCAATATCCGCCCGGTTCGGTGATCAAGCCGTTGATATTGATTGCGGGCCTTGAGTCGGGCAAGGTTACGCCCGAGGAGGTCATCAGTTGCCCTGCCCGCAAGGCCCCGGCGGGCTGGCCCAATTGCTGGTTGTTCAATAGGTACGGACTTGGGCACGACGACAAGTGGAGCAATTATGCCAGAAATGCGATAAAGGGCAGTTGCAACGTGTATTTTTCCAGGCTGGCGTCCCGGATTGAGCCGGCCGTTCTGCAGCAGTGGCTGTTCAGGTTCGGGTATGGCCGGCAGATTCTGTTTCCTCCTGAACAGGTGATGCGTGAGACGCCTCAGCGGAACTTCCGGCAGGCCCCGGGTCGGATATCGACCGCCGAGCCGCCGAACACCGAGATATTCTTCGTTGAGCAGCTGCCGAAGCTTGCCTCGGCCGAGAGAAGATATTTCGGGATAGGCCAGGGAAACCTTCGGGTAACGCCGCTTCAGGTGGCGAACG
Source organism: uncultured Pirellulales bacterium (assembly GCA_964429265.1). Classification (GTDB taxonomy): domain Bacteria; phylum Planctomycetota; class Phycisphaerae; order Sedimentisphaerales; family Anaerobacaceae; genus CAYSBK01. Next base: position 4,208 of record CAYSBK010000071.1, on the reverse strand, counting down.
CGATGGCGGCCATTGCAAGGGGCGGGCTGTTTATGTTGCCGCGATTGTTTCTCAATCACTCGGATGATTCGCCCGGCCAGGGCTACGATAGCGTGCGGACGGACCTGGGCATTTCCGAGCGGACCCTGGCGGTGGTGCGCGACGGTATGGGCGCGGTGGTCAACGAGCCGGGCGGAACCGCCTACAGGGCATTTACGCTGAGCGGTTTCTCACAGCAGGGGGTTACGGTTTACGGCAAGACCGGCTCGACCGAAAAGCCGTACAACGCCTGGTTTGCAGGTTTCGCCGAGGACGGCACCGGCCGGTCCATCGCCCTGGCAGTGGTGGTGGAGGGCGGCCAGCACGGCTCAAGCGATGCGGCGCCGCTGGCCCGCGACATCATCCAGTTCTGCATCGACGCCGGCTACCTCGGCCAGGGTGCCGTGCGAACAACTGCGGCCACAGACCGGTAACGGGGCCTGTTCCGAGACTGCACGGCTGCGTGCGGGGCGTGGATCATTTTTGCGCGGCGGGTAAAATTTTCGGGATTTCTCTTGGCATCAAATGTACGAGATGATGGCGATCGTTTTTTACGACCACCAGCAGGTGGCGGTGAACGGCTCAATGAGCATAAGGGATCAGAACGGCGTTCACATCGCTTACGTTGGCGGACCGGTTCAGACCTCGGGAGCGTTCAGGCCGCTCGGACCCGGCAAGTCGGCCGTTCTTTTTGACAAGCTCGATGTTGCATCGCAGTACTACATCGGCGCGCCCGGGCGGTACACTGTCGAGTTCAGCGGTCGGGGCCTGGCGGTGGGTATTTCAGCGGCAGGTTCGACGGAAGACCTGCCGGACGACCTGGTTGGTATAGGGCGGAAACTGCCGTCAAATGTTGTTGAGATTGAGGTTGGAGTGAAGTGACGCCCGGCGGGGAATTTCTGCGGCGAGTGCTTATTTTCGATTGTTTTTCCATTTTTCCTCTGCTTCGGGTCGTCGGATGTAGGCGGGCTGCAAGGTGAGCGGATCGGCGAACACTCCACGAAGAGCTTTTTCGAAGCCGAGCCGGTACACTTTTGCGGCGCGCGGACACCAGTATTGCTGAGGCACAAACTCGATGCCCGGGCTCTCGAAGGCCGATTGGTAATAGAGCAGTCCTTCGCCCGCAAGGTAAATAGGCTCATTATTGTCGGCAAATCTTTCGAGGAACTCGGCGGGTCTCATCAGGCAATCGTCAAGGACCTTGTGGTATCGAGCGGTAGTCTTGTCGGCGTGGAGCCTGTACGCGGCCACGAAGAACTGGCCTCGCTTGGCGTCCAGCACGGCGGCGGCGTTACGGATTTCGACGCCGGCGTGGTCTGCATAATCGGCGATGTTGGCTGCGATGGCATCGAGGGTGTCAACGGCAACCAGTTGGACCCGGCCGGCGAGGTGCCAGGCCTTTGCCAGGGCAACGGCGATTCTGAGGCCCGTGAAGCTGCCGGGCCCGATGGAGATGTAGAGCCGTGCAATTTCATCGGGCTGATGCTCGATATCCTGCAGCAACCGTGAAATTGAGGGGAATATCTCCGCGCTGTGACACATTGGGCCTGAAAATTTTTTTTCGGCGAGAATTTTCTCGCCGGCGCCGACAGCAACCGAGCCGACCCGGCCGGAGGTTTCGACCGCCAGGGCAAGGCCGGCGGCCGGCCTGGACGATGGCGTTGAGTGCTGAAAACCGCTTTTTCTCACGTTGCAGACCTCTTTTACAGCGGGAAAATTACCCATTTTAACGCTGACTTCATTGGCGTACGGGGCCGGCAAGGGGGTTTGCAGTGGCAGCAGCGCGATATTATCGGGCCGGTTGCCGCAAGGCAATTTTTTCCCTTGCAATGACCCGGTCCAGTTTATACACTGGATATACCAAAAGATACAACCTATCGCGACCGGAGGTTGTAAATCGCATTAGGTGGTAGGATTGTTCCCAGGGACGGGACGGTGGTTCTGTTTTGGGCAGGAGGTGCGTATGTACGCAGGGAAATTTTTCTGCAGGGTCAGCGGTGCTATAGCGCGCGTTGGCAGGTCGTGGGCAATCTTGCTGGTCGTTCTGGCGTTGAGCGGCAGCGTCCTTGGGAAGGCGGAAGCGGAAGACCGGGCCGAGACCGTCCGTCGGGTGGCGCAGTACTTTATGAAGGCAGGGATCGAGCAATATGACAGGGGAATGTACGCGCAGGCGGAGGTGTCTTTCAGCCAGGCACTGGACTACCGTGACTATCTTGATGCGTCAACCGTGAAGAAGTTGCAGGAGCTTGCGGCGAAGGCGCGGGCGGCGATGGGCGAACGGCGGCAGTTGGTGGAGAAGCTCAGAAAGGCCGACGAACTTATCAAGGCAGGGCGGTTGCAGGAGGCTCGTTCGTTGCTGTCGGAGGTTCTTGCCAGCGAGTACCTCACGGGTGTGGATCGCAAGAAGACGGAGCGGCTGGTGGCGCAACTGGACAGCAAGCTTGGCGAGAAGAAAGGGCGAATCGCGGAGCTTTACAACCGCAGCGTAGAGCTGTACAGGGCAGGCAGATTCGAGGAAGCACGCAAGGGTTTCGAGGAGGTCGCGCGCAGCGGGCAGTTGAAGGCGCCTGCCGGCAGAAGGGCAGAGGACTATTTGAAGAAGATAGATGCGGCGCGGCGAGCTGCGGCCGAAGGCAAAGGCGCAGCAACCGGGCCGGTGTTGGTGGGGATGGAGGGCGCCGGCGCCGGGTCGGATAGCATCGCCGGGCCGACAGCGGCGGCGCGTCCCGAAGAGACGGCGGTTGCGGCGGCGGGACCCCAGCCCTGGCCGGCGGCGATTGAGCAAGGTCGGGTCGCGGGCAGCAGGGCGGGCACGGCACAGCCGACGGCCACCTACATAGAGAAGATCAAGCGGAGACGCGGAATACGCAGGGATTACACTGCTACGGTGATAACCGACGCCAACGAGCAGGTGTACAAATACACCGACAGTAACGAGTTCGACCGGGCGCAGCAGGTGGTCGATGATGCCCTTGGTATTGTCAATACGTACCGGGTGGACCTTGGTGATGAGCTTTACAACCAGTACGTCGCGAGGCTCAAACAGCTTTCCGATCTGATAGCTCGGCGGCGGTCGCAGTACGAGGCGGATCAGCTTCGCAAGAAGGAGGACGCGGCGAAGAAGGCCCAGCAAGAGTATGCCAAGCAGCGTCAGGAGGAACGGGCCAGGAGGATTACGGAGCTTATGAAGAACGCCAAGGCTCACGCGCGGCAGCAGCGTTACGAGGAAGCGCTCGGCCAGTTGGAATTGCTGCTGGCGCTGGACCCGGTGAACGACGAGGCTTTGTGGCTGAAGCAATTCCTGCAGGACACGATTCATTATCGCAAGCAACTGGAAGTTCAGCGTGAGTCGGACCGTGAAAGGGCGGACCTCTTGCTCGAGGTGGACAAATCCGCGGTGTCCTTCGCGAAGGACCTGACGTACCCAAAGAACTGGGACGAGATATCTGCGAAGCGCAAACCGGACCAGGTGATCGGCCAGGACCCGCGCGATGCGGCGGTTTACAGGCAGTTGGAAACGGTGGTTGATTTGTCTTCGCTTAGGCCGGAGACGCCATTCGGGGAGGCTCTGGACCTGCTGAGGAACTCGGTCGACCCGCCGCTCAGGATAACGGTGCTGTGGCGCGACCTGCAGGAGAACGCAGACGTTGATCGGACCACGCCCATCAACATGGACCCGATATCTGCGGCACCGATATCAACGGCACTGGAGCTGCTGTTGAAGTCGGTAGCGGTTGGCTACGCCGAGTACCCGGAGTACCAGCTCGGCTACGTCGTGGAACAGGGCGTCATCACCATCGCAACCGCGCAGGCCCTTCCCAGCAAACTCGTAACCAGAGTCTATGACGTAACGGAACTGCTGGGCCAGCGAGCTGAGTACTTCGGTGGCGGCGGGATGATGATGGGCGGAATGATGGGTGGAATGATGGGCGGCTATGGCGGTTACGGTGGTTATGGTGGCGGCTACGGCGGCTACGGTGGCGGCTATGGTGGCTATGGCGGTTACGGTGGCGGCTATGGCGGCATAGGCGGCGGCTACGGCGGTTACGGCGGCCGGTACGGCGGCATAGGCGGCGGCTACGGTGGTTACGGGGGCCGGTACGGCGGCATAGGCGGCGGCTACGGTGGTTACGGCGGCCGGTACGGCGGCATAGGCGGCGGCTACGGTGGTTACGGCGGCCGGTACGGCG